>JAYVOE010000110.1:0-50365 GCA_043758065.1 Spartobacteria bacterium | reverse complement strand
TTTTCCCTCGAAGTGGGTGATACGTTATCGATCACGAAATCCAGCGCGACGTTGCCGCTGGTGATGTTGCCGGAATTGCCTTTCTCCGAAGTGCTCCGTCAGAAGCTAAAGTGGAGTGGCTCCAACGTATGATTACACTGGAAGAAACTCTCACGACTCGCAATATCGCCCTCGACGTGGACGCCACGGATTCCGCCGCAGCCGTGGAAAAGGCGGTCGGGATGCTGCGAAACGACCCGCAGATGTTGGATTGGAAAGCGTTTTCGGCGGCCGTCATGGAGCGCGAGGCAAAAAATGGAACCAGCGTGGGTGGGGGACTAGTGTTGCCGCATGGACGTGGCGATTTCGTGCGCCAACTCGTGATGTCGTTTGTCCGTCTACGGACGCCGGTCCTGACGAACGGCGAAGAGGTCAAATTTATCATCGGAGTTGCAGTCCCCTCATCGATGGCGGCGGATTATTTACGACTGGTCGGCGCATTGGTCCGCGTCTTTCGGGATGAGAAAGCGAAGTCGCGGCTGGAGTCGTTTGCTACCGCTGGCGAGCTCCTCGAATGGCTCGGCGAACGCTGCCGCTAAGACCGGAGCATCTGCTCGGCTGCTTCAAAGCCGGAAAGCCAGGCGGATTCGACTCGCGATTCGGTAAATGCATCGCCTGCCACGAACAACCCACGCGGCAATTCCGGTTTCTCCACCGGTTCGATGACGCGCGCGAAACGCCAGCGATGGGTGAACTGACCCGACCGCGCCGCTGGGTCGAGTTTCCAGCGGAGTTCCAGTGTATTCTGCAGGATCGCGGCCCATTCAGCGGGCTCGGCTTCGAGCCATTGGCGCGAGAATTCCAGCCCAGCCTGCGCCACGAAGACGACTGATCCGGGTTGGATTCGATTCAGTTTATGGTTTTCACAGGACGACCAGGAGAGGTCGTCATCGGCAAACGATTGCGCGTAAACCTCCCTCGCCATTCCTTCCCACGGCATCGCGTAGGAAAAAAACGCCGTCAGGTTCGGTGCGAAGTCGCAGACTTCACTCAAACTCCCCAGCAATTTCGCCGTCTGCGGCCAGGGCGCGGTGATTAAAACCTGATCGTAAAGCTCGTCGCCAACGCGCCATTTTCCATCGACGGACGTCACGGATTCCACGGTGGTGTCTTTCCGAACATCCAGTCCTTCGCCGAGCGTGCGACCGAGGAAATTATTCCCTTTCACGTGGTAATAGCGCGGCGTTCGCTCCGGCAAAACCGCCCCTCTTTCCGTCAAAATCGGCGCCTCAATTCGCCGAATCGAATCCCCACAAACCCGCTCCATTTCCGCAGAGAACGCTGGAACTCGCATCGTAAAATACTGCGCGCCATGGTCCACGATGTGGCCGTTCCAGAGCCGCGTCGCGCAACGCCCAGCGAGACTTCGCGATTTTTCCAGGACCGTGACGGCACACCCCGCCGCTTGCAAACGCCGCGCCGCGCTCAGTCCCGCCAATCCCGCTCCGATGATCGCCACATGGTTCATGATGCGAGTTTGAGCGGATTCTGCGGTTGAACGAAATCAAAAAACTCGGGTCGTTGCCTTGACCTTTCGCATGGAGTTGGCTCATAAACAGCTTTCCCACCATGGTGCTCCTGGCTGCAATCAACTCCAACTCGACTCACTTTGCGATCTTCGCCGGGCTTTGCCTGCTCCTCGGCTTCATCGTGCCCGTGTCCGGAACCGGCAAATTACGGCGTTCGCGCAAGCTGCCAATCATCACCGGCTGCCTGACCAACGCCGGATTAGTCGTCATCGCCGGCTGGATGTTGCGCGGCTCTTTTGGCAATCCCGAAGCGGATTTCTTTCTCTACGGACTGCTTTTGCTCGTCCTCGTCGTCATGCTTTTGGCCGCAACGATCATCGTCAGCACCGGGCAACCGGCGTCGTTTTCCCACGAAGTCGGCTCCGACGTCGAGGCTCAGTATCGCAGCCAGATGATTGCGGAAATCCCGATCGGCGTCTGGCGATTGGGCGCGGGCGGCTACACGGTGACGGTGAATCAGGAAATGTGCCGGTTGCTGGAGCTGGAGCGGCCCGATGATTTGACCGGCTACACGTATCACTCGTTCTTCACGCCGGACTCGCTGAATGGACTGAAACTCGAATCATTTTCGAATTCAGAACCGCTCCCGCGCCTCGGCGAAGGCGAAATCGTTGCCAGTAGCGGACGCAAACGGCTCGTGCAAGTCCGCAGCTTCCCCGACTTCGATACCGATGGAACTCAAATCGGTTTGTCGCTCATCGTCCAGGACGTTTCCGAGGCGCGGGCGCTCGAAACCGAGAATCGAAAACTGACCACGCTGCCGAAGTTTTGCCCGTTCCCGATCATGTCGTTCACCTCGTCGGCGAACTTGATTTATTTCAACGAAGCCGCCCGCGAACTGGCGCGTTCCCTTGGCAGTGAAGGCGATCTGGCGATTCTGCCGCTCGACATGCAGGAGATTATCAAGAACTGCATCGCGTCGGGCCAGACGACGTTGCAACACGAGATCAACCTGCGTGGCCGCACCATTTCCTGGTCATTTTTTCCCGTGAAAGACGCGCAGGTGGTTCATTGCTACGCCATCGAAATCACTCAGCGATTGACCATCGAAAACCAGCTTCGCCAGGCGCAACGCATGGAATCCGTCGGCCAACTCGCTGGCGGCATCGCGCACGACCTGAATAATTTGCTCAACATCATCATGGGCTACACCGGCATCCTCGAGGGCCGGTTCGCAGGCAAAAAAGAGGAGACCGAACACCTCCATCGCATCACGGCGGCGACCGAACGCGCGGCGGATTTGACCCAGAATTTGCTGACGTTTTCGCGGAAACAAGTCATGCAGCCGAAGACGCTCGACCTCAACGAGTTGCTCACCAGCCAGACGAAGTTCGTCCAGAGCATTCTCGGCAATACCGTCACGTTGCAGACGACTTACGCGCCGGGTCTGCCGCCAGTCCAAATCGACCCGGCAATGGTCGAACAAATCATCACCAACCTCGCCGTCAACGCCTCCGATGCGATGCCGACCGGCGGTCAACTGGTCATCTCCACGCGCTTGATCGAGATCGACGGAAAGTCAGTCGGGTCACATCCCAATGGACGCGTTGGGAAGTTCGTCTGCCTGAGCGTGGCCGACACGGGCACTGGCATCGAGCCGGAGATTCTCAGCCACATTTTCGAGCCGTTTTTCTCCACCAAAGGCGGCGGCAAGGAACGCGGCCTGGGTCTTGCCGAAGTCCAAAACGCCGTCAAACAACATCGCGGCTGGATCGAAGTCGTCTCGCAGCCACGGCAGGGCGCGACATTCCGTATTTTTCTTCCCGCCACGCCTGCGGAATGGCTCGATGAATCGACTGGAACTCCGATGGAAAATTCCAAAGTCGACGGCGGCGCGGAGAAAATTCTCATTGTCGAGGACGAGCCTGCCCTGCTCGCGCTCGCCAGTAACGTTCTCGAAAGTTACGGCTACCAAATTCACACCGCCGAATCCGGCGAAGAAGCCATGGAGAAATGGAAGTCCGTCAACGGCGACATCGACCTGCTTTTAACCGACGTCGTCATGCCCAGTGGCATCGGCGGCAGCGAGCTGGCACGTTATTTCCGAAAGGAGAAGCCCGCCCTAAAAATCATCTACACGAGCGGGTTTAATAAAGAAACGCTCGCTGCCGACGACCCCGTCGAGGAAGGCGTGAATTTTCTCCCGAAACCGTATCTCTCGTCGGCGCTCGCCCAAGTCGTTCGCGCCCAACTCGACCGCGAGTAGAACGGACCACAGCCGATTTTTCTGATTCGACTTCCAGTGCAATGGAAGTTCCGTTACACGTCCTCGCAGATGTTGCAGGCCCTGATTTTTGATATTGGAAATGTGTTGTTGGAATTCGATTTTCGGCACGCATACGAAAAATTGGATCGCCTCAGCGACGGCTTCAACGAGCAATCCATGGCCGAGGTCGAGCGGCTAAAAACGCTGTGCGAATCGGGCGTGATCGATCGCTCCACATTTGAAACCGCCGTGGTAAAAGCTCTCCATTTCCGTGGAACTCCGCTGGATTTTTCAAAAATCTGGCAGGACATCTTCACGATCAACCAGCCGATGGTCGATTTCGTCCAGTCGATCCACGGAAAAATCCCGCTCTATTTGCTATCGAACACCAGCGCGATTCACCTCGAATTCGTCCTCGAGCGCTACCCGGTTTTTCAATATTTCACCGACGCGATTTATTCCCACGAAGTGCGGCTGGCGAAACCCGACCCGGCGATTTTTCAGTTGGCTGAGAGTCGATTCAAAGTCGCACCCGAGCACACTGGCTTCATCGACGACCTTCTCTCGAATATTAAATCTGCGCGGTCCGTCGGCTTCCGCGGCTTCCACTACGATGTTCGCGACCACGCCACGGTCATCGCGGAAATCCAGACTTTGCTCTAAGTCGAATGGAAAATCCGTCACGGCAGAGGGGTTGTAGTTTGCCCGAAATGCGCTAAATACTCCGTCCGCATGTTTTCCCTGCTCGCTGACAAACTTCAGGACGTTTTTAAGGACCTTCGTGGTCAGGGCGCGATCACGGAGACGAACATCAACGATGCGATGCGTCAGGTGCGCCTGGCGTTGCTCGAGGCCGACGTGCATTTCCAAGTGGCGAAGGATTTTATCGCCCGCGTGAAGGAAAAAGCGCTCGGCCAGGACGTGCTGCGGAGCATTTCGCCGGGACAGCAGATCGTCAAAATTTTTCAGGACGAATTGACCGCACTGCTTGGCGGCGACGCGTCACCACTGAAGCTCGACAAACCCGGCCGAGTCTTGATGGTCGGACTCAATGGCGCGGGTAAAACGACGTCGTCGGCGAAGCTGGCGAAACTGCTGAAAAAGCAGGGAAAAAATCCGGTGTTGATCGCGTGCGATTTGCATCGCCCAGCGGCGATCGAGCAATTGGCAACGCTGGCGGCGCAGATCGGCGTGCCGATGTTTCGCCCGCAGCCCGGTGAGACGGATGTGATCAAAGTCGCGCGCGAAGGCAGCGAGTGGGCGAAGGCGCAGAATGCGAACGTGGAGATTTATGACACGGCCGGACGTCAGGAGATCGACGAGCTGCTGGTGGCGGAATTGAAGCGGGTCCGGGATTTTTTACAGCCGGGTGAGGTTCTACTCGTGGCCGATTCTGCGACCGGGCAACAGGCCGTGAGCGTGGCGACGCATTTTCACGAGGCGCTCGGCGTTACCGGTTTGGTCCTGACAAAACTCGATGGCGATGCTCGTGGTGGCGCGGCGCTCTCGATGCGCGAAGTGACGAAGCAGCCAATCAAATTTGCCGGCATTGGAGAGAAGCTGGATCAGTTCGAGGTCTTCGTTCCGGATCGTTTGGCCGGAAGAATTCTCGGCATGGGCGACATTGTTGGCCTTGTCGAAAAAGCGGCGGAAGCGATCGACCAGGAAGAGGCGATGCGGATGGAAAAGAAGCTCCGCACGGCGACTTTCGATCTCAATGATTTCCTCGGCACCTTCAAAATGATCAAAAAGCTGGGGCCATTGGAAAATCTCCTTGGCATGTTGCCCGGGATGGGCAATCTTAAAGGCTTTTCCGTTGATGAAAATCAAATGAAGCGGGTCGAAGCCATCGTTTTGTCGATGACTTTGGACGAGCGAACGAAGCCGGACATTCTAAATGCCCGGCGTCGCCAGCGAATCGCCCGTGGGAGTGGAGTGACGGTCACTGAGGTGAACACGCTCCTCACCCAATTTGGTCAGATGCAGAAAATGATGAAAAACATGGGTAACATGAAGAAAATGATGGGCGGTGCTGCTGGAAAACCCGGCAGAATGCCTCAAATGCCTTCAGGAAACCCGTTTAAGAATTTTAGATAACACTCCAACTCCAATCAAAAAACCCGCAAATTAGTTATGGCAGTTTCCATTCGTCTCCGTCGTGAAGGTTCCTTGAACCATCCGTTTTACCGCATCGCAGTTGCAGATTCCCGCAGTCCGCGTGATGGCAAGTTCATCGAGTTGATCGGCACCTACGACACCAAAAAGGCTGGCGAAAACGTCACGCTCGACCTCGCCCGTGCCGAATACTGGCTCTCCGTTGGTGCCCAGCCGAGCGATACCGTTCGCAGCATCATCAAAAAAGAGCGCGTCAAAGCGAAGGCTCCAGCCGTCGCTTAAGTCGGACATTCACTGAAATGCAGGGCACCTCGCAAGGGGTGCCCTCGTTTTGTTTTTCAGCGGAGTTGCAGTCGATTTACGCGCCCATGCCGTCCTCGAAGGAACCGGCTGCGGCGGGAAAACAGAGATGATCGCGAACGTAAGCGATGCCGCTGGCGCTGGTGAAATCCAATTCGCGATGGGCGCTTTCGGCCTCAACGACCAATGGTGCGCTCTCGCACTTCATCGCGGCGCGGTATCGTTGTGGGTAGCCGGAGGCGAGCAGCAGTTCGGCGTAACGATTCAGGTTCAGATCGCCCGAGGCGAGATCCGTGAATTGCATCGCCCGTTTTTTCCAGTCGAGTTCCATTGTTCTCAGCGGAAAGCCGGGGCGGATTACGTAGTTCTTCACGTGCGCCGCGAAAATGCGGTCGCCGACTTTTGAAAACCGCGTTTCCCAAGATTCGCCTTCCCAGCAATGCGATGGGTCGGCATTGACCGCGAGCGTGGCGTCGCCATCGCAAATTCGCACCAAGCGAAGAAAATCATCCGCTGTCATTGCACTCGAACCCGGATGAATTTCGTGGCAAAGATAAATCCCCAATGAGCGGGCGTGATCGCGAATCTTCCGCGTTTTTTCCACAAACCGGGCGTCGCCTTCCGCTAAAAAATCATAACCCGGCCCCGCCCAGAATCCCCATGGATAGCCGGTGGCGAGCTCCCAACCATAGGCGACGCCCCAGAACATCGGGACGATTTTCACTTTCAGCTCGGCGCAAAGATCGAGCAGCCGGAGCAGGTAATTTTCGGCCCAGGACTCGATTTCGACGACGCTTTTTGAAGCGATTTCGACGGGTAAAAACGGTCGAATCGTCGGGCTGCTCGTCCAAGCGGTGGTGTGCACCCAAAACGGGCAATGGGCGGAAATACCGTCGAGTTTCAGTCCATTCTGCTCGAAGATATCGCGGATACTCGTCGCAGATTGGAATCCAACTCCGCTCGTTTTTTCGAGCATGAAATTCGACGGCTGCGCGCCCGCCGCGCCCGAGCGTTTGGCGTAAGCCAGAAATTCCGGGAGCGATTTTGCGCCGTGTTGGGCGCCCTCGATGGAAGCGTGAAACACCATCATTTATTTCTTTTTTGCCTTTTCGTCCGGCGACAATCCCGCAGAGTTGCCGAGTTCCTGTTCTTCCGCAGGCAAAAATGGGCGAAACCGGCTCTTGTCGATGGCCTTCATATAGGCCTCATGCGGCGAAATGTTTCCCTGTTGCAGATGGAACCAGATCGCGTCGTCCATGAATTGCATGCCCTGACCTTTGCCCGCGACGATTACGTCCTGCAATTTCTGCGTGGCGCCTTCGCGGATGATGGCCGACACCGCGCTGGTGGAAACGAGGATTTCGTTGACCGCGACGCGACCTCCACCGGCTTCGGCCGTTTTCTTCAGAAGCAACTGCGCGACGACTCCGCGCAGCGACGCGGAAAGCATGGTGCGCACTTGCGATTGCTGATCCGCGGGAAACACGTCGATCAAACGGTCGACCGTTTTCCGTGCGTTGTTCGTGTGCAACGTTCCGAAGACGAGCAACCCGGTTTCTGCAGCGGTGAGCGCGAGGGAAATGGTCTCCAAATCGCGCATTTCGCCCACGAGAACGATGTCCGCATCTTCGCGCAGAGCCGCCTTTAACCCGACTGGAAAAGTGGCCGCATGTTCGGGCACTTCACGCTGCGTGATGATGCTCCGCTTGTTGACATGAACGAATTCAATAGGTTCCTCAATCGTGATGATGTGCCGGTTGAAGTTCGTATTGATGTAATCGATCAGCGCCGCAAGAGTCGTCGACTTCCCCGAACCCGTCGGGCCAGTCACTAGGACGATGCCGCCGCGGATGTTGCCGAAATCCTTCACCACAGCCGGGATTCCGAGTTGTTCCAGCGTAGCGATTTTTGTCGGAATCAAACGGAAAACCGCTCCGTAGCCGTGCGTCTGCTTAAGATAGTTGCAACGAAATCGAGAGTCCTCATCCATCTCGTATGCAAAATCGAAATCACCTCGTTCCAAGAAAATCGGCCAGCTTTTTTCGCCGCAAATTTCTTTGAGCATGAACTCGATTTCCTCGTGAGTGAGGATTTCCTCGCGGATCGCCATGACGTCGCCATGACGCCGAATCTTCGGGGGTTGACCTTCACCCAAGTGCAAGTCGGATGCGCCCGCCTGAATGAGATACTGAAAAAATTGGTCGATGTAAGCCATGGGGATTATTTCGTGAAACGCGACATGTGCAGTCGGACGTTTTGCTTGTCCTCGGCCCGGGCAATCAACTCCTCGCCCGTAATCGTGCCCGCCTCCCAGAGCTCGATCAGCGAATCGTCCATCAGCTTCATACCAAGCTTGCGGCCGGTCTGAATAATGCCCGGCAGCATAAACGTTTTCGCCTCGCGGATGACGTTCCCAACCGCCGGTGTGTTCACCAAAATTTCCAGCGCCAACGCCCGCCCGGCACCATCGGCACGTGGGACGAGTTGCTGCGAAATAATCCCGCGCAAAGACTCGCTGACCATCGTGCGAATCTGGTCGCGCTGATCGTTTGGGAATACATCGAGCAGACGATCCAGCGTCCGCGCCGCGTTCGCCGTGTGCAACGTCCCGAGAACCAAATGCCCCGTTTCCGACGCGGTGATCGCCAGTGAAATCGTCTCCAAATCTCGCATTTCGCCGACCATGATGACGTCCGGATCTTCACGCAAAGCCCCGCGCAATGCCGCCGCAAACGACTTCGTATGCGTGTGCACTTCGCGCTGAGTCACATGGCAGCCTTTGGATTGAAAAACGTATTCGATCGGGTCTTCCAGCGTGATAATGTGATCGTGTCGCGCCGCATTAATTTCATCCACCAGCGCCGCCAGTGTCGTCGATTTTCCCGAGCCGACGGAGCCCGTCACCAACACCAAGCCATTATGATACTGCGTGAGTAATTTCAGGTTTTCCGGCAGCCCAATTTCGTCCATCGAACGGACGCGCGAATAAATAATTCGGAACACCAGATCGATCCCGATGCGATGGCGCACCACGCTCGTCCGAAAACGCCCATGCTCATTCTTATAGGCAAAATCCACGTCGCCACGCTCGGCGAGCTGCACTTTTTGCTCCTGGGTCAGGAAGCCCATCGCGAGGCGTTCCGTGTCAGCGGCAGTCAGGCGCGGCCCTTGCAACCAGATCGGTTCCAGGTTTCCGAATCGCCTCCAAGTCGGCTGACTATTCACCCCCAAATGAATGTCGGACGCTCCTGAATCGATGCCGATCATCAGATATTGATCGACGTGGGCGAGATTGGTTTCCTGGCTTTCGGTGGGGAGAGTATTCACAAGCGAAATGACTGTAACCGCCGAGAGTTCAAATTGAAGAGAAAATGTGAGCGGACTTCCATTTCTTTCACGCCGACTTACAGTTTCCGGCCCGATGCCAGCGATCACTTTGACCGAGAGAATTCTCAACGACGCCGCTGGCTGGCAGGTCATGAAAATGGCCAAAGCGCTCGTCGAAACGCAGCGCGTCGTCAGTGCCAACTACACGCCACCCATTTTGCGCGGGCTCGTCCGCGAGGGAAACACCGAATACCGCTCCGGGCTGAAAGTCATCACTGCGACCAACATCGAAAATCTCTGCACCTGCCGACCATCGCGGGATTTCGGCCAAATCTGCGCGCACTCGATCGCGGTCGGCCTCGTCTCGATCCGCCCAGCAGCCAAACCAGTCATCGCAGAATCGACTGCAACTCCGTTGGAAAAACCGCCGTTCCCATTCGTCGAAGGCCACTTCACCGATCCACGATGGATCGAACTCCATCTCGTCCTCGGCCCAAACTACCTCGCTGGACTGGAGAAAAACGAGATCACACTCGGAGTCGAAGCCGCTCGCGGTTCCCAACGCACCCTCGTCCGCGCCCTCAATTTTTCCGAACCATGGACCTGCTCCACGCGCGACTTCGCCATTCTCACCGAAATTTACCGTATCACCGGCGGCGAACCCCCAGGCATGCTGCTCTGCAATCGCCGTCAATTCGGAGCCATTCTCAACGCCGCCAAAGGGTTCGACCGGCTCACCGTCGCGAGAAAAGAAACGATGTCCGTCGATGCTGGATCCATTCGCACGGAACTCATCGTGGAAGAAACGCCAGACGGCGGATTGCGGCTCAGAATCGATTCTAACTCGGATCACTTTTTACTCCTCGATGAAGGCGTCCAATGGATGCTAAATGCGATGACATGGCATTTGCTTGAGCCCATCTTGCCGCCCGCTTATCAAATCCTTTTCCGGCAACCAGTGGAGATCCCTGCAACTGCGGTGGAAAACTTCCGCACGCGCGAATTACCGACACTGAAAGCCCTCTTCAATCCCGTTGAAGCGTCATCTATTGAGATGATCGCGAAAATGGCCGAGCCGAAGGTCGAATTGACCCTCGAAGGCAGCTTTAATCAGCTTCAAGCAATCCTGAAATTCATCTACGGAAAGCAGGTGATTACTTATGGAAGTAGCTCATCTTCGAGCATCACTCACGTGGACATTGACGGAAAAAAGCTGACACGCAATCAGCCGCTCGAACAATCGATTGGAACTCGACTGAAAACTGCCGGGTTCCTTCCTCCGGACGGAAATTCAACCATGACTCTTCGCGGCGAACACGCCGTCTTGCAGTTTCTTTCCTCCGAGCTTTCTGCATTGCAAAAGAAGATATCGATCGAACTCGGTTCACGCCTGAAAACTCTTCTCGGCCGCGCCGAAACGGTGCGCCCAAGGATGGAAATTCAAAGCAGCGGCGAGAATTGGTTCGATCTTTCCGTTGCGATGACGAGTCAAACAGGCGGCAAGTTCTCTGCCGCCGACATTCAGCGACTTCTCAGCTCCGGCAAAACCTACGAAAAACGACCCAATGGCTCCGTCGTTTTGTTCGACACGGGCGCCCTCAGCGAGCTCCAGGAAGTTCTGCGCGACTGCGATCCGCAGCAACGTCAGCCCGGTTCGTATCGCATCGGAAAAATGCACGCCGGGTTTCTGCAATCGACCCTTGGCGAAAATCTTCATGGGAGTTCCATCCCACTCAGGAAGATCGACGCGCCCATTCCGCCCCAACTCACCAGTATCCTGCGCCCCTACCAAGCTGAGGGCATTTCCTGGATGCACTTCATCGCTGGAAATCACCTCGGCGGCATTCTGGCCGATGAAATGGGCCTCGGGAAAACCCTCCAAACGCTCGCCTTTCTCGAATCCTCCGGTGGTCTCGCGCTGGTCGTCTGCCCATCATCGCTCGTCTTCAACTGGGAGCGGGAAGCGAAAAAATGGACGCCCAAACTCCGCACACTGGTTATCGAAGGCACTCAGCGCGAACCTCTTTTCTCCAGGATTCCTGAAGTCGATCTCGTGATTACCAGTTATGCGCTGCTCCGGCGGGATATTGCTCGTTACGAGGGACTTGCATTCGAATCCGTAATTCTCGACGAGGCGAATCACATCAAGAATCCCGATACCCAGAATGCTCTCGCGGCTCAGAAAATCCGCGCCCAATATCGCTTCGCTTTGACTGGAACTCCCGTGGAAAATTCCGTGCGCGATATCTGGTCGCTCGCGAATTTCGTTCTGCCAGGCTACCTCGGAAAACGTGACGATTTTAAGGACCGCTACGAGACGCCAATTATGCGCGGCGGTGCGCCAGAAGTGCAGCGACGCTTGGCAAACCGACTGCGCCCGATCCTTTTGCGCCGGTTGAAACGGGACATCGCCAAGGATTTGCCCGAGCGCTTGGAGCAGGTCGCGTGGGTCGATTTGACTGCAACTCAAATGGGAATTTACCGTGAGTTACTGGAGCAGGGCCGCCGGAAAATCGAGGAAGCGAGCAACGAAAAAAACACCGGGAAAAGCCGCATGGCCGCGCTCACCGCCTTGCTGCGGCTGCGCCAGGCGTGTTGCGATTTGCGTCTGCTTGGCCTCGAAAAAACCGATGACGATTCGTCGAAACTTGAAATGCTCGACGAGCTGATCCAGGAAGCCATCGACGGCGGTCATCGCGTCCTCGTTTTCTCCCAATTCGTGACAATGCTAAAACTGATCCGAGTGCGATTGGATTCAGCGGAGATTCCCTACGCCTACCTCGATGGCTCGACGAAGGATCGCGCCGCCGAGGTGGATCGTTTCCAAAACAGCGACGCGCTCCCCGTTTTTCTCATCAGCTTGAAAGCCGGCGGCGTCGGCCTGAATCTTTCCGCAGCCGACACCGTCATTCATTTCGACCCGTGGTGGAATCCGGCCGTCGAGGCACAGGCGACCGACCGCGCGCATCGCATCGGCCAGACTCGCGTCGTTACCTCCTACAAACTCATCGCCCGGGGCACCGTCGAAGAAAAAATCCTTTCGCTGCAACAGCGCAAACGCGACATCATCGACGCCACCGTCGAAAGCGAAGAGCCGACTTTCAGTGCACTCAGCCTCGACGAGATTCGCGATTTAATGAATTAAAGACCTATGCAACGCCGCTTTCATTATTTGCCCATCGCCATCGCCCTCGCCTTCATGGCCTGGAAATATTTCGGCGCGGAGAAATTTGTAAACCCCGAAACCGGCGAAGCCCACCGCGTTGGCCTCTCGGAAAACCAGGAAAACAGACTTGGGTTGCAGTCGTATCAGCAAGTCCTTTCCGAGGAACATGTCGTGAACAGCGGACCGGAAGTTGACCTCGTCAAACGCGTCGCCAGCCGACTCGCCGCCGCCACCGGCGACGCTTCGAAAAACTTCGAATGGGCCGTCAGCGTCGTCAAAAGCAGCCAGGTCAACGCCTTCTGTTTGCCCGGCGGAAAAATCGTCGTTTACACCGGGATTTTGCCCGTCACAGGCGGAGAAGCCGGGCTCGCCACCGTGATGGGGCACGAAATGGCCCACGCTACCTGCCGCCACGGATCGCAGCGGATGTTGCAATCGCAGATCATGCAAGCCGCCATGACCGGTGCGCAATTTTCCATCTCCGACCTCGACTACAACCAGCAGCGGACCGTCATCGGCCTGCTTGGCGGCGCGGCGCAATACGGAGCGGTTCTGCCATTTTCGCGCGGGCACGAGACGGAGGCAGACCGCGTTGGCCTCACCTACATGGCGCGCGCTGGCTACGACCCGCGGGAAGCCATCGAATTCTGGAAGCGCATGACCAAAACAGGCGGCCAAAAACCACCGGAGTTCGCATCGACTCACCCCGCCGACGCGACCCGCATCGCGAACTTGGAGCGTCTCCTTCCCGACGCGATCAAGGTCTACGAAGCCAATCGCACAAAGTAAAATCGGCGGTTGCGAAGTCCGACCGGCCTGTTACGAAGCCCGACCGACCTGGTGCGAAGCCCGACCAGCCTGTTGCGAAGTCCGACCAGCCTGTTGCAAAGCCTGACTCATTTGTCTCAGACAGTGACCGTTGGTTTGCGAAAGCCGACCGGAACCGGCATCGGAGGTGCGAGAGCGTGTTCAAGGATTTACCAATTTTGGCATCATGCCGAGCGGTGGAGGCGCAGGTGGATGATTTCGGCGGGGGAGGCGGTGCGCAGGGGGAACCAGTTGCCGACGCCGTTGTTGACGATGAGTTGACTCTGACTCCGCTCATATTTTCCTGACCAATAACGGAACATCATGGGGCCGGCGCCGACATGGGGGCTGAGCATGAGCTGGCCGCCGTGGGTGTGGCCCGCCAACGTGAGGGGAAGCCGGGCGCGGACCGCTTCGTCGAAGGCGTGCGGATGGTGCGCGAGGAGAATGGGGAAGGCGTCTGCGTTGCGCTGAACGAGCAGATCACGCATCGAGTCGGCAATGAGATCGTCACCGGAAGCGCGGGCGGTTTCGCCAGGTCCGCTCCAGCGCAGGCCGAGAATTTGCACCGGAAATTCGCGCACGGAAATGATCTCGCGGTCGTTAACGAGAAGGCGCAATCCCGCGGCGCGAAAGGCGTTTTCAAAGGCGGCACGTCCCTCGAAAAGGTCGTGATTTCCCTCGATGGTGGCGACGCCGAACCGCGCTCCGAGCGAGCGGATAAAGTCGATGCCGGTGGGGAGTTCGCTCAGTTTGGAATTAATCAGGTCGCCGGTGAAAAGGACGAGGTCGGCTCGCAGCCGGTTGATCTTTTCCGCAACACGCCGGATGACGCGTTCGGAAGTGAACGGACCGACATGCAAATCGGAGACGTGGCAAATCGTGATGCCGTCGAGCGCTGGTGGCAAGGTCGGGATGACAAGTTCCATTTCGCGGACGCGGAATTGTTCGAGCTGGCCTTGAGAAAAACCGGTCAGCGCGATGTTAAAAAGCGGCGGCGCGACGACGGCGGCAGTGGCGAGAAACTGGCGGCGCGTTTGGGTGCCGCTCTCGCTGATATCACTGGAACTCGACTCAGTTTTTTGTGAACGCCTACGGAGAAAGCAAAAAAGCAGAAACGGGATCCCGAAAATACCTGTGGCGAGGAGCACGGGCAAAAAAAGCAGATGCCAGAGGTAAATTGACGACAGAATGGGCGTTGGGAGATTCCAAAAAATGCCCGCAATGCGTCCGCCAATGAGGAATGCGAAGCCGAGAATCTGCGCGAGAAGAAAGAAAAAATTGAAGAGCCGCCAATGAGCTTTTCCGCGAGACCAGCGATGGGCAAGCCGCCACCAGACGATGTCGAGAAACAAGAGAAGCCCAAGGATCAGTAGAAAGGTGCTCATCAAGGGGCAACCTGCCACGATTGATCCCCATTTTCCATCCGGGTTGCAGTGCATCGCAGCCGCCGGAGCGGTCGTCCAAGAAACTGCCGGAGTTTCACTCAAAGTCTGCGAGCAGAGTCCGGTCTAACTCGAATCAAAAAAGCGGTCAAATTTTGAACTAGACATTCAATAATCCAGAAATATGCTTCTATGCATTTATGAGAACCACAATTGATTTGCCCGACGATTTGTTTGATCTGACCAAAATAGCGGCCGTTAAACGCCGCACCTCGATCAAAAATCTAGTCGTTGAAGGTCTGCGCATCATTCTCCAAGACCCTCCTGCGACAACCCAGACATCCGATAGACTTGCCCGCTTGAAAAATGGCTATCGATTGGGTGGACAACCTCTTTCGCGAGAGGACGCTCATGGCCGTTAAGCGCTTCTTCGATACCAACATCCTGCTCTACGCTTACGATTTGGATGCCGGAACGAAGCGGGATATTGCCTTGCGCCAGGTGGAAGAAGCCTTCAGCCAACCACAAAATACCGCCATCAGCGTGCAGGTTCTGCAGGAATTCCAGGTGAACTTCGTCCGAGCGGGCCATTCCCAAGCCGAAGCTGCGCTCGTTCTCAACGATTTCTCCCAATGGCAAATCGTGGACAACACCCTGCCTCTTTTCAAGCGAGGTCTGGAACTGCAAACCCGCTGGCAACTCTCGCTCTGGGACGCCATGATCCTCGCCGCCGCCCTGCAATCCGGTGCCACCGAGCTCATCAGTGAAGATTTCAGCCTCCATCAAAACTACGACACGGTGCGAGCCACCAATCCGTTTCTTTGATTAGTCAAAGCCGGGAAGCCACAATGAAAGACCGCAACGAAGCCGCCGGAGCGGTTGTTCAAGAAACTGCCGGAGTCTAAGCTCACGTCTGAGGGTCAGAGTCCGCTCTAACTCGAATCAAAAAAACGGCGCGCCCTGCAAAGGACGCGCCGTGTTTCGTAATCGCTAGACGTTGCGTCTATTGCAACTCCGCTCGGTTTTAAATATTAAAGCAGAAGGATCGATTCATCCGGCTCTGCACCGAAGGAGACGATCTCATATAGATGCGTCGTAATGAGTTGGACGAGTTGCTCGCGCGTGCAATTTCCCAAGCGCCCATACTACTTTTGGCGGATGGCCATAAAGCACGCTGCGCTGCTGGAAATCGGAATCCTTCGAGATGATCGAGAACCCACTTATTCTCGCATATTCCCAGACCTCAGAATCGGGAAAACCGCGCAGCCCGCAATCGCGCACATGCAACGAACCTGGGAAGTAATCGGCCAGCAACCGAGGCAACTTCGGCGAGAGATTCTCGTCAAAGAGCAGCTTCATGCGGGAGCACATGCAAGCGCCGATCGCGATCTCCCGCGAAAGCGAAACAGGCCTGGATATCCTCAGACGCGAGATCAGGAAAATCCTCTAGGACTTCCGGGATCGTCATGCCGCCGCCGAGATAATCGAACACATCCGACACCGTAATGCGCGTCCCCCGGATGCAAGGTTTCCCGCTGCGCACAGCCGGATCGATGGTTATGCGTTCCCGGTAATCCATGGATGAAAGCTAACGATGAGAATTGGGAGAGTCAAGAACCCGGCTGCTCGACCTTATCCGTCGTTTAGTTTTGATCACTCACGCTTTTTGGGAGGCGGACTAACAACGAAACCCGCTAGCAAAGGGTCGCTAGTTTTTGTAGCGAGAATCTCGTGCTTGCCGTCATAGGCTACGACGACCCAACCCTGTAGATTTCCTCCGCTTTGATAGTGCTCCGGCCTCTTTTTGCTCTTTTTCCTTGTGTCGAACGCCTCAATGCCTTCGTTCTCGGCGAGAATAGTTTGAGTCTTGTTCGGCTCCAAAGTGATCAGCTTTTCAGCGTCACCCGCGCGAAACCAATTTTTACTCGTCGTGTAACGCCCCACCCAGAACCAATGTATCGTCGCCGTCACCGAAATTACTCCCAGGTTCCGAACGGTGATTTCCACTGTCTCGGTATGAGCCGTAGTCGTGCGCGTGACGCCTTTACCGCGAGAAGATTCACCTTCTGTCCAGCCTGTTGAAAGGTTACGGGCGTCGAGGCTGAGGGACGATCGAATCAAAGAGGAGCCAACCAAATTCGGCACTTCTTTATTGGATCGGCTTTGGCCGAAAGCTATTGCCGACAATGCGGCCGTGACTACAACGAACTGTGTGATAACGAACCTGCTCATGGAGTCGGTGTGACCGGAGTTGCAGGCGTATCTCCGTGGCCGTGGCCGGCGTCTACTATGGTTCCGGCTTGTTTCCAGGCGGCGATGAATTGTTTTCCGGCTTCGGTTTCGTCAAATTGCAGGGCGAGGTCGTCGAAGTCGGCGTTGGTTTCCGTGAGGGCGGCGACGCGGGTTTCCACTTCGCGCAGGATGGTGGAGCGGTTGACGATGTTGCCGCGCGGCTGGTTTTTCAATCCGTCGAAGAGCGCGATGGCGACGTAACGGCGGCTCGCGATGACGTAACGACGCAGCGTGTTTCCGCAACGATGGGAGGCGCGCAAGCTCATGCGTCGTTTCTAAAAGAATACGCGCAGGAACAGCAAGCGATTTCTAACGGCACAAACACGGGAGCCTTTTTCTGACGGACCGCCGACGCGACGGGAGATTTTTAGAGCCCAATGTTGGGACAGGGGCGATTTCTCTATGATGAAGACTTCACTGCAACTCCGCTCACTTTTCGCCGCCAGTCTCGCTGGGCTCGGCTCTTTCGCCCACGCTCAGACTGGCACGACGACTACGATCGTTACCACTGAAAGGGCTGCCCCGGTGTCGAGCGTTCCGATCGGAACCACCGCTGCATCGACCGGTTCTGCCGCAGGCTCGACCTCGGGCATGGGCGGAACCACGGACGAGTCCACGGGCAGTGCGGCGGGAACTCTCAATGGCAGCAGCCTCGGCGCACGCGACACAACGGTCATTGTCCCATCGAGCGGGAGTGAAACGGGGGTGGGCGTGGTGACGGATCGCACCCGAAGTTCGTCAGCCGTCACTACGACGGCCATGGGCACCAGCAGCGCCGTGGGGATTTTAGTCCAAGGTGGAAAGGCTTTTATTCTACGCGGCGGACGGATGGAACCCGTTACCCAGCCAATGTCGCTGACGGTTTCGCCGAACGGCGCGATTACGGGGTTCGATGGCCAAACGGTCAGCCTGCCCGAGGGCCAGATGCTGACGATGGATGGTCGATTGACTGCGCTCCCCAATAGGACTGGAACTCCGCTCATTCCCACGGTGGATGGACGCGCGACGACGGCAACGGGTGCGGGTGCGGCCCAGGCCAACGCGGAAATGTCTGACGCGAATAGCCAGGCCGTTCCTAATGACCGGTTTAAACCACTCGGCACCGATACGACGGGTGGGCGGCCAGCAGTGCCGTCCGATGGCAGCTCGTCTCGTGCTGGAAACGGCGTTCCGGCGAGCCTGGAAATGACGCCTGCCATGGCGCGGTAATTTTTTCATCCGACTTGCAGTGAACTCTGCGGCCAGTGCAGGATGAGTGATGCCTAGCTTTGATGTTGTCTCCGAAGTCGATAAACAAGAAATCCTCAACGCGCTCGATCAGGCGCGGAAGGAACTGGCGACGCGATTCGACTTCAAGGGGAGTGACGCGAAGATCGATTACACGAAGGAAAACGTGATCGAGCTCTCAGCGGAGGACGGTTCACGGCTGAAGGGTTTGCACGACATCGTCATCGGCAAACTCGCGAAACGAAACGTCGATCTGCGAAACATCGATCGGAAGGACGCAGTCATTTCTCCGCTCGGCCATGCAAAGCAGGAGTTCGTCGTCAAACACGGGCTCGACGGCGAGAAAGCGAAGGAAATTTCCAAGGCGATCAAGACGCACCAGCCGAAAGTGCAGAGCACGTTGCAAGACCGGCAGGTCCGCGTGACGGGGAAAAACCGGGACGATCTGCAAGGCGTGATCGCGTTTCTCCGGAGTCAGGATTTCGAGGTGGCGCTGGCGTTCAAAAACTTCCGCGACTAACACTGAAGAATTAGCCATTGCGGAAATTTTCAGCGGAGTTGCATTTCATTCTGCACTTGCGTTGACATGGCAGAGGCGGTTCCGTAGTTTGGCCAACCAAACTTTCCCCCTGTGCTTCAAGACGACGATTACGTAGTTCAAATCCTCCAGGACGTAGGTCTGGTCACACGCAATCAACTTGAGGCCGCGCGTGGCGCTGTCGAAAATGGCGGGAGCATGATCGAGTATCTCGTCGATCAACAAATTGTCTCCGAGGAAGACATCACCCGCACGCTCGCAGCGCAGTCGAGCATGGAGTTTTACGACCTGAGTCAGAAGCCAATCCAGCCCGAGGTAATTCAGGAATTGCCGGCGGCGATTGCGAGGCGGTATCGGGTGATTCCGGTGGCGAAGAACGACCAGATGCTGGTCATCGCGACGAGTAATCCATTGGACTTCGAGACGTTTGACAGCCTGCTGCATTTGCTCCATCGCGAGATCGAATTTGTCTGCGCCACGGAAGGGCAGATCAAGAATGCGCTGATCCAATATTACGGCTCGGCCGACGACGCTTCCGCGAGTATTGAGGATAAACTCGGGGTGAGACTCGATGGCTCCGATGACATGACTGCCGTGGGTGAGGGGGTCGAGGGCGATGGTAACGACGCGCCGATCATCAAGATGGTGACGATGCTCATCGTCGAGGCTTACAAAAACCGGGCGAGTGACATTCATCTGGAGCCGATGGAGCGCAGTTTCCGGGTGCGTTTCCGAGTGGACGGGCAGTTGATCGAAATGCAGAGCCCGCCGAAGAAATTGCAGTCGGCTATTATCAGCCGCCTGAAAATTATGACCGGCTCAATGAGCATCGCGGAGAAGCGTTTGCCGCAGGACGGCCGCATCCAGGTGAAGGTGGGCAAGAACCAGATCGACTTGCGAGTTTCCACCGTTCCGACGAACCACGGCGAAAGTATCGTCATGCGTATTCTGGACAAATCGAGCCTGACGCTCGGGTTGCCGGAGCTAGGATTCCTCACGGACGACCAGGAAACGATGGAGCAACTCATCGCGTTGCCCGACGGCATTGTGTTAGTCACCGGCCCGACCGGTTCGGGAAAAACGACGACGCTTTACGGCTGCTTAAATTATATCAATCGGCCCGATCGTAAAATCATCACGGTCGAAGATCCAGTCGAGTACCAGCTCAATGGCATCAATCAGGTGCAGGTCAACGCCGACATCGGGATGACGTTCCCGGCAGCGTTGCGCTCCATGTTGCGCCAGGCTCCTAACATCATCATGATCGGTGAGATTCGCGATTTGGAAACGGCTAGCATCGCGATCAACGCCTCGCTCACGGGTCACTTGGTTTTCAGCACGTTGCACACAAACGACGCGCCAAGTGCTGTCGCGCGTCTGGTCGATATTGGAGTGAAACCGTTTCTCGTGGCCAGCTCGATTCGCGCCGTACTAGCACAGCGTTTGGTGCGTAAACTTTGCCCGGCCTGCAAGACCTATCACACGCTGACGGACGTGGATTATCGGGCGCTGCGCCTCGATCCGCGGCAGGTGTCCGAGGCCACTGTGATGGCGCCTGTTGGTTGTGGGGAATGCCGTCGTCGCGGTTATCGCGGACGGATGGGCATTTTCGAGATTTTCAAAATCGACGACGAAGTGCGCCGCATGGTGAACGACCGCAGTTCCACGATTCAGCTTCGCAAACGTGCCCGCGAACTTGGGATGCGGACGTTGCGCGAAGACGGCGTGCGGAAAGTGCTGGCAGGTCTCACGTCGGTCGATGAAGTCGTCACCACGACGATGTCCGACGCGGACTAACTAGAGTTCGTTCTAACTCCGCTCATGTTTCCCCTCGGCATCGAAGAACTCCTTCGAGCGGTTTGCGAACGCGGTGCGTCGGATCTGCATATCTCCGTCGGTGCTCCGCCAGTGATGCGCATCCATGGCGAAATGGTGCGACTCGATCTGCCGTTTGTAAATCCGGAGGATGCGAGTCGGTTTGCAACTGACCTGGCGAATGGCGATCAAATCGCGCAATTGAATTCTAACTCAACTGTGGATTTTGCTTATGCGTTGGATGGCGGCGCGCGTTTTCGCTGCAGCGTCTTTCGGCAAAAAGGCGTCATCGGCCTGGTCGCGCGTCTTATTCCAAGTGCGATCCTAACATTGGATGAAATTGGGTTGCCGGCGAGTGTTAGGAGTTTGTTAGATCTGCCACGCGGATTGGTGTTAGTCGCGGGTCCAACGGGATCGGGAAAAACGACCACGCTGGCGTCGATGTTAGATGTGATCAATCGCACGAAGGCGTGTCACATCGTCACTGTGGAAGATCCGATCGAGTACTATCATTCGCATCAGCGCGCGATTGTGAATCAACGCGAGATCGGCGTGGACGTTCCGAATTTTGCCGAGGCGCTGCGTCGGGCTTTGCGGCAGGATCCCGATGTAATTCTCGTCGGTGAAATGCGCGATCTGGAAACAATTGAAGCTGCGATCACGGCGGCAGAAACCGGGCATTTGGTTTTTTCGACGGTTCATACGACCGGCTCGGCGCGGACGGTGGATCGACTCATCGACGCGTTTCCGCCGGAGCAGCAGGAGCAGATACGAGTGCAACTCAGCTCAAATTTACGCGCCGTGATTTCCCAGTTATTGCTGCCCACGAAAGACGGCAACGGACGCGTGGCGGCCTTTGAAGTGATGATCAATACGCCATCGATCGGTGCCTTCATTCGCGAGGGAAAAACGTTCCGCATCACGAACGACATTCAGACCGGCGCGAAGCTCGGGATGAACACACTCGACTCGCACTTGGTTCAACTTTACCTCGATGGCGTGATCAGCGAGAAGGAAATGACGGGCAAAGCGCAGGACGCCGCCGGGCTGAAACAGCTCCTGCAAAATCGCGTTCCGCAACGCTAGGAAAGTCTAAGATTTATCTCCCCAATGCTTTTCCCCACTGGTAAAAAAACGGTTTCGCGAGATGTTAGTTCCACCCCTTTTTGATTTGAGTTCCATATGATTGCTAAAACTGTCACCGACATGCTCGTCGAGACCGGCGTGATGACTTCCACTCAGGCGGACGACATTCTGCAAGAGGTGGCGAACAGTGGAAAACCGGTGGAGCAACTGGTGGTGGACTTCGGTTATTTTGAGAGCATCACGCAGTTGCTCAATCGCATCGCGGAGTCGCTCGGGACGGAGTATTACGATCTCACTGAAGTCACTATTCCGCCGGAAACGTTACGATTGATTCCGGCGGGTCTGGCTCGATTGCACGGGGCGTTGCCGCTCGGCGAGCAGGATGGAGCGATTCTTATTGCGCTATCCGATCCGCTGAATGGCGAGACGATCGAGGAATTGCGTTTCGCCACGAGCCGCGACATTCGGCAAATTGTGGCGGAGCCGGAGAAAATCGACGAGATGTTGCTCTCGAGCTATGGCGCCGATTCGGCGTCGATGAACGACATCATGGCGGCGTTCGGCGGCGATGAACTCGAACTGCTCGACAACATCGGTGCGAATGGCGGCGAGGCTGAGGCGAATGCAACTCCGATCATAAAATTTGTGGACTTGATCCTGTATCAAGCGATCCAGGATCGGGCGAGCGACATTCATTTCGAGCCGTTTGAGTACGAATTTAAGATTCGCTATCGGGTCGATGGTGCTCTTTACGAAATGGCTCCGCCGCCGCGGCATCTCGCGTTGCCCGTTATTTCCCGCATCAAGGTGCTGGCGAACTTAAACATTGCCGAGCGTCGTTTGCCGCAGGATGGCCGTATCCAAAAGACGATCGCCGGCCGCCCGGTGGACATGCGTGTCTCGACTTTGCCGACGCAATTTGGCGAAAGCGTGGTGTTGCGCGTGCTCGATCGATCGTCGGTGAATCTCGATCTCGAAACGCTCGGCATGCCCGAGGCGATCTACCAATACATCTTGAAGACGATTGAAAAACCGAACGGGATTTTCATTGTCACGGGTCCGACCGGATCGGGAAAAACGACGACGCTTTATTCGTGTCTGCGCAAGATCAATACGATCGACTCGAAGTTGCTCACGGCGGAAGACCCGGTCGAATACGACATGGAGGGCATCATGCAGGTGCCTGTGAACGAAGGGATCGGGCTGAATTTCGCGCGGGTTTTGCGGGCGTTTTTGCGTCAGGACCCGGACCGCATCATGGTCGGGGAAACACGCGACTTGGAGACGGCTCAGATTTCCATCCAGGCGTCGCTCACTGGTCACTTGGTGCTAACGACTTTGCACACCAACGACGCTCCCGGTGCTGTAGCGCGTCTGATTGATATGGGAGTCGAACCATTTTTAATTTCTGCGGCTCTCGAAGGGGTGCTCGCCCAGCGTCTCATCCGGAAAATTTGTCCGCAATGTCGCACGCCGTATGAGCCCAGTGAGGCTTTGCTCGCGCAACTCGGACTTTCGCCGCACGACATCGGCGATAAAAATTTCTTCTACGGCAAAGGCTGCGATTTTTGTAACCATACCGGCTACAAAGGTCGCAAAGGCATCTACGAATTGCTCGATGTAACGGACCCAATTCGCGAGATGATCAATCAACGTGCGCCATCGCTGGTGCTTCGCCAGAAAGCGATCGAACTCGGCATGGTCACGCTACGCGAGGATGGTTTGCGGAGTATTTTCGATGGGGAAACCACCATCGAGGAAGTGGTGAAATACACCTGACCAACCGCACGTTTTCACCGTCGACATCTCGCAAAAAGAAAACTACATTCCACAAACCGTTCAAACAACCCCAGATATGGCAAGATTCAATTACGTAGCCTTGGACGCCCGAGGCCAGGAAAATACCGGTGTCATCGATGCCGCAGATTCCAACGACGCGGTAGCGCAACTACGGCAATCGGGATATTTCCCAACAAGCGTTCTGGCGGAAGGTGCCGCGGGAAGTTCCGTCAAAGCCGTCAAGAAAACGGCGGCCAAAGTGGCTAAGACCACAGCCGATGGGAAAACCAGCAAGCCGCTGTTTAAGAAAAGCACGATCAAGCCCAAAGTGCTGATGATTTTCACCCGGCAGTTGGCAACGCTAATTGACGCGGGTTTGCCTTTGCTCCGTGGTTTAACCGTTCTCGCTAAACAGGAACGCGACCCTGTTCTCAAATCCACGATCACCCAGCTTGCTGATACCGTTCAAGGTGGAAGCACTTTTTCTGAGAGTCTGGCCGGCCATCCGAAAATCTTCAACAAGCTCTACGTAAACATGGTCAAAGCCGGCGAACTAGGCGGTGTGCTCGAATTGGTTTTGATCCGTCTCGCTGAGTTTCAGGAAAAAGCGCAGAAGATCAAAAACAAGGTCGTCGCGGCCATGTTTTACCCGGTCATCGTGCTTTTCATTGCGGTGGCGATCATGGGCTTCCTGCTCGTTTTTATCGTTCCGAAGTTCGAGCAGATCTTCAAAGACATGCTCAACGGCAAACCGCTACCCGGCCTGACCGTCTTCGTCATCACGATCAGTAACGCGTTGAAAGATCACATCTTGATCATTGTCCCGTGTGTCGTAGCGCTGGTGATTGGCTACAATTTCTTTGCCGCGACTCCTGCGGGCAAGGTCATTCTCGACCGAATCAAACTAAAGATGCCACTTTTCGGCGATCTGATTCGCAAGACGGCGATCTCACGCTTCACGCGTACGCTGGGCACGTTGGTGACTAGCGGTGTTCCCATTCTGCAAGCCTTGAACATCACCCGGGAAACCGCCGGTAATCAGGTCATCGCCGATGCTATTACGAAGGTGCACGACTCCGTCAAAGAAGGTGAATCCATCGTGCATCCGCTGGAAGCCAGTGGTGTTTTCCCGCCGATGGTGATCAGTATGATCGACGTCGGCGAAGAGACGGGACAATTGCCGGAGATGCTTCTAAAAATCGCGGAAGTTTACGATGACGAAGTGGATAACGCTGTCAGTGGACTCACTTCTTTGCTGGAGCCGATCATGATTGTATTCCTGGCTGTCGTCGTTGGAACGATCGTTATTGCGCTCTTTTTACCGCTGATTTCCATCATCAGCACGATGCAAGCAGGCTAGAATCCGATGCAACTCGAATCAAAAATTGGGAAACAGCGGCGCGGCTTCACGCTCGTAGAGCTGTTGACCGTTATGACGATCATCGGCATTTTGGCATCGCTGGTTCTAGGCACCTTCAAATACGTTCAAGAAAAAGCCGCCCGCAGCCGGGCAGAGGCCGAGATCAAGGCGATGGAAGCCGCCCTGGAAAGTTACAAGGCAGACAACGGTGCATATCCAGATGCGGCAAGTTTGAACGCCTCCAGCACGAGTAATGCAAACCCCTCGGGCTATCCGACATCGGCTCTCATCCTCTACCGGGCTTTATCCGGTGATACTGACCTAAATCGGCAAGTGACGACTGCAGATGGAACCAAAGATATCAATGGAACAGCTATCAGTCCTCCTCCTGCATCACCCACGGCGCCAAAAATCTACTTTGAATTCAAGCCAAATCAGTTGAGCCCAAGTGGTGGGACTGGCAGCGTCGCCGCAATCGCCGATCCGTGGGGAAATAGTTACGGTTATTCTACTATCAACCAAACGGAGCCGGCCAAGGGTTACAACCCGACGTTCGACTTGTGGTCAACCGGCGGTAAAACTGGTTCAACGGCTAACGATCTTGCGAAGTGGATCAAAAACTGGTGAATCGACTGCAACTCGACTCAAAACTTTAAAAAACCGGTTGCTAAAGGCGCCATTCGCGTCTTTCTTCCACACCCCAGCGCGAAAAATAAATCGCACCGTTGGTCCCTGGGCCTCGATCATTAGATCGTCGGCCATTTGCGCCAGGGGTAACCCGGTGAATTAGAAAATACATCCCATGCCCGTTCGTTTAGGTCGTTTTGAAATGCCGAAGTCCCTCACCAAAGATGAGGCGATCTCCACTGATACATTTGCCAAGTTTACCGCCGAGCCATTCGAGGCCGGTTATGGTCATACCGTCGGAAACTCGCTCCGTCGCGTTCTCCTTTCCTCCCTAGAAGGCGCTGCCATTACCTCCGTAAAAATCAATGGTGCGTTGCATGAATTCGGCACGCTTCCTGGCGTTGTGGAAGATGTCACCGACATCGTTTTGAACCTCAAAAAGGTGAAATTCACCGCGCACGATCACGAAGTCCGCAACCTCACTCTTTCCGTTAACAAAGAAGGCGCTGTCACCGCAAAAGATATTCAATCCTCCAACCAGTGCGAAGTTTTGAACCCGGACCAAATCATCTGCACGCTCGATAAGAAGCAGAAATTTGAAGCGGAACTCGAAGTCAAAGTTGGCCGCGGTTTTGCCACCGGCGACGAAAACAAGACGGCTGATCAAGCGATCGGCGTCATCGCGATCGACTCGATCTTCTCTCCGGTCACACGCGTGAAATATTCCGTCGAAGCGACCCGTGTCGGTCAGCGAACCGATTACGACAAGCTGGTTCTCGAAATCTGGACCGACGGCCGCATCACGCCAGACGACGCGTTGCTTCAAGCCTCAGCCATTCTCCGCAAACACCTCGATGTTTTCGTTAATTACGATGAAGATGCAGTCGAGTTCGATGAGACTCCAGAAGCTGTCAGCCAGGAAAATAGCCGCCTGAAGAAGCTCCTTAATATGAGCGTGAACGAGATCGAACTCTCCGTTCGTGCTGCGAACTGCCTGAACAACGCCAACATCACCACGGTCGGTCAACTCGCCCAAAAGACCGAGGCGGAAATGCTCAAGTATCGCAACTTCGGCAAAAAATCTCTCAACGAAATCAAAGACAAACTCGTGCAACTCGGCCTCGGCTTGGGCGTGAAGTTCGAGGCTGGCCTCGTGGACTTGCCGTCCGAAGTGCCGGTTGATTAATCTAGGATCCACTTACCATGCGCCATCAAGTAAAAACCATCAAACTCGGACGCAAGTTCGAGCATCGCAACGCGCTGCTAGCCAATCAGGTTTGCAGCCTCATCGAGCATAGCCGCATCAAAACCACTCTCGCCAAAGCGAAGGCTGTCCGCCCGTTGGCTGAGAAAATGGTCACCCTCGGCAAGAAAGGCTCGCTGCATGCCCGTCGCACGGCCCTCGCGGTCCTTCGCCAGAGTGGTGCGGTGAAGAAATTGTTCGACGAAGTCGCTCCTCGAGCTGCAACTCGCGCCGGCGGCTACACCCGCATCATCAAGCTCGGCCAGCGCATGAGCGATTCTGCGCCCGTCGCATTTCTCGAGTGGGTCGATTCCGCGGTCGTTGCGGAAGTCGCTCCCGTAGTTGTCGGAGAAAAGCCGAAAAAAGCGCGCGCTCCGAAAAAAGCCAAGGCTGAGAGTGCAGTGGAAGTCGAATCAAAACCGGCCGCTGAATAAATCGCTCATCCAAACTAACTGCGGGCCTCCCTTGGAATTTTCCATCGGAGGCTCGCTTGTTTTGGAGTGGTCCGTCTCACTTTACATTTGCGCCGATCTGCCCAAACCGATTTACTTTTTAACTACCATGAACTGGACCCGCTTTAATCGTTATTTCCTCCGTTACCCCGACCTCGGTTTCTCGCTCGACATTAGTCGGATGAAGTTTGACGCCGGTTTCTTTGCCTCGATGAGCGAAAAAATTGCCGCTGCATTCTCGGCAATGACTCATCTGGAAAAAGGGGAAATCGCTAATCCCGATGAAGGCCGCATGGTGGGACACTACTGGCTGCGCGACGTCGACATTGCCCCTGATGCCACGCTGAAGCAGGAAATTCTGGCTACGCTAAAATCCATCCGCGCTTTTGCCTCCGAAGTTCATGCGGCTGGTAAAATGACTCATGTTTTGATAGTCGGAATTGGCGGTTCCGCGCTCGGCCCGCAATTTGTCGCTGACGCATTAGGTTCTAACTCCGATCATACGCGGCTCCTCTTTCTGGATAACACCGATCCCGATGGATTCGACCGGGTGTTTGCCCAGCTTGCGGGGAAGGCAGCTTCCACTCTCGTCGTGGTGATTTCAAAATCTGGCGGCACCAAGGAAACGCGCAACGGCATGTTAGAAACCGAGGCGTTTTTCGCCCGACAAGATGTGCCGTTTGCGCCGAACGCCGTCGCCGTCACGGGAAACGGAAGCGAGTTAGATCGATATGCGGTGAAGAATGGTTGGCTGAAACGTTTCCCGATGTTCGATTGGATCGGCGGTCGCACGTCGGTGATGAGCGCGGTCGGACTTGTCCCAGCGGCGCTGCAGGGGATCGACATCGACGCGTTTCTCGCTGGAGCCGCTGCGATGGATCGCAAAACGCGCGTTGCCGACGTCAATGCTAACGCCGCGATGCAACTCGCGTTGATGTGGTATGCCGTCGGAGAAGGGCGCGGGCTGAAAGATATGGTCGTCCTGCCTTACAAAGATCGGCTGATGCTTTTCTCAAAATACCTCCAGCAATTGATCATGGAATCGCTCGGCAAAGAGAAGGATCTCGCTGGCAATATCGTGCATCAAGGCATCGCGGTTTACGGCAACAAAGGCTCGACGGACCAGCACGCTTACGTGCAACAACTTCGTGATGGGGTGAACAATTTCTTTGCGACTTTCATCGAAGTCCGCAGTGATCGCACAGGCACCTCGCTAGCTGTGGAACCGGGAGTTTTCAGCGGCGATTATCTCCAGGGATTTTTGCGTGGGACTCGCACGGCACTCACCGAAAGCGATCGCCAGTCGATCACGATCAGCATTCCCGCAGTGACGCCGTCTACCGTGGGAGCTTTGATCGCGCTTTACGAGCGGGCCGTGGGTTTTTACGCGTCGCTGATCAACGTCAACGCGTATCACCAGCCGGGCGTCGAGGCTGGAAAAAAAGCGGCTACGATAGTGCTGGAACTCGAATCAAAAGTGATCGGAGCCTTGCAGCCGGGCATTGCACAGACCGCTGCGGAATTGGCTGCAACCCTCGAAGCAGACCCGGAAAGCACCTACCACGCGCTGGTTCATTTAGCGTCAAATCGCGACACGATTCGCCAGCAGGTCGGGGCAACGGCAGCCGACGATACCTTTGTGCTAGCCTAGCGCTCGCCAATTGGCAGCGGCCCGAGATTTAGACCATGCCAGCTCCCAGTGAAGCTCCCAAGGTCCGCGCAACTTTGGCCGGAAGCGCGCCCAAGCGTATCAGCCACCTGGAGAAAGTGTTGGCTCACGCGGAGAAAAAACTCTCCGTCAAAAAATCTCCGAACAACACCGAGCTGCTCGCGCTTTACAAGCGCTTCCTGAAAATCGAGGACCATCGGCTGCGTTTAAAACACTACGCCGGCGGCGGTGGACGCGAAATCGCGCGACTGCGGGTCAACCTGATCGACGTCATTCTGCAGCATCTCGTCACTTACGCGGTGGAGCTGGAAAAACCCGAGGGCGTCGCACTTTTACCGCTCTCCGTGGTCGCGATTGGAGGTTACGGAAGAGGGGAGTTAAATCCGTATAGTGACATCGATATTTTGTTCCTGCGCCCAAAGGGAGCTGCTCCAAAATACGTCACTAACATCATCGAAAAAGTGCTCTACCTCCTCTGGGATGTCGGGTTCAAAGTGGGCCACGCCACCCGCACGTTGACCGAAGCCTATGCGCAAGCCAACGGCGATATGATCTCGAAAACCGCTCTTCTGGAATCGCGTTATCTCGCGGGCGACGAGGCGCTTTATCAGAAATTCAAAGTCGAATTTGTCGCGAAATGCGTCGTGCCGTTTCGCGAGGTTTACCTGAAATGGCGCGTGGAAAATCAACACGAACGTCATGAGAAATTTGGCGGCACCGTGTTCGTTCAAGAGCCGAACGTCAAAAGCGGATGCGGAGGTTTGCGCGACTATCAGAATCTTTTGTGGGTGAGTTATTTCAAAGCCGGAATCGTCTCTCCCGCCGAACTCGTGGCGCAGAAAATCATTCCGGAAACCGACCGGCGCCAACTCGAAAAAGCCTACGATTTTTTGATTCGAGTTAGAACGGAATTGCACTACATCACGCAGCGGTCGAGCGATGCCCTGACGATCTATTTGCAAGGCCAGGTCGCGAATAAATTTAACTATCCCCAGAAAAACGTCATCGCGCGCAGCGAAGCATTCATGCGGGATTACTACCAGCACTCCCGCACCATCCATCGCATCGCCGCGCTCGTTCTCGAACACTTTGTTGGCATCGAAGAACAGGCGCCCAAGACGCGCGGCGGCTTGCTCGCTCTGCTTCGGAGAAACAAACCCGCACGGCTGGAAAAGCTCGATGGCTTTCTCATCAAAGACGGCAAGCTCAGCCATGAGAGCCGGGAAATTTTTACCCAGGAAATCTTCCGGCTCATTCGTGTATTTCACTATGCGCAGCAACGCAATCTCACGTTAAGTGCCGAGCTGGCTCAGCTCATCCGACGTCGCGTGCGACTGATCGATCGGACGTTTCAATACGCACGAGTGGCGCGGGAAACTTTTATCGCCATCCTGTCGCGCAAAGGCGAGGTCGGACGCATCCTCCGCATGATGCACGAAACCGAATTTCTCGGGCGCTACATCCCGGAATTCGGACTGCTCAATTGCCTGGTGCAGCACGAATTTTTTCATCGTTACACGGCCGACGAACACACGCTGGTCTGCATCGAAAAACTCGACGAACTCATCGATACGAAGGCAGAAAAGTTCAAGGATTACCAGGCGCTTTTCCAGAGACTGGAAGACCCGTTTGTCCTCTATCTAGCGCTGCTTTTGCACGACACTGGAAAATCAAATGCCTCGCGTAATCACGCCGAGACCGGCGCCATCAACGGCTCGCGCGTCGCCGCTCGTTTGCAACTCACGCCGGAACGTCGCCGAGAACTCATCTTTCTCATCGACAGCCACATGCTCCTTTCCGAAGTGGCGCAACGCCGCAACATCGAAGATGAGTCGACTATCACTGAATTCACGTCGATGGTAAAAACCCAAACCAACCTCGACGCTTTGATGCTCCTAACATTGGCCGACGGCCAGGGGACAAGCGACCAGAGTTGGTCCGATTGGAAAGAATCGCTCGTCTGGCGCGTCTATCGTTCCGCGTCGCGGTATCTCACGGACGGCACCGCGTTTTACGAGGAACGCAGAGCCGAGCGCGCCACCTTGCAAGCCACGGTCACGAAAAAAATGGCGCGCGATTTTGGAGCGGAAATCGAGGCGCATTTTCAATACATGCCCGAGCGCTACTTCCTCGCTTTCGTCGCGCCGGACATCGTGGGTCACATCCGGTTTTTCCGCGAGCTTTTCAACGAATTTACCGACCTAAATTACGATCCCCGACTTCCGATCATTCGCTGGATTCCTCGTGCGGAGCAGGGTCACAGCGAAGTCTGGATCTGCACTTGGGATCGCTCGGATCTGCTCTGGCACATCGCCGGTTCCCTCGCAGCCGTGCCGCTAAACATCCTCAGCGCGGACATTTTCACCCGCCAGGACAGCCTCGTCCTCGACGTCTTCCGCGTTTGCGACACGAAGTTCAACGCAGTGAGCAACCCCAAGGAAATGGACATGGTCGCCAAAACATTGGCCCAATCCCTGACCACCGAAGAATTCCATTTCACCCCGCTCATCGCTCGCACGCGACCTAACAAAGGTCTTCCCCTCGACTTCGATTTTCCCACTCGCGTGCGGGTCAACAACGACACCAACCCACTCTACAGCGTCGTCGAAGTGCAATGCCCCGACCGCCTCGGCCTCCTCTACGAACTTCTCCGCGCGTTTTCTCATTTGGGTGTGAACATATTCACCAGCCGCATCACCACGGAAAAAGGCGCCGCGATCGACACCTTCTACGTGAACGATGAGAGCGGCGAAAAAATCGTCGATCACATCGCGCTCAATCGCCTCATCCTCGCACTTACCCAGGCTGTCAGCCAGAATCGCAAGCGCCACAGTCCTATTCAACCCGCATGAGTTTTTCCACCGCTGCCCGCCTCTTTCATTGGCAGGTTGTTCGGTATGCCTTGCGGCACAAACTTCTCGCCGCGCTGAATATTGCTAGCATCGCGCTTGGCGTCTCCGTCTATCTAGCTATTCAGATTGCCAATCACAGCGCCGACCGTGCGCTTCGTGCTAGTGTCGATCTAGTCGCGGGCAAAGCCAGCTTGGAAATCCGCGGCGAAATGGACGACCGCACATTTCCTAACATCGCGAAAACTCCCGGCGTCCTCGCAGCCACACCGCTCGTCGAAGGCTTCTTAACATTACCCGATCATCCGTGGGAATATCTCCGCGTGTTAGGAGTCGATCCGTTTTCCAATCAACCATTTGCCACGTTTCAAATCGGTGACGGAACCCATGTTAGGAACTTCAATTTCGAGAAGTGGCTTTCTGATCCGAGTTGCATCGCACTCTCGCGCGACTTCGCCACGAAATACCAACTGAAGGTTGGCGACGAACTCCCCGTGTTAGTCAACAGCCGCCGCGTCACGCTGCATGTTGGCTTCATCATCGACACCGAAGCCTCGCTCGAAGGCAGCGGCGCGCGCATCGCTGCCATGGACATCGCCGCCGCGCAAAATCTCTTTGGCCTCGTCGGAAAAGTGACCGGAGTTCAAGTCCTCTCTGCCGAGGGAAACGAAGCCGCCGTTGCCGAAAAACTGCGCGCCCTCGTTCCTGCGACCGCCACCGTCGCACCACCCGCTCAACGCAACGCGCAAGTCAGCCAGATGCTGCAAGCATTCCAACTCAACCTCAGCGCCCTCAGCCTCGTCTCCTTGTTAGTCGGCATGTTTCTCGTCTTCAACACCGTCTCCGCCAGCGTCGTTCGCCGCCGCCACGAGATCGGCATCCTGCGTTCCGGCGGCGTTTCGCAAACGCAAATTCGGGCGCTCTTTCTCAGCGAAGCGCTGCTCTACGGCGTCATCGGATTGTTAGTCGGCACCATCGGCGGCGTGCTCCTTTCGAATGTGTTAGTCGCCGCCGTCGGGAAAACCATCTCCTCGCTCTACATCCTCCTCAGCATCGACCGTCTTTTCATTTCCGCTCCGCAAATCCTCCTGGCGATCACACTCGGACTCGGCTCAGTTTCGATCGCCGCCTGGATTCCGGCGAACGAAGCCGCCACGCTACCACCCGTCGCCGCGCTCAATCCCGGCCATGCCATCGAACGGCGCGTCTCGCCGTGGCTGCCGCTTTTTGGTCTGGGTTGCATCGCACTCTCCCTCATCGCCGCCATCATTTCCCTGCAACGCTGGCCCTGGCTCGGCTTTGGCTCCGCTTTTTTTCTACTCGTCGGCTGTTCACTTTTTGCACCGCTCCTAGCCATTGCCTTCGGAAAACTGATGCGAGTTACAACGCATTCATCGCTCATCCTTTCGCTTGCCGCGCAGAATCTCCAACGCTCGCTCCCGCGCATTTCTCTCACCGTCGCCGCACTCGGCTCCGCCGTCGCCATGATGATCGGCGTGTCCGTAATGATTTTCTCCTTCCGGCAAACGATCAACACCTGGATCAACCGCAGCCTCGTCGCCGATATTTTCATCGCGCCCGCATCAAACGAAACCATCGGCCTAGTCGCGTTTCTCCCTCCAGATGCCGCCACCTGGCTCTCGGAGCGTCCCGAAGTACTAGCGGTCGATACCTTCCGTGAAATACGTTTACCTTGGCGCAGTACTAGCATCCGCATGTCGGTCGTGCGCGGCCATAAACGCGACAACCTCCGCTTCCTCGAAGGCGATCACGCCCGCCGTAACGCGCTGCTTTTTCAGTCGAGTTACATCCTAATGTCCGAGCCATTTGCGCGCCGATTCCACCTTCACGCGGACGATGTCATCACTCTGCCGACGCCCGAAGGACCACGCACATTCACCATCGGCGGCACCTATTACGACTACACCAGCGACGCCGGAAACCTTCTCATGTCGCGAGAAAATTTCGACCCGCTCTGGAACGATCTGCGTCTCCATTCGCTCGCCGTTTACCTGCGTTCGCCCGATGATTTCAACACCCTCACCGACGCCTTTCGTGAACGCTTTGGGACTCAAATGAATTTTTCGATCTACTCGAACGCCACCATTCGCCAGCGCGTTTTTGAAATCTTCGAGCAAACATTTGCCGTCACATCGCTTCTTCGCATCATCGCGATCGGCGTCGCTGTCATCGGCATCTTCCTCACACTTTCCACGTTAGTCACCGAACGCGTGCGCGAACTCGCTGTCCTCCGTTCCGTCGGTGCGGGTCAGGGACAAATCATCCGTATGATTCTCGCGGAAGGCGCGTTTGTCGGACTGCTAGCATCGGTGTTAGGAATCCTCACGGGCTGCGGCCTCGCCGTCGTGCTAACATTCGTGGTCAACAAAGCCTTCTTCGGCTGGACCATCCAATTCTCCTGGCCGTGGTTCACCTTGCTAACCACGCCGCTCTGGATCATTCCCGCCGCGATTGTTAGTGCCTTCATTCCCGCGTGGCGCGCGTCACGTCTAACATTAGCTCCGGCCTTGCGAAACGAATGAAACTCCTCTGTCTTTTTCTATTGCTAGCGAATGCCTGCGCTTGGGATATCGCCAAGCCCGGAATCGACTATCAATTTCCTCGCGACCATCTCATCCATCCTGGCTACAAAACGGAGTGGTGGTATTTCACCGGTCACCTCACGTCTAACACTGGCAAACACTACGGTTTCCAAGTCACCTTCTTTCGCCAGGGCGTAAACGAAAAACCATCGGAGTCGCATTTCGCTGTGCGCGATCTCGCATTCGCTCACGCCGCCATCAGCGACATTGACGGGAAGCACTTTCACTTTGGCCAGGAAATCAGCCGGATGAACTTCGACGAGGCGGGTTTCGGTGGAACGGAGCGTGTCGCCTGGATCAAAAATTGGACCCTCGTTCTTACTCCGACCGGAGGCTGGAAGTTCAACGCCACACCCGGAGGACAATCCATTTCACTCGAAGCCGAATCAGAAAAACCACCGGTCATTCATGGCACAAACGGCATCAGCCAGAAGGCGGCGGGCGAGGGGCACGCCTCCTACTATTACTCTCAAACTCGACTGAAAATGTCCGGCCAGCTCATCGTCGATGGACAGCAAACCGACGTCACCGGCCTCGGCTGGTTTGACCATGAATGGGCGACGAATCAGCTCGCGTCCAATCAAGTCGGCTGGAACTGGTTCGGCCTTCACCTCGACGACGGACGCGACCTGATGCTTTACCAAATGCGCCGCGCCGATGGCAGCATCGATCCCGCGTCTAGTGGAACATTGGTTAGTACTAGCGGCGAAACGCAGCACCTCACTCAAAGTGATTTCAGTCTCACTCCGGTGAAAAAAACGTGGACCAGCCCGGCGACAAAAGCCACTTATCCGCTGGACTGGAGTGTTAGCATTCCTTCCGTGAAGCTCACATTCACCACTCGCGCGCAGCTCGCGAATCAAGAGATGAACCTAGCTCCCGTCGTCTATTGGGAAGGCGCGACTGCACTGGAACTCGACTCTAAAAAAATAGGCTCGGGTTACATGGAACTCACCGGCTACGGCGAAGCCATGAAAGCGCTCCGCGGCCAGTAAGACGCCATCGCGGCAACCCAGCGACTTGATCTATCTGAGATGAACTAGTATGACAGTGCTATGAATCAGCTCGACCGCATTACAATCAATCCCGCGCAGTGCGGAGGTCGGCCTTGCATTCGTGGAATGCGCATTCGGGTGAAAGACGTGCTCGACCTATTGGCGGCACGCGTGCCAGAGGCGGAGATTCTCACAGACTTTCCTTACTTGGAAGCTGCCGACATTGATGCGTGTCTGCAATTTGCCGCGGCTCAGAACGACCATACGATTCTCGCGGTTGCTTGAGGATGCGTTGGATCATCGACGCTCAGCTGCCGCCCGCACTGGCTCGTTTGCTAGCGGAGCGCGGACATTTCCAGAGTGGAGATGGGAGAGAAACTGATCGAGGTCCGATAAAAATTTGCAGCTATGTATGAATCTAAAACCGCTCCGCTGGCGCCACGCTCGGAGTTCTTTCGGCGCTTCCGCACAAGCCTTTCAATCGGGCTGGGGTTGATCGCGCTTTCTCTCTACATCGGGATGTTGGGCTATCACGCGTTGGAGAAAATGAGCTGGCTGGATTCGTTTGAAAATGCCTCGATGATTCTCTCGGGAATGGGGCCGCTCTATGCGATGAAGTCCGCGTCAGGCAAACTCTTCGCCGGGCTTTACGCGATGTATAGCGGCGTGGCGTTGCTGACGAATGTGAGCATCATCTTCGCGCCGGTGCTGCACCGGGTATTTCACAAATTCCACTTGTCCGATGAGGAATCGACCGATTAGACCGCTGCGCGAAAGTTTACCGGATCAATCCGAAGTGCTGACCAAACGGCCAGTAAACAAAGAGCCCGCGGCCGACGGCGTTCGTCTCCGGGACGGGTCCCCAGAATCGACTGTCACTCGAATTATAACTATTATCGCCGAGAGCCAGGTAACTGTGTTGCGGGACGTCGAACGTGTCGTTCGGGCGTTGTAAAAGGAGCGGCCCGATGTTGCCGTAACCACGGTAGCCGTCCTTCGCAGCCATCACGCGGCGGAGCGGCCATTCGTCGGCGATCTGGCCGTTGATGTAGAGGTTCGGCGCTTCGATGCGGACGTTATCGCCCGGCACGGCTCCGAGACGTTTGATGTAGAATTGCGTCAGCCCGCCACTGCGTGGGTCGTCCATGATGCCGCGGATGTTTTCGGTGGTGAAAACGAACACGTCAGCGCGCTGCGGTTTGCGGAAGTGATAGGTGAATTTATCCACGAAAACCTGGTCGCCGGTTTGCACGACGCCGCGCACGATTGGCTCACCCGCGCGCACGGTTTTCCCTGCGTGCACTCCGAAATCGGTGACGAGATTTTGCGGCGGGCAACCCACTTTATAGGTGCGCCCGCTTTCCATGACCATGAGGCTCGACGTGGAAAACCAGAGGAACGGCACGGCCTGGAGTTGCACGATGGTGTCGTCCTGTTTCGCTACGATATCGATGTAACTCCGCCCATTCCAGACCGTCTCCCAGATGCGTTGCGGCAGGGCGGGAACGGGGCCGGTGAGCGGTTTGCCGATGACGCCATTGAGCGTCGGCTGCATCGAGCCGGTGGGAATCTTGAAGGGCTGGAGAAAATACGCGCGGATGCCGAGGGCGATGACGATGGCGACGAGAAACGTCTCGCAATTTTCCCGCAAACCCTGATGCGTCGGCGTGGGCACGACCTTGCCGATTTCTGAGTCGAGTTCGGTTGTTATCCGGTCGATGGTGGCGCGGTCGCGCTGGCCGATGGCGTGGTGGAGTTCGACGTTTTTTCTTGTCAACCGTGCGAAATTTTCCGGCGTTAAGAGGTCGCGTTTGTAATGGAGCAGGCGGGTGACGTTTTTAACGATTTCGTGGGCCTGTTTGACGTATTGCGGAGCGAAGAGCATGGGAGCGCGTAGCATCGGCTGGAGCCACGCGCCGCGCCAAGTCTTTTTCTGAGCGGAGTTGCAGTGGATTCTGCGCGGAGAAACGCGGCTTTGTTTCAGCGAAACGCCAGCGCACCGATGAAGAGCGCGATCATCAGCACGGCGATGACCAGCTTGATCACGCCGCCAGCCACGCCGCCGAGAAAGGTGCCCCAGGTGGATTTACCGGCGGGGAGGAGTCCTTTGCCACCGAGGATTTCGCCCGCCAGCACGCCGAGCAACGGGCCGAAAATCATCCCCGGCAAGCCGAAGAACAGCCCGACGACGGCTCCGAGAATGCCGCCGAGCGCACCCCACCGCGTCGCCCCAAAATACTTCGCCCCGGCCGCGCCGCTCAGGAAATCCACCGCAAACCCGAGCACCATCAGGACGCTCAACGTTGTAAAAACCATCCAGCCGACACTGCTATCGGGGAACGCCACGCGATGCACGATGGCCCCGGCCAAAATCAAGACGTGACCCGGCACCAACGGCACGACCGCCCCGATGACGCCCACGAGCATCAATCCAACGATCAAAATCCAAATCGGCACGTCCATGTTCACGCGGTAGTTTTCATCGGAGTGAGAGTCATATCCAGCGCGGATATCGTCCGGTTGCCCGGTCTGAATCGACTGCAACTCGAATGGAAACGCTCGGCTACAGCAGGTGCAGGGCGAGTCCGTGCTTTTCGTAGTTCCGGAAATCTGCGTCCAGAGTGACCAACCGCACTTTTGCAGCGATGGCGAAGGCAGCGAGATAGGCGTCCATCCAGACTTTGGGTGAAGCGGTGTCGCTGTTCGCCAAACGCCGCCAATGGATTTCGAGATCGGCTGGCTCGGGGAGGAAAATGATGGCGTCGTCTCGGAAGAGGGCGTCGTAGGTTTGCCAGGCCTGACGATTGGTAAGGGGCTGAAACGGGTCGGCGATTTTGCGCGTGAGGAGGCGGAGAAAGGACGTTTGCGTGGCCCGGCAGAAGGCCGCGGTATCGATGTCGCCCAAATCAGAAAACCAACGGGCGGCCTGGGCGTGGTTGGCGTGCTGGCCGATGGCGGCGGCGAGGAAGACGTTCGTGTCGCAGAGGTAGTTCACGGGCGTTCGTCTTCCAGTTCCAGCTCATGGATGCGCTGGGCAGTGAGTTCAAATAAAGGAGCGTCCAATGGAGCGGGCACGATGGGCAATTGGACGCGGTGACGGGCGAGTGCGGGGGAGGGTGAGGCTGGTAGGGATAGGCCACGGCGAAGAATCTCGGCTGTGATGTCCTTGAGTTTCTTCCCTTCATGAACGGCGCGGAGTTTGACTTCTCGGAGCAAATCTTCGGGCAGGTCCAGGGTGGTTTTCATGGAGCCAGCTTTCCAGTTTGCTGGTTAAGTGTCAAACCGGGTGTTCGAGGTTGTTTTTCGCCGGTCGCCGCGTTTCGGGCCGGGCCAGAGTTGGGGAAGCGTGTCGGCCTGCGTGGAAGAACTGCCGAAGCGAGCTTTTATTGCGTGTCCGTAAGCTTTCATCATTTCCATCGTCTGCTCGTTCCAGATGTCCCACTCGGCTTTTGCCAGGGCCGTTTCCGCCTGGCATTCCAACAGTGTCAGGTAGGCCGCTTCCAATTGGCCCAGATCGATAGCGAAATCCTCCGCCGCATAGCGCGATTCGCTGCCGTGGTAAATGGTCCCCGACTCGGGCAGTATCGCCGCAGCTTTCCGCCAGCAAAACAAGGTGTGCCAAAAGGAGGGACGCCAAATGGCGACGCGGGCCATCGGTCCGGGCAGGGGTGTCAGCAGTCTTTCCCATCGAAAACGAGGAAAATTCCCACGGATGAGCCCGTGATACTTCTTCATGGCTGACGCGAGTTGCTTGAGCCGGGCGTCGAATTTCTCCCGCGCCGTGGATTCCTGGTCGAGCGCGCTCTCCACGGCGGCTGGCCCGCGTTCCAAGAGGTCGCGGAGCGCTAATAAGTCGTTGCGCCGCAGGTTCTGGAGCACTTCCAGAGGATGGTCCGGGGCATTGCAATCATCCGCGAGCGCCCAATGCTGCAAGAAATCATCAATCGTCGGAACTAAAGTGGAAGGGCCTGTAACCGCCATTTTGGAAAGAGGAATAACGCCAATACTGAGGAATTACGGCAGGTAAACAAGTCATTTGAGATTGATTTTGCGCGCAAAATTGTTTCAAAAATAACTGATGGGCACGCAGAAGATGCTGGGTGGGTGTGTGGAAGAGCCTCTGGAACCGAGGAACTCCCAGGTGCGGATTGGAAACTACCGGAGCGGTTCTGTGACTCCGAGAATCGGTCCTAAGTCCATTCGAAAATAGCCTCGTCCGAGTTGGGTGGAATAGAGGCTGGAGATGGTGCCGTCGAGAGAGAGCGCATCGGGGCAGCGGAGTGTGTCGCGGAAGCCGCGGGCGCCAGTGCTGGGCTGGTAAATGGATTCTTGCTGGGGTGCCGGAGCCTTGGTATGTGTTTCTGCATGTTGGCCGATTCCGAGATCGAGAGCATGAATACAGTGGAACGTCTGCAAGCCATCGAGTTGTTGTGGACTTCCATCGCGCGGTCCTCGGCGAAGGTATCGTCTCCCGCGTGGCACGGAGAAGTGCTGTCCGCTCGCAAGGCGCGCGTCGATGCCGGGGAAGGAAGTTTTCTGACGGTTGCTGAACTTCGCTCGCGCCTCTGACCCTACTAGGCGTGCGAAAGCTCGCGAGCGTGAAGGACGTCGGAGTTTTGCAGGAGGCGCACTTGGGCGCTTTCGAGAGTGGTGAGAGCGACGGTATGGCCGTCGTAGCCGACAAATTCCACATCAAAGGCGACTCCTGCATCGTGGACAAGGAGGGCGGTGCCGACATCTCCAGCTTTCAAAGCGAATTCGCGCACGTCGCAGGTGAGAGCCACGGCATCGAGTTCGTTGAGGGTTTTCATAGATTAAGCGGAAGCGTTCCAGAATCCCGGAGTTTTCTCAGGAAGGAGCCGGGAGTCATGACGCGCAGCCCGTAGAAGCCGTCAGCGATGACGCCTGAGAAATCGGCTTTGTCCATGACCAAGAGAATATCCGCTGAGGCGTAGGCGGTGAAGAGGACGGGTTTGTCCTTGGCGGCGGCGAAGACGACCGGCGACGGGATGGTGAGGACATCGGGCACGATGCGAAGAAGCGGGCGGATGGTGTCCCAAGCCACGTGAAACGAGACGGGGAGGCGTGGTAAATTGGCGGCGACTTCCGCGAGGACGTAGGGCGAGGCGAGGAGGAGCCAGCCATTTGCGGCGGCGTGGTCGCTGGCACCCGTTGCCGACCCGGAGGCGGCGAGGAGGGTGGAGGTATCGAGGAAAAGGGTCATCGACCGGCGCGAAAGGCGGTCATGTCGGCTTCATCTTCGGCGATCCAACTGCGGACTTGGTCTTCGGAGAATTGGCGGAAGGGAGGCAGGTGGCCGGATTTCCGGAGGCGTTCGAGGACGACGAAAGCGACTTCCTCGAATTCGTTTTCCGGGAGCTTTTTCAAGGCGTCTTCAATTTCAGCGACCGTGCTCATGGTGTGGGAACTTTACGAGGGCAAACGGCTGTTGGCAATGCGGCGGTTAGGCAACGGAGTTGCCGGGACAAGGGCGTTCCCAAACAGGAGTTTGGGAACGAGAGGACGAGGTCAACTGTCTTCGGAGATCAGCTTGTCCATCAATGCGGCATAACGAAGTGAGATCGTTTTAACTCTGCCAGCCGCCGACATGATGAATTTGACGTCGCGTTTACCCCGAATGCGCACTCCATAGACGGCCAAGATCGGTAATACAAAGAAATTGACGCTCACATTTGCGCCTACGAACATCGCAGCTGGCACGGCGAACGAGACGAAATAACGCTGGGGGCTGCCTTTGGGCAGAGAGCCGTCAAACACTTTGCCTCCCCAGATGAGTGCTGCAATTCCGAACACAGTTATCATGGGGAGAAGCATCCCGAGCATTAACACGCCGAAACTCAGTATGGTTCCAATAATGGGACGGCTCTTGGATTGCATGAGGTGCTAATTCGACTTCAAGACTTCGATGAAGGCTTCCTGGGGGATGTTGACGGTGCCGAAGGATTTCATCCGCTTTTTGCCTTCCTTCTGTTTTTCTAACAGTTTGCGCTTTCTCGTGATGTCGCCGCCGTAGCATTTGGCGATGACGTTTTTGCGCATGGCGCTGACGTTTTCGCGGGCAACGATTTTGCCGCCGATGGTGGCTTGGATGCTGACTTGGTAGAGCTGCGTGGGGATGACTTCTTTGAGTTTGGCGGCGAGTTGGCGGCCGCGTGATTCGGCTTTTTCGCGGTGGACGATGCTGCTGAAGGCGTCGATGGGTTCGCCGTTGACGAGCATGTCGAGCTTGACCAGTTTGTCGGCGCGGTAGCCGGCGTGTTCGTAGTCCATGCTGCCGTAGCCGCGCGTGATGCTTTTTATTTTGTCGTTGAAGTCGACGACGATTTCGTTGAGCGGCAGGGTGCAGGTGAGCATGACGCGTCGGGTATCGAGGCTCTCAGTGTGCTCTAACACACCTCGTTTTTCGAGGATGAGCTGCATGAGCGGACTAATATATTCGTTGGGGACCATGATGAAGGCCTTGACGATGGGTTCGCGGATTTCCTCGATGACGCTGAAGTCGGGGAGGTGCTCGGGGTTGTCGACGAGGAGGACTTCGCCGTTGGTGCGGAGGACTTCGTAGATGACCGAGGGGTAGGTGGCGATGATGTCCATGTCGTATTCGCGACGGAGGCGTTCCTGGATGATTTCCATGTGGAGGAGGCCGAGGAAGCCGCAACGAAAGCCGAACCCGAGGGCGACGGAGCTTTCTGGCATAAAGCTGAAGGCGGAGTCGTTGAGCTGGAGTTTGCCCATGGCGATCTTGAGGGCTTCGAAGTCGGCGGTGTTGATGGGGTAGATGCCGGAAAAGACCATCGGGTGGACGATCTGGAAGCCGGGCAGCGGGATGAGGGAGGGGAGACGGCCGTTGGTAAGGGTGTCGCCGACTTTGATTTCGGCGGGATCTTTGACGTTGGCGATGACGTAGCCGACGTCGCCGGGGCCGAGGCGCGGCTGGATGGACATCTTGGGGTTGCTGGGGCGGAAGATGCCGACTTCTTTGACGTCGTAGCTTTTGTTGGTGGCCATCGTTTTGATGTTGTCACCTGCGCTGATGCTGCCATCGACGACGCGGACGTAAACGACGACGCCGCGGTAGGTGTCGAAGGTGGAGTCGAAGACGAGGGCGCGGAGTTTTTCGTTGGGGGTATCGACGGGGGCCGGGATGCGGGCGATGACGGCTTCCAAGATTTCGTCGATGCCGATGCCGGCCTTGGCGCTGGCAGGGATGGCTTCTTCGCCAGGGATGGCGAGGATTTCTTCGAGTTGCTTGCGAACGGTGGGGAGGTCGGCGTTGGGCAAGTCGATTTTGTTGATGACGGGGATGAGGGTGAGGCCCTGTTTCATCGCGAGGTGGACGTTGGCGACGGTCTGGGCTTCGACGCCCTGAGCCGCATCGACGATGAGGAGCGCGCCTTCGCAAGCGGCGAGGGAGCGGGAGACTTCGTAGGCGAAATCGACATGGCCCGGGGTGTCCATGAGGTTGAGTTTATAAATTTCACCGGACTTAGACTTGTATTGCATCGTGACGGGATGCGATTTGATGGTGATGCCGCGTTCGCGTTCGAGGTCCATGGCGTCTAGCATTTGATCTTGCTGCTCGCGGACCTGGATGGTGCCGGTGTGTTCGAGGAGGCGGTCGGAGAGGGTGGTCTTGCCGTGGTCGATGTGGGCAATGATGCAGAAATTACGGGTATTGGCAGTGGACATGGCGGTTGGCGAGAAGCGGCGAAAGGGGGCGAAGTATCGTGGATGGACGGGGCTTGGTCAATGTGAATGGACCGCCGTGAGCAACGTCGCCGTGAGGTGTAGCGTGACCGGTGTGTCTGTAGCCGATGAATACACTCTGACTCGAATCGAATACACATTAAACACGTGTTTTAAGCGGTTTACGGGGCACGACCCCCATGGCACCTCGGTTGCTAAACAAGAACCTGTCCCATCAACCTCAACACATACACTTATGCTTTACACATTCGACTCCATCTCCCCGCTTAACGTTAAAGAAATGTCCGACGAACAGCTCATGCGCTCCGTGGTTGAGCATGACACCGCCGCTTTTGAAGAAATGCATCGCCGCTACGCTTCCATGCTGAAGACGCAGGTCGCTCGGGTTTTGCACGATGAATTTACCGCTGAAGATGTCGTTCAGGAAATTCTCATGGATCTCTGGACATCCGCTAATCGTTACTCCGAGGCAAAAGGCAAAGTTATTGGCTGGTTGATGACCATCGCCCGCCGCCGTGCGATTGACCGTCTGCGTAAGTTCCAATGCCGTCAGCGTGCGGAAGATCGGCTGGAGAACGACATGGAAAAACAACCTTCCGCCTGGACTCACACTCGGATTGAAAGCGATATCGAATCAGCCGAAATGCAGCGTTTGCTTTCCAATTTAATGAGCAAACTCCCCGAGGCTCAGCGCAACGCCGTTGAATGGGCTTATCTGCAAGGCATGAGCCAACGCGAGATCGCTCAGAAGATGAAAATCCCGCTCGGAACGATCAAGACCCGTCTCGATTTGGCCGTTCGTAAGCTTTCCGGCGCGCTCCGCGAGGTGCTAAACGATACGACTGGCGCTCGCATGGCGGCCTAAGTCATCGCGGTGGAGTCGACTCTAACTCCGCTCACTTTTCGACTCACTTCGGATTGGAAATGGAAACTGCACCCACTTGCATGGGCTGTAGTTTTGCCATGGCAAAGGTCGCCACGGCTTTTTGGACTTTCTCTGGGACAATCGTGATTTGTGAACCTACGGAAAGCATCTCGTAGAGAACGATCACGTCCTTTGATTTCATCCGGACACACCCGAAACTGGCCGGTTTGCCGATGAATTTTTCCTCTGTGGTGCCGTGAATGTAGATGCAACGTTCGTAGGCGTTGCGATTGGCGGGTTCGTTCCCGGTGAGCCACAAGATGCGAGTGACAATCGGGTCGCGGCCCGGTGCATTCGGCTGGAGGATTTCTCCCGTTGGCTGGCGGCGTCGGAAAACTCCACCGGGCGGAACGTGGTCCCCAATTTTCTGTGCGACCCGCAGCGAGCCCATCGGTGTGGACCAGCTATTGTGTCGGTCGCCGGTGCCGTATTTAGACGTTGAAACGGGGAAGGTCGCCAGTTTCTTGGTGCCTTCCATGACGACGATCTTTTGATCCGGCACGCTGACAATGGCCTCGCGAACTGGGGCGAAAAACGCCGCCTGCGCAAACGCACCGATTGAGGTGACCAACAGTAGCGCCAAAACATTCAGGCTTGGCGTGCGGAATGTTTTAGGAAGATTCAGTTTTAGCGTTGGGTGATACGGATGGAACTCGAATGAAAACTTCAAGCGGCGAGAGGCGAAACCTCCGTGCGACGGCCAAAAGTGATCGATGGGATGCCTTGCAAAAGTGAGTTGAGTGCCACGTAACTGAAGCCGACTTGGAAAAGAAGCAGGAACGGAAGCGTCGAGTATTGGCCTTTTTCAATGGCTTCCCAGACAAACCAAGTGAAGTAAATCGCAAACATCAACTCGATCATCGGCAGCAGGCTTTTGATCGGGATGTAGCGAGCCGTATTCCAGCGCTGGCCTTTCTTCTCGATGCCGTATTTTGGCGTGCGCTCGAAGCCGGATTCTTGATTGAAGAGCGCCTCGAGAACGGCTTTGGCGTTGTTCAAAGACATGCCGATCCCGAGGGCGAGCAAGAGCGGAAGGAGAAGCATTTCGCGCAGCCAGGTTTTCGGATTGAGATGAATCTGGGCGCACAAGTAAAACAGCGCTACGGAACCAGAAGCAGAGAGGAAAATCGGGATATCGACAATCAGGAGATGCCACCAACCAGTGATCTGGACGCTGGATGCCGGGTGCAGCAACACGCAGAGCGCGGCAAGCAACAGATAGGCGAAATTCGAGGTGAGATGTGCGGTAGCTTCCATCTTAATGACGAACGGCAGATCGCTTCGCCAGAGGAGGGGGAGGAGTTTTTTACAAGTCTGCACGCTGCCTTTAGTCCAGCGATGTTGCTGCGACTTGAAGCCGTTCATATCCACGGGCAATTCCGCGGGCGTGACCACGTCCTTCAAAAACACAAAACGCCAGCCCTTCATCTGCGCGCGGTAGCTGAGGTCGAGGTCCTCAGTCAGCGTGTCATGCTGCCAGCCGCCGGCGTCGACGATGCAGCTTTTTCGCCAAATACCGGCAGTGCCATTGAAATTAAAGAATCGTCCGCTACGGCAACGCGCGGTTTGTTCAAGGAGCAGATGTCCATCGAGGAACATCGCCTGCACGCGGGTCAGCAAGGAATACGTCCGGTTGATATGGCCCCAACGCGTCTGGATCATACCGATTTTCGGGTCGGTGAAAAAATGGATCGACTGCTTGAGCATCTCAGGTAGCGGAACGAAGTCGGCGTCGAGGATGAAAACGTAATCACCCTTGGCTGTTTTCTGGCCTTCCTCTAGAGCGCCAGCTTTAAATCCGACCCGCGAATCGCGACGCACCACGGAGATATCCCAGCCCTCACGGCGCATGGCGTCCACGCGAGTTTGAGTCAATTCTACCGTGTCATCGGTGGAATCATCGAGCACTTGGATCTGCAGTTTTTCCTTTGGATAATCCAGCTGCGCCACCGACTCCAGCAAGCGTTCCACGACGTAGAATTCATTATAGATCGGCAACTGCACCGTCACCACGGGCAGCGTCTCAAACTCCCGCAGCGGCTTTGGCTCCTGCTTCCGGTATTTCAAAAACAAATAGATGATCGAATACCGATGCAACCCGTATGCAGAGAGCCCGAGGAGCACGGATAAATAGCAGAAAGACCATATAATTGTACCCGTTTGAAGATGCATGTCACTGATAGAGAATTGATTGGCTCCGAGAGCGAAAAGTCGGCGGTATGATGCCTTGTAAAGCGGAGGGGTCAAGCGGAAAACCGACATTAAATCTCGCGATTTTTTCGTGGCTGGAACGTTTTCCCGGCAACCTTCTCCTCGACAACCACCCCGACCTATTGAATATCGGACATTCGCCTCTAACTCCGGCCTAAATTTTTTTCATGCGCCAAGAAATCAAAAACATCCACTTCATCGGAATCTGCGGCACAGCCATGGGCTCCGTCGCCGCCGCATTGCAGGAGCAAGGCTACCGCGTCACAGGCTCCGACGCGAACGTTTACCCACCGATGTCCACCTATCTGGAGCAGCGCGGCATTACGCTCAAATCAGGGTTCGACCCCGACAACCTCCCCGCCGATGCCGATCTCATTGTCGTCGGCAACGCCATCAGCCGTGGCAACGTCGAGCTCGAGGAAGTCCTCAACCGCCATCTCTACTACCTCTCGCTGCCCGAAACGCTGAAAGAATTCTTCCTCCGCGGCCGACACAATCTCGTCGTTACCGGCACCCACGGAAAAACCACGACTACGACCTTACTCGCATGGATCTTCGAATCCGCTGGGCTCGCGCCGGGCTACATGATCGGCGGCATCCCGAAGAATCTGTCGCAATCAGCGCGGCTCGCTCCGTCGAAACACTTCATTATAGAAGGCGACGAATACGACACCGCGTTTTTCGACAAACGCTCCAAGTTTGTCCATTACCTGCCCGAGCTGGTCATCGTGAACAACATCGAGTTCGACCATGCGGATATTTTTTCTGATTTGAGTGAGATCCAACTCAGTTTCCAACGGCTGCTGAACATCGTTCCAAAAAACGGCGTCGTCCTCGTCAATGCGGATGACAGGAATACACTGGAAGCCGCCTTAAAATGTCCCGCGCCACTCTTGCGCGTCGGATTTGCCGAAGACGCCGACATCCGGATTCAAGCCGTCACTTACAGTGCGGAAGGCTCGCAATTCACGTTGCTTGGTCATCAATTTCACGTCCCGCTCGTGGGCGAATACAACGTCCGCAACGCCGCCATGGCGATCAGCGCGGCGCATCGTTACGGCATCGAAATCGAGACGATTTCCTCAGCCGTTTCCGGTTTTGCCGGCATCAAACGCCGCCAGGAAGTCCGGGGCGAAATCAATGGCGTAAAAGTCATCGACGACTTCGGGCATCATCCGACGGCCATCAAAAATGCGTTGACCGGTCTGCGCCATCAATACGATGGAACTCGCATCTGGGCCGTCTTCGAGCCGCGTTCCAACACGACGCGCCGGGCTGTTTTTCAAGACTCGCTCCCCGAGGCATTATCCGGAGCTAATGGAGTCTGGCTTTCTCAAGTCGCGCGCCTCGAACAACTTCCCGCCGCCGATCGGCTCAATCCCGAGAAAATTGTTCAGGTCCTCCAAGAAAAAGGAATCCAGGCGCATTACCTACCCGACGCCGCCAGCATCGTGGCAGATCTTGTCCCGAAAACCCGCCCTGGCGACGTGATCGTCGTCTTTAGCAACGGCGGATTCGACGGCATCCACGACAAGCTGCTGAGTGCGCTGGAACTCCGATGATCAAACTTTTGCCGACGCATCGCGCGCACCATTACGCGGGCTTGATTCAGCGTTGGCGTGCCGTCGCAAAAAGTTCCGGCCTCGTGATGACAAGTTATGGCGAGCACGACGGATTCCCACTCTACGTTTTGCGAACCCGCCGCCCGAAAGCAGGGCTGCCATCGATCTACTTGTCATCCGGAATCCACGGCGACGAACCTGCCGGACCCGAGGGTATTCTGGCCTGGGCACAACGTCATCCCGAAATGCTCCGACGCGGTCGCTACACCATTTTCCCCTGCCTGAACCCGTGGGGATTGACCATGAACACGCGCACCGACGCCAGCGGAGTCGATCTCAACCGCCAGTTCCACGATTCCCAGCTCCCAGCGTTTCGCGCCTTACACGAGCTGATTGCCGACCAACGCTACGATCTCGCACTCGCCCTGCACGAGGACTACGACGCGCAGGGCATTTACATCTACGAGCTGAATTCTTCGCGCATCCCTCACAGCCCCGATCTGCTCGCGGCAGCGCGACACATCCTGCCTGCCGACCCGCGCCGTAAGATTGATGGTCGCCAGCTCACGCAACCCGGCTACCTTCACCGAAATGTCACGAGACGAAAATTGCCCGACGGCCCAGAAGCCATTTTCCTCGCGCGCGGTCGGGTCGATCTGTGCTTTACCATCGAGACCCCATCGGAATTTTCCCTCGACCGACGGGTTCGCGCCCAGCGCACCATCATCCAGGCCGCCGTCAAAATCGTTCTCAATCGAGTTGCATCCGATTCTAAATAATCGCCTTTCCATCGCGCTGCTCCTCGTCTGCCTGCTCAGCGGCTGCGCATCGGTAAAAACTGAGTCGAGTAAGAGCACACTCTGGCGCGTGCAATCGCCCCTTCGTTCGCCCCCAAGCACCGTGTATCTCATGGGCTCGATCCACGTGCTGCCGAAATCGGCCTACCCGCTCAAGCCTGCCCTCAATAACGCCTTCAAAAACTCCGAGCGCGTCATCTTCGAGATCAACCTAGCCGACGAAAAACACGAAGCCTCCCTCGCCGAATCTCTCAACGACGGCCTCTATCCCAAGGGCGAAAAACTCAGCCAGCACCTCAGCCCCGAGACGCTGACCATGCTGAAAACATTGCTCCCGTATTTCCATCTTTCCCTCGACAAATTCGAGCCGATGCGACCCTGGCTCGTCTCGGATTTACTCATGAGCCTCTACCTCGCGCGCGGCGGATACCAGAGCGAACTCGGACTCGACATGCACTTCTACGACCTCGCCCGCCGTGATGGAAAACCCATCGCCGGACTCGAAAAAATCCAGGCGCAGACCGAGCCATTCCGCCAATTATCCGACCGCGAAGCCGACCTCTACCTACGCTGCACCCTCGCGTCGCTGCCCTACACCGGCGTCTGGTTTTCGCAAATGATCGCCGCCTGGAAAACGGGCAACGTCGCGGCGCTCGACGCCCTCATCAACCACTCCACCAAAAACGAAAAAGGCTTCTACAAATCCATCTTCGACGACCGGAACAAGGCCTGGATGCCCCGCGTCCGCAGCTACCTGCGCGCCCCCGGCAACACGCTCATCATCGTCGGCAGCGGCCACCTCGTCGGGAAGCACGGCCTCGTCAACCAGCTCCGCCGCGAAGGCTACGAGGTCGAGCAGCTCTAGAAAAAACTGAGCGGAGTTGCAGTCGATTCACCAAGCAGCGCGATCAATCCGGCCTCATCGAGAATCTTGACGCCGAGGGATTCGGCTTTGGCTAGTTTGCTTCCGGCGTCTTCTCCGGCGACGAGGTAACTCGTTTTTTTGCTGACGCTGCTGCTGGTTTTTCCGCCAGCGGCGCGAATGCGTTCCTCGATAACCGCACGAGACTCGGTGAAAACGCCACTAAGCGCAATCGTAAGTTCACCGGGTTTTGAATCGCCTCTTTCTTCAACTTGGTTTTTAGAGGTAGTTGCATCGTGTTGATTACCTTCTGCGAGAAATGATCGCCAATGAGATTCCCTAATTATTGAGATTGAAGTACCGTTCTTACGCAAGTCCAGCGCGCGCTCTAGTTTTGTTCCATAGTTTCCATTCGCCCATCCTTTTGAAACAAATGAGCCGACGAGAATAAAGTGAGTATCGCGGGTCGGGGAGCTAACAGTATAACCACCCAGATTTGAAATCGTCTCTTCGACGGTTTTTCTTTGGCCATAGACGAAAGTTCCGGTAACACAAAACTCCTTGTCTTCGAAGGAGACTGACGGCGCCGGGTCATCGTAGATCAACTCTGTTGGGCAGGCCATTCCCGCGCCCGTAAGTCTGGGATCGCTATGGGAAACGGTCCCTAACAAGGATTGGAGGACTCCAGCCAATTCTTTACATTCCTCGCTTGTTGGCAAACCGTTGCTAAAAATAGACTGAAGGCGACTAAGAAGATCTTGAAATGGCCATTGGGTTTGGAAGGAGGAATGTCGCTGGAGCCATTTTAGAAGAAAGTCTGCCTCTAAGGAACCGCTGATTTAAGTGAAGGTTTGCAGGGGAGATTTGATTA
>JAYVOE010000109.1:0-24420 GCA_043758065.1 Spartobacteria bacterium | reverse complement strand
TCAACTGGTTTTCCATCCCACACTTCTAACTAATCCGGAAACAAATGGAAATTCATTGATTCAAAAATAACGCCCGATTAAATCAGCAGTTCCCTAAGGCATTTACCTTTTTATCGGCGAGAATTCCTTCACAGATACCGAGCAGGTCGCGATACGCCTCCCTCACTTTCCGTTGCGATGTGTGGTTAAACTGGGGAATGCTGTGTTGAACGTGTAGTATATATTTCATTCTGGAAATAGTTCTTCCTGTTTAGATGGTTGAACTCTATCCGACATCATTGAAAAAAAATCGGACTCTTTCAGAATAGTAATTCCTAGTTCCAAAGCCTTCTTGAGTTTTGTTCCTGCATCCTCTCCAGCGATCACATAATGAGTTTTTGGACTTACGCTGCTTTTTGTAAGACCTCCGGCGGCTTGAATCATCTTCTCGAAGTCCTCACGTGGCCGGCTCAAAGTCCCAGTAATTACGAATCCTTTACCGGCGAACAAGTCTCCAGCCTTTGGATCTCGTTTAGGTTCTGGAGCAAAGTTATTTGACTTTGGATTAATACCTAAGTCGCTCAGCGTCTGGAGCATTTTTTGACCACTCTCACTCCCAAAAAATTTGAGAAGGTTCGCAGCAGCGACTCCTCCTAGTTCAGGACTGATTTGAAAACGTGTGAGGTTACTATTCAGTGCTTTAACACGAGGAGTATAAGACTGTGCAAGCCTCTTCCTCCTTTCTGTCTCGTCACCAGTAAGCTTCCCATTTTTTGGTTTTATCGGGTTATCTTTCAACCATGTGGTTTTCTCACCGCGCTCGCTAATTTGCTCAAGTATTGCCGCTGACGGCACTTGGTTGAATGTCTCGATAAGGCGAGAAACCTCCCGTGCAGCAGACTCGCCGACTTGCGGAACTCCTATTGCAAAAATCCACTTTGATAATGGAAGCTTCTTCGACTGTTCAAGTGCAGCAATGAGCTTCGCTGCATTCCTCGGACCGAAAACACGAGGTTGGTCATCGGTGCCAAGGTTGAGTTTAGCTATCGTTGCTTGATCAAGGCTGAACAAATCCAGCGGACTCTTAACTAATCGATTCTCCACAAGCTTATTCGCTACCGTTTCCCCGATACCGTCAATATTGAGCATCTTTCGACCCGCGAAATGCGCTAATTTGGTTGCAGTTTGAGCGGGACATTCAAACCCGAAGCATCGCCATGCTACGAAACCTTCTTCGCGCCCAATGGGCCCGCCGCATGAAGGGCATTTCGACCCAATTTTCTCCCGGAGATTAAAGGGCTGAGAGTATCGCGGTCGCGCATCGAGATTCACTTCGACGACGGCGGGAATGACTTCGCCGGCTTTTTCGATGACGACGAGATCGCCGATGCGGATGTCTTTGCGGGCAATTTCCTCTTCGTTGTGCAACGTCGCGCGGGCGACGCGGCTGCCGCTGACGACGACGGGCTCGAGATGCGCGACTGGGGTGAGTGTGCCCGTCCGGCCGACTTGCACTTGAATGTCGAGGAGCCGGGTCTCGGCGCGTTCAGCGGCGTATTTGAAAGCCATCGCCCAGCGCGGCGCTTTGCTGGTGAAACCGAGACGTTCGCGCTGGGCGAAGTCGTCCACTTTGATGACTGCGCCGTCGGTTTCGTAGGGGAAACTTTTGCGCACGGTGTCGAGTTCGCGCACGGCGGCGAGCATCGATTCGGGCGATTCCGCGGTGCGTTTCCATTGGCTGACGGGCAATCCCCACGAGGCGATTTTTGCCAGCGCGTCGGAATGTGATTCGAGTTCCATGCCATTCACGGCGCCGGTTCCGTAGAGCATAATTTCTAGGCGGCGCTTGCGGGCGAGCTCCGGGTCGAGCTGTTTGAGTGAGCCGGCGGCGGTGTTGCGCGGGTTGGCGAAGAGCGGTTTGCCGAGGCGTTCCTGCTCGGTGTTCAGTTCCAGAAAAACGTCGCGCGGCAAATAGACTTCGCCGCGAATCTCAATGAGCTCAGGGGCGTTTTTCAGTCGAGTTGGAACGGATTCTAGCGTGAGGATGTTGCGTGTGACGTCATCGCCGACGCGTCCGTCGCCCCGAGTGGCGGCATAAGCGAGGTCGCCGTTTTTGTAAACCAGCGTGATCGCGACGCCATCAACTTTCGGTTCAACCACGACCGGAATCGCTTCGCCGGGCAGGAGCTTTTGCATGCGCTGATAGAACTCGACGGCCTCCGTTTCCGAATAGGTGTTTTCGAGGCTGAGCATGGGAGCGAGATGCTCGACTTGCGTGAAACCTTCCAATGGTTTTCCGCCGACTTTGCGAGTCGGGGAGGATTCGGTTTTGAGATCGGGAAATTCCGTTTCCAGATCGGCTAGTTCGCGCAGCAGACGGTCGAATTCCGGGTCGCTGATCGCCGAGGTCGCCTCCTCGTAGTAGAGGCGATTGTATTCCTCGATCTGGCTACGGAGCTGTCGAATCCGCGCCTGGGCTTCCAGCGGAGTTAGATCGGATTGTGGCTTGGCCATGGAAACGACAGTAAACAAAAGCCGCGATCGATCCGCCAATCATATCGGCGACCCAATCGTAGAAATCAGCGCCCGATCGGCCCGGCGTGGAAAGCTGATGGATCTCGTCGAACGCGCCGAAAAGCCCGATGCCGACGATAACTGAAGCGACGAGCCATTTCCCTCGAAGTCGCGTGGTTTCTTTAAGGGCGACGCCGAGGAAGAATCCGCCGACGGCGAAGGCGATGGCGTGGACGAGTTTGTCGAAGGCCATCAATTGCGACGGCATCACTTTCAGGTCGTCCGACGTGAGCGACGACAGATAGAAAATCGCGCAAGCCCAGATGACAAACGCGCTCCAGGCGAGGAGAGCGGTGATGCGGAGGAGCGATTTGAAGTTCACTGGAGGTGGTCGGATTTTAAGGAAACGGGATGAGGCTGCAAAGCGGAAATTGGCTGTCGATTTTTGATCATTGCGATCATTGCACTGCGCAAGACGGCGATTTTTGATCCGGCAGATTCCACTGCAACTCGGATGAAAAGTTTTTCATCGAGGCCAGTCGATCTTTTAAGAGCCGTGGCATGGCTGGTGCTAACGGGGAGTCGTCCTAATTTGTGGAGGACAACAAATCAAAGAGCAGCCCGGTCGCCAGGGAAGATTTTGAGCCAGCTCTTGGGGGGGAGCTACTCAAATAAGGGCGCGACCGGGCTGTTTCTCTGTTCAGCGCAGATGCCAGCGGATGTCCGGCCACGGCGAATCGGCGGTCCAAGTGGTGGCGCTGTCGGTCATTTCGCCCGTAAAACGGTGACTCTGAAGATCCCAGGTTGCGGTGCCGGAGATGCGAGCGCTATCAGCGGCGAAGGGGGCGAGGCGGAAAATGTGGTTTTCCAAGCTGGCACTGGCGGCGAAACGGAATGGCGGAGATTTTTTGGAGAGCGAGGCGAAGAGCGGCAATTCCCATAACGGCAGCGCTTCTGAGCGGAGTTCCATCCGTATCTCGGCGAGCTGATTTTCCGCCCAGCGAGCGCGTCCGTCGGCTTGCAAAATGGTGCCGCGGGGCAAGGCGACGGTTTGCCAGGCATCGGCCAGAGAACGGTCCACCCACAAGCCGACGGCGGCGAGATCGATGGAATTTTTGACGTCCCAGAAGGTGAGTTCGTTGCGGTCAGCGTTCCAAAAGGCTTCGCCCGTCGTCTGGCCTTCGGGTCGCGTGATTTGGATTTGATTCAGAGAAATGCCGCCGCCGATACAACTGAAACTCGCCTGGGCGCTGGTCAGCGCGACGCCGCGAAAATCGGTGCGACCGAGAACGATTTCACCGTCGGTCTGGCCGTTGGCGATGCGGGCTTTGAGCAGCGGATGAGCGGCGAAATTGAAATCACTGAGCCACGGTGGAGCCTCGCGCCCGGCGGTCGCCCAAAGAACGTGCGGGTCGACGGTAGACGTGATCTCGGCCGTGACGTGGCCGTGATCGTTCAGCCATTGGCCGCTGAGGGCGCTTTCCTTTTGTTGAAACTCCGCGTCCTGGATCAGCCAACGATTCGGCGTGATGGAGAACGCAGCTGCGGCGTGGTCCCATTTTGCGTCGTGATAAACAAGGTCGGTGGAGTCGAGTTGACCCACGATTTGCCAATCGAATTGCGGCTTTTCTTTCCACGTCCAATCGCCTCTAACTCCGATCTGTTTTGCCGAGGTCAGACCGGGAAGCAGGTCGAGTTCGTGAAAAATCGGCGCCGGATTGATGGCGGAATCGACGTTGAGATGACCTTGTTTTCCGGGCGACCATTCGCCGCCCACGGTGATCGCGCCATGGTCGTCGCGCCAACTGACGCGTCGAATCGTGAGCAAACGATCGGTGAAATCCGCGTCGGCGGACAGGTTGCGAAGCTGAATTCCGCGCCAGCGCAGTTGCGGTAAATCGAGGTGACCCTCGGCAGATTGCAACCAGCGTCGTTGCGCGAGGTTGCCTCGGAAACGCAGTTCGAGGTGACCCCGTTTTTTGCCAAATTGAATCTCGGCGAGAGGTTCCAGCCAGTCCTTTGCGAGTTGATCGAGGACTTGCCAGGTCGCCGCATTTTTGGAGACGGGCTGGAGGTCGGGACGATGCTCGATGACTCCGGAAATGGCAAAATGCAGGCCAAGACCTTCGCCTTGGAAACGCCGGATTTCCCATTTTTCGGGCGTGAGATTTACTTGCACGGCGAGGTGCTGAATCGTGAATTCGCCGGAACGCGCACGCCTTGGATCGACGTCGAGCCGCACCTCGGCTTCGTTCAGGCTGAGCGCGTCCAAAAACGGCTCGTTGCGCAGGAGTCGAGTGTAATTGATATCGAGCCGCAGCTCGTCGATCACCGCGACGGTGTCCTGGTGATTGGCATCGCGATAGACGCGGACATTCCTCGCCACCAGACCGCGCATCGGGTCGAGCGTGAGACGGCGGGCGGTCAGTTCCACGCCGCGCCGGGCAAATTCCTCGGATAACTTTTTGCGCCACTTGCGTCCGAAACCTTGTTTCGAGAGATACCATCCGCCCCAGACTGCGGTGAAAAAACACGCCAGCAACGTGTAATTCAGCAGGCGAATGAAAAAGCGGGTCACGCCGTGAGATTACGCAGCTGAGCGGAAATGTGCCAGCGCGCGCTCGGGCATGGTCGCGACTTGAAAGCACCGCTTGACAACGCTTTCGTGGAGTCAACTGTAACTCCTATGAAAAAATCCCTGCTCCTTCTTTCCCTGCTTCTGTGCACGAGTGTGATGTCCATCGCGGGTGGCAAGGCGGGCTGGGACGATGATTACGACAAGAGTCTAGCCAAGGCGAAAACGGAGTCGAAGTTGGTGCTGCTGGATTTCACCGGGTCCGACTGGTGCGGCTGGTGCATCAAGCTCAACAAGGAAGTGTTTTCGGAAAAAACGTTCAAGGACTATGCAAAGGACAATCTCGTGCTCGTGGAAGTGGATTTTCCCCAGCAGAAACACCAGACCAAAAAGCTGAAGGAACAGAACGACAAGCTTTCAAAAGAATACGGGATCGAGGGTTATCCCACGATTGTGGTGCTCAATGCGGAAGGCAAAAAAGTCGGCCAGCTCGGTTACATGGAAGGTGGCCCGGACGCTTTCATTGCGGAGCTGAATAAGCTGAAAGCTAAATGAGTTTTTGCCGGCGCAATAAAGCCGGGACAGCGGGAAACTGATCTGTTAGATGTCGCCGCATGACTGGCGTCACCGTAATCGATCATCCCATTTTGCAAGCGCGGGTCACTCAGCTCCGCGATAAAAACACGCCGCCCGCTCAGTTCGCGGAGCATCTACGTCAGATCTCGGCGCTGGTGCTTTTCGAGATGACGCGCACGTTGCCAATTGAGCGCGTGGAAGTGGAAACGCCGATCCAAAAAACCACCGGCGCACGTCTCGCGAAACCGCTCGTGCTCGTCCCGATTTTGCGTGCAGGCCTCGGCATGGTCGATGGCATGGCGCGCATGTTGCCCGATGCGGCGATTGGCCATATCGGCATGTATCGCAACGAGGAAACACTCGAGCCGCAGCACTATTATTTTCGGTTGCCTGCTAACATTGCCACCGCAGAAGTGTTGTTGGTCGATCCAATGTTAGCGACTGGCAACAGCGCCGTCGCGGCGATTCATCTTTTGAAAAAACAAGGCGCGACTTCCATTCGATTCGGTTGCCTGATCAGTTGTCCGGAAGGCCTCGCGGCACTGACAGCGGCGCATCCTGATGTGCCGATTTTCGTGGCGTCGATCGATGAGAAACTGAACGAGCGCGGCTACATCGTTCCCGGTCTCGGCGATGCGGGCGACCGTTATTTCGGGACGATCTAGCCAGAATCGACTGGAACTCCGCTCTAATTTTCCGTGGAAAGATCGAGCTTCTGACGCAGCGGACGGTCGGCGTTGAGATGATGCGCCCAGTAATCGGACATTAGCGTGGAAGTCCGCTCAGCGTGCGTCGTCAGCGGCGGCTTGCCGAATTCGCTGTAAGTGTCGTCCCAACTAACGAGGCCGTGCGGCAGATCGCGCTCGAACCAAATCGTCAGCGTCCGCTGGTAACCGCTGAGATATTCCAGGCGATAGCCGCGAATGTTAGGACCGCGTTTTGAGTCGAGTTCCATCCAACTCGCGCGGGCTTTTTCGGCCTTTAACGGAACGTGCAACAATCGGCTGATGAAGCTGCCGGGGATAATTTCCAACTCGCCGACGGGCAACTGATCGGGCGTCAGCCGCAGCTTCGCCCAGATTTCATCTTCGAGCAGATTCAGCGGCAATTCACCTCGCGTGTCGCCTTCGGATTCGAAGTAGGAATAATTGACCATCTCGAAGTGATTCGCGCGCCGGTTGAGCTGACCGAAGACGTGTCCGCACCATTCTTGTCCGGTGATCGTCGTCTTCAAAGTCGGCGAACCATCGACCGGCGTGAAGCTGGAAAACATCAGCGAATACGGATAGATGCCGGTGAGAAATTTCTTCGTGAAATTTAGTTTTAACACCTGCACGAGATCGTCGCCGGCGTTTTGCCAGTCATCAAGTTTCACTTGTTTCGATTTGGAAAACGGCTCGGTCACGAAGATCAAAACGGCGTCACCTTTGTGCAGTTCGCCATAGCGCGATTGGGTCAATGCGTAGCGCGAAATCTCGGCTTTTCCCTGCGACCAATATTTGTGCATCGTATCGTCGGGCCAGGTTTGACCGATGGCGCTATGGCTAAGAATGAGGACGCAGATAGCGATGCAACTCCGATGAAAAAACTGGGTGTGCATAGGAAGGAAGTGTTCTTAGATTTTCCACCAGCTCCAGGCCGCCATCGCGACCATCAAGCCGTCTTCAATTATGGTCACGGTGGACATGGGCAAATTGAAGACGGTCCCGAGACAAGCGCAACGGATCGCCGTTTTGGAAATGACCGCTCGCAAGACGCCGATCAGGCTGACGCCCATAACGATGACGGTGATCGGATTCAACAGGCGCGGTTGCCAGTTGGCGAGATAGCCGAGGCCGAGCGCCAACTCGATAAATGGATAGACGCGGCCGTAAGCTGGCACGGCGCGGGCGACAATATCGTAACCGCGGTACGCGTCGGCGAACCCACGGAGATCGAGTATTTTGAAAAACGAGAACGCCACGAAAAAGCCGCCCATGAAAAGCCGCATCGCGAAGGCGCCATCCCAGTCGCCGTAAGCTAGCATTACCGACGCGATGACGAGAATCAGGTAGGCGAGGAGGATGAGAAGCGGCCGATAGGTCGTGGCTGAGGCGGCAGGAAGTTTTGAGTCGAGTTCCAATGCATTCTGCGGCTCTGTTAGTAGAGCGTCGCCGGAAATTTCGTAATGGCCGAGCGGGCGCAGCCAGTCGGTGAGTGTTTCGCGCGTCCACTGGCGTTTGCTAATGATCACCGCGCGCGGCGGTTCGAGGGTCACGTCTGCACTGGCGATTTCCGGATTCTCCCGCAGCCGCGCCTGAACGCGAGTGACACAGGAACCACAGGTCATGCCCGAAATAGGAAACGTCTGTGTCATCCGCCAGTCTCTGCCACGCTGTCGGAGTGTCAACCTGTCGAACGTATCAGGCAGTTTAGCCCGTGCGGGCTTTCTAAGCTTTCGCTTTGGGGGCCGAACTTGAGTCGAGTTCCAGTGAATTCTGGGAGAAGGAGCGCCAGTGTTTTAGTGGAATGAGGGCGAGCAGGATGAGTGCTAGCTGGCTGACGTCGAAGTAGATAAGCCACTTGAATGCGGCGTCCATGAAGCCGTAGCTGTGCAGGCCGACTCCTAACATATTGACTCCGAACCAACTGAAGCTCGTGACGATATTTCCGGCGACGGCTAGGACCATGAGGCCGCGTTCGCGAACCATGCCGCCCCAGCGCGCGTGCAGGATGAGGGCGTTCCAAATGACGATGAGGAGTGCGCCGTTTTCCTTCGGGTCCCAGCCCCAGAATCGTCCCCAACTCTGATCCGCCCAGATGCCGCCGAGAATGGTGCCGACGAACGAAAACAGCGTCGCAAAACAAAGGATGCCGTAAACCATGGTGGCGACGGATTTCATCATGGAACGCGTGAGTGATTTGGTTAGGAGTCCGCGCAAAATGAAGACGATAGCTAGAAACCCTGCGAGGAAAGTGGCGGAGTAGCCGAGCGTGACGACGACGACGTGAGTCGCGAGCCAGATGTTAGTATCGAGGACGGCGCGCAACATTTCCATGGTGTCGCCATCGACGGAGAGATGGTGCGCGATGAGAAGGGTCACGAATCCCATGGCGGACGCGACAACGGAGGCGATGGCGTTGCGATTGATCTTTTCGAGGAACAAACAGAGCAGCACCGCGCCCCAGCCGACGAAGATCGCGCTCGAATAAAGATTGGTGACGGGCGGTCGGCCTTGCAGCCACATGCGCGCGATGAGGCCGAAGGTGTGGACAACGAACGCTAGTACTAGCAGCCAGAACGCGCCGCGCCCGATTTCGTCGGGCCAGATCAGCCAGGAGGCGAAGGCTAGAATGAAGATGAGCACGTAGAGGGTCATCGCCAGGTAGAAGGGCTGGAGCTGGTTGAAAAACGTCTCGAAGCCGATCTTCTTGGTCGCAGCGGAGAAGGTGGCGAAGTGGGCGGTTTGTTGGGCTAGAATCGAATTGAACTCGACTGGTTTTTCCGCCCGGTAAGCGGAGATCATGTCGGCGTAGTTTTGAATGGCCGGGTCGATTGCGCCGCCGGAAATGACGGTGGCGAGCGCCTCGCCGATGTGTTGCCAATCATGAGCGCTGGCGTCGGCGGGATTATGCGGGATGGCGGAAACGTAGGCGGCTTGGGCGAGGCGTTGATGGCGCTGGGCGAAGTCGAGGAGCTTGGCGAAGGCGACGCGCTGATCGGAAGTGAGCGGAGTTCCAGCCTTCTCAGCGTCGATCGCGGCGAGGCCCGGAGCTAGGATGTTTTTGAAGTCGGCAAGCTCGCGTCCGAAGTCGGGGCTGTCTTCCATTTGGATGGAATTTTTGAGGCGAAGATAAAGGAGGAGGCGTTCGCGGAGTTTGAGGATTTCGCGCTGAAATGGAGTGCGTTGAGCAGCTTCGAGGTGTCCGGCGAGAGCGGATTGTTCTTCGATTTTGCCGAGATAGGATTTGAGATCTGCGAAGGAGAAGGTTTTCGTTTTGTCGTCGCGCCAGCCGAAGAGGTCGCGCACATCGGGGTTGGTGATCGAAAAAATGGGGAGCTGATCGGCACGTTCGGGCCGCATGAGGGTTTCCATCAGCCAAGTGAGCGCGGGAATGGTTTCCTTGCCGTTGCGGACGATTTGTTTTCCGCTGATCGCTAGGAGCGACGTGCGGGCGAGAGTGTCCATTGGCTTGACCCGTCCGCCTACTAACACGGGCAAACGTCCGAACTCATTGCGATGGAACTCGTCTGTCTTTTTTGCGGGACGCAGCGCGGAGACGACGATGAGAACGCCAATAGCTAGAAGCAAATGTGGGAGCCAGCGTCTCATGCGGTTCTCCGTTTCCGAGAAAAATTCACGAGATGAATCGAGAATTGAACTAACAAACCCAGCGCTACCAATGTGCAGGCAATGTAGGGCAGGAGCCAGCTCGGGTTGCGCACGACTTGCAGGATGCTGGTGGTGTCGTTGTTGTCGAAGGCAAGTTGGTAAAACGTCGTGCCGCCGTAACGCAGCGGGTGGTTCATGTAGATGAGGGCGTCGCGTTTTTCGCCAGTGTTAGGATTGTTAATGCTAACACTACTGGAAAAATCTTTCGGGATGTCCGTGCCGGGATAAATTTTGTGGGTAAAGTCGCGCAGCGTGATGGAGAACGGCTTGTAAAAACGGCGGGCGCGCAAGTCGATCTGCCAGGTTTTACCAGCGGCCGTGAAGGTCTTGGGAGTGCGCAGACGTTCGGACAGAATGAAGCTTTGTTTCTGACCGTCTGGCGTGATGATGCGGCCTTCGGCGCTTGGGGTGTTAGGCTGTTCGCTAGTCGTGGCAAGTGCAATGGGAACAATGACAGCCATGGGGCCAACTTCGAGACGCGGGATGTTAGGAGCCGAGACTTGATCTTTTTCGACGGCGGTGGAGTTGCGGAAATATTGTGTGACCTCGACTCGGAATGGCAACGCCGGATGGGTGATCGGATCGCGTTTGGTTAGCAAACCCTCGGGAATGCTAACAATTTGATCCGAGTTAGAGCCGGATGTGTCGGTGAGGACGAGCTCTTTTTCGGTAAAGGATTCGGAATAGCTTTTAGTCTGGCCTTCATCGAGCCGCATCTGCGCTTCTTTGGCGAAAAGACTGGTGAAAAGCTGGCCGAGCAAGAGCAGGATCACACCGAGATGGAGAAAGTAGATGCCGGATTTTTTCCAACTGAACTTGAAGCGAACCGCCTGCGCCGCGATGAGGTTCACCAACGTGACGGCTCCTAACAAATACCCGCCGGGCAATACAGGGATCTGGCGCGTGGAGCCGGGCAATCCCCACATGACGAAGAAGCTGTCGAAATATTTTTTCTGCGCGCCGTAGATGCCGAGATGGACTTGCTCGATGGTGCCGAAGAAGACTAACAACATCGCAAACGCAAAGCACACGATGGTGAGCTTGAGCGAGGTGAATGGTGCTAACAGTTTCTTAACCATCGTTCGCGGAAGTCTTGTGAGTCGACTGGAACTCGAATGAGTTTGCCAGCGATTCGAAGTTGGATTTTTGCGCGGCAACCGATGCTTTGTCGCCGCTGAGTTTGAGGAACCAGCTTTGATCGTCGCGCAGATAGATCGCGCCGAGAATGGCTTTGTCCTCGGTGGTCGATGTTAGCTCGACGATTTGTGTGGGTTGTCCGTGAACGGAAATGGTTTCCACATTGGACTCTGACTCGACTGGAGAAAGTCCTAGCTGTCCGCGCCAGCGATTGAGGTTGGAGAGAAGTCCGCCGGCGGTTCCAGGGAAGGTGACGACAGAGACATCGACCTTGGAGTTTTCCACGGTGAAACTGGCGGCGCGCATTCCGGACGCCGGGAGTTCCTTCCATCCGGCGGGAGTTTTCCATTTGGGTTTGAGCGATATGGAAGCGGGCGCGGGAAGCTGCGGCGTTTCTTTGGAGATGCTGTAAGTTTTGATCTCGCGATCTTCACAACCGACAAGAAAAACAGCGATAGCTAGAACGAGTTTTTTCACTGCTGGAGAGTTTGCAGCGCGCGACGTTTCAGCACTTCATCGGCTGGAAACCACTGATAAAGCATGAAGTAAATGATGACGCCGGTGACGGATACGTAGAGCCAGAGCGGCATGGTGATGCGGCCCATCCGGCGATGTTTGTCGAAGACGGCACGCAATGCCGGGATGACGGTCATGATGATGAGCGGCAGGATCGCAATCGCTAGGACGACGTGTGTTAGGAGGAGAGTTTTATAGATCGGCTTAACGATGCCGGGATGGGTGAACGGCACGCCGTGCCCTTTAATGTTAAAATGATAGATGAGGTAGCAGGCTAGAAATGCGGTGGATGTTAGCAGTGCACTAACCATGCAGGCGATGTGCTGTTTCTTGCGGTCGCGCCGAATAAAAAACCATCCGAGTGCGATCAATATCGTGCTGGCTGCGTTGAGCGAGGCGTTGATGGGCGGCAGATCGTAGACGTTCATTTAGTTGGATAAACTCAAGTAATGCTCGACGGCGGCGACGACTTTGGTGGCGGCATCTTCGTCGGTGCCGTTGATGTAGGTGCGGATGGTGCCGGTTTTGTCGACGATGGCAAACTTGGTGTCGTGAATGAATTTGTCCTCGAGCTTGCCGCTGCCATCACCGGTATCGACAGCGCTGAGGAGGAAGCCTTTTTCGGCGAGTTCGTAGAGGTCTTTTTTGGAGCCGGTGAGGAAAAGCCAGTTGGGGCCGGCGCTGAATTTCTCGGCATACTTGGCTAGGACGCGCGGCGTGTCGATCTCGGGATTGACGGTGAACGATACGAATCTAACTCCGCTCGTTTTTTCGAGACGGCTCTGGATTTCCCGCATTTGCGCGCTCATTTTCAAGCACGGGCCGGGGCAACTTGTGAAGATGAAATCGGCGACCCAGACTTTGCCGAGAAGCTCGGTTTTGGAAGTGGTGCTGCCGTTTTGCGTGGTGAAGGTGAAGGGCGGCAGCGGACGTTCAAATGCGACTGCGCTGGAAACGGTTTTGTTATGCTGCATCTCGTTGTAAGCGAGAAATCCGGTGAAGCCGCCGACGCAAATGGCCGAGGCGACAAAGAAGATCCAGTAAGGTTTCATCGGAGTTGCAGTGTTATCTGCGGGTGAAAACGAGGAGTCCGAGCAGGATCGGCAGGTAGATGATGGACGCGAAAAAGAGTCGGCGGGCGTTGACGGCATTGCGCTCCAGCTGAAATCGAAAAGCGCAGTAGAGGAATCCCATTCCCAAAATCAGCGCGCCGATGAGGGAGATGGCGTTGTTGATCTGGAGAAAATACGGGAGTGTGGTGGAGGCGATGAGCAGAACTGTGTAGGCGAGTGCTTTCCAAGCGGTCTCGCGTCCCGAATCGTCACGGCCGGAGATCATGACGAAGCCGCCTTGCAAATAGTCTTCGCGGTAAAGCCACGAGATGGCTAGGAAGTGGGGGAGTTGCCAGAGAAAAAGGATGGTGAAGAGAACGAGGGCGACGGAGTCGAGGCGATTGGCGGTGGCTGCGTAACCGATGACCGGTGGGAGCGCGCCGGGGATGGCTCCGACGAGGGTGTTGAGGCTGCTGATTTTTTTAAGCGGTGTGTAAAGCGCGATGTAGGAAAGAATGGTTGCGATCGAGACCCAGGCGGCGAGGGGATTTACCGCCAACCAGAGCCATGTGACTCCAACGGCGGAGAACGCGAGACCGATTGCGCCAGCGGTTTGGGAGGTCATTTCGCCTGTCGGCAATGGGCGGGTGCGGGTGCGGCGCATTTTGGCGTCGGCTTCACGCTCGATGAGTTGGTTGAGCGCGGCGGCTCCGGCGGCGGATAGCGCGGTGCCAAAAAGGCAGTGGAAAAGCAGCGCGTAACTCACAGAGTCGCGTGTAAGTCCCATGCAAAAACCGACCAGTGTGGTGACGAGAACGAGGAAGGTTAGGCGGGCTTTTACCAGATCCATCAGCAACGCCGCGAAGGCTCGCTGCGCCGGAATAGTTTGCGCCGATTCGGCAGGAAGAGCGGCGGCTTTCATCCTGCTATTTCCGCCAAAGTGACCGGAGTTTCAACCGACTTGCGTGATCGAGTGGCATCGTATTTCGAGCGATACGTGATGATGGTGACCATTCCGCTGAAGATAAAAATGGCCGCGCCGACTGCGACGTGCGCCGTGGCGATGTCGGCGGCTTTGTTGCTCCAGATGGTCCAGGCACCGAGCGTGATCTGGATAAAGATGAGCGCTGGCCAGAGGAGAATCCAGCGTTTGAAGACGCCGCCCGCGCGGAAGATTTGGTAGCTCAGCCACGGGATGGCGATCGCTAGAACGTAGCCGACCAAGCGGTGGATAAACTGCAACGCTATGAGTGTAGCCGAGGTTTCGGGGATGTTGTGAGCGATGCGGTCGGTGTTGATTTCCTCCAAACTTTGTGAGTCGAGTGGGGGTGCTATCTGGCCGTAAGCAGTCGGAAAATCGGGAATGGAAAGTCCGGTGTGCGAGTGGCGCATCGTCGCGGCGATGGCCATGTTTACGAAAATGAGGGCCGTGAAAAACAGGGCGATGCGGGTGAAGTTTTTCGCTGGATCGCGAGAGAGGTCGCTGGTTTTCCACCAGTTGGATGTGGCTAGCGCGATGAAGCTGGTGAGGAGGAGAAATGATTGGGCCAAGCAGCCGTGGAAGATGCCGACTTCAGCGCGGTTGAGGACGACGCGTTGTCCGCCCAGAATGCCCTGTAACACGACTGCAAAAACGGCGATGACGCCGACGTGTTTGAGCCAGGAACGTTTTTCTGCGATCCAAAGCCAGACGCACAAAGTGATGGTTAGAAAGCCAACGGTTGAGGCGATGAGCCGATGCAGATGTTCATGAAATATCCCTCCAACCCACATGGAAAACGGGAAGAAGAACATGTTGTAGCCGTAGGTCGTCGGCCAATCAGGGACGGACATGCCGACGCCTTTGCTGGTGACGAGGCCGCCCGAACAGATGAGGACGAACGTCGCCGCCGCAAGTAACAGGCTGAAGCGATGGAGATTTTTGTTATTCATTGCACGCGGCTGTCGTCAGGCACAGACGCCGACGATTCGCCGGGGCTCAGAGTGTGGCAGGTTTGGAAGCAGCCACGGAAGCGGTTACTGGCGCAACGCCGCCGGTCTGAGCCGCCGCTGGCAACTTGGGGACTGCCGCCTGAATCCAGGCGTCGAAATCTGATTGGGGTTCCACCGTTATCCCGGCTTTCATGGCGTAGTGACCGGAGCCGCAGAGCTGTCCGCAAATGACTTCGTATTCGCCTTCTTTAATTGGAGTGAACCAAATCGGAACGAGCGAACCGGGAATCGCGTCGTGAGCCATGCGCATGTTTGGCATGGCGAAGTTGTGAATCACGTCCTTCGAGGAAACCTCAATAATGACGGGCTTGTTGACGGGCAATTGTCCGCTGCCGGTGGTGACGATGTCGTCCATGGCTGACGGATCGGTTTTGTCGACGCCAAGCGGGTTGGCGGCGCTGATGAGTTCCATTTTGCGTTTGCCGTAGACGCCGTCCGCTCCGGGATACCAGAAGTTCCAGGCAAATTGCTGTCCGTAGACGCGGACCATGGTGGCACCGGATTTTGGGAATTCGTTGACGCGGGACGACCAGATGGGCAGGGCGAAACCCAGAAGAAGCACGGCTTCGACGATGACGACGGAGACTTCGATGTGAGTCGAAAGCTTGGTTTTGACGCCGTGATAATCGGCTTTTGGATGGCGCGATTTGTGGAAGCGAATCAGGACGTATGTGAAAAACGAGAACCAGCCGATGAAAAGAATGGCCATGAACCAGTGGGCGAGCTCCAGCATGTTATCGATCAACGGGGCGTGCTCAGAAGCGGCACTGGGTTGACCGAGAAGTTCATTGATGAGTGCGAGGAACATAGTGTTAGTGATGGAAAGGCTGCTGGTCGGCAAAGAGCTCTGCATGGGGCATGGGTTCTTTTTGCCGGGCCATCAGATAAAAAACGAAGCTGCCGATGCCGCAAAGAACGACGCCCACAGTGCCGAGCAGAAAAAGAATAGCCATGGTCATGCCGCGAGATTCGGGCGACTCAGGCGCGGCGAAGCAGACCGGACAAGCCTGGAGTTGCAGGGAACTCAGGAAAGTTGCCGCCAAAAAACACCAAAGGTAAAGTCGGCGTCGGCTCATGGTTAGACGATGATTTTGCGCGACTTTTTTAGGAACCACGCTCCGTAAAAGCTCATGACCACTGCGAGAACGCCGAAGCCCACTCCGAAGACGATTGCCACGGTGCTCGGAGTATTTTGATAGGAGTTCCATCCGATTGTAGCGCAGACGAGGCTGAGCACGACGGCGATGACGATGAAGAGTAAATGGAACGCTTTGAGGGACATAATCTTATAAGTGAATACGGTCTTCGAAGGCGAGCAGGGTGACTAAAATCAGGTCGGCAACGAAGAAGAGGCAGAGAAAGACCGTGCGGTAAATGGAGCCTTTTTCCGCGTTCAAATGCATCGTATACCAGGCGATCATGGCGGCATTGGCGGCAGCGATCAGCAGGGCGACTAACATGTTGCCATGCGTTAAAAAAGAAGAGGCGACTGTCAGACAAGTGAAGACGGCCGACATCAGGCCGACTTTGATGTAGGAGCCGACGTGGATTTCCTGCAGACGTTCGGCGGCTGCTTCTTCGGTTTTCGGAGAATGAGGTGCTGACATGGTTAAAGTAGGTAAAACAGAGGGAAGGCGAAGATCCAGACGAGGTCGACAAAGTGCCAGAACAAGCCGGCGCATTCGACGCGATTGGCGAGGTATTCCGGGTTGGTTTTGTAAAGTGCCGCGCCCGGTCCGAGGAAGTAAATGAAAACGATCAGACCTCCAACGATATGGAGCGCGTGGAGGCCAGTGATGGTGAAGTAGATCGCGAAGAAAGAACTATGCTTCGGCGCGAATACGCTGGCCCAGCGAACGTCGGATTTTTCGATGGTGACTTCTTTTTCGCTGCGGGGCCGTTGGATGAGACTCGGATAATCATTCTTGGGATTGGTCGGCTCGGCGTTGACCGCATCCATGACGACTTCATATTCCGTGTCGGTTTCTTTGTGAAGGTGGCCGGTAATTTCAGAGCGGGGCGCCAGGCCTTTCGCCGCGAGGTAATCATTGCCGAGATAAGGCTCATATTTCGCGAGAGCTTCGGTTTTGATGTAGGCGCCAAAGTGATCGAATTTTTGCGGATATTCGTAGCCGAGTTTGATGATGAGGAAGACGGTGCCGAGGAGGATGGTCATGGCCATCCAGGCACGATATTGGTTGAACTTCCGCATCTTCAGCGCAGCCCAGGACATGACGACCGTCACGGAGGATGCGATCAGGATGAAGGTATTGGCCGTGCCGACGGGAACGTTAAGCAGGCCGTGGGGCCACATGCCCGGTGCGGCTCCCATCCGTAGGAAAAGATAGGCGGAAAAGAGGCCGCCAAAGAGCATCACTTCGGATGCGAGAAAGAGCCAGATCCCGATTTTTCCGCTGTAAAGGCCTGTATCGGGTCGGGCGCTGACGGTGTAAGGAATGTCCATTTAAAAAATTGAGTCGAGTTAGAACGTAATGTTAGATGTGCGGCTCCCATTGCGGAGAGAAATCGCGAGGCGCACCGGGCACGCTGTATTCATTAGGGCCACGATAAATCGTGACTGGACCCAGGAAGTTGCCATGTGGCGGAGGCGTCGGAGTGTTCCATTCGAGCGTGGTTGCGTCCCATGGATTATCGCCGACTTTTTTGCCGTTTTTGATGCTCCAGAAAAAGTTGAAGATGAATGGAAGCTGAAAGAGGAGCAATCCGAACGCGGCCATCAGGATGGCGTTGTTGAGGTGCAAAACCGGCTTGGCGAGCTCGTAGGAAGCGCCGCCATCATACCAGCGACGGTGCATGCCGGCCATGCCTTGGAGAAACATCGGCATGAAGATCCCGTTCATGCAGATGATCGAGCCGAAGAAATGGAGCTTGCCCAGTTTCTCGCTCATGAGTCGCCCAGTGACTTTCGGATACCAGAAATAGATACCGGCGAAGAGCGCAAAAATCGTTCCCGGAGCCACAACGTAATGGAAATGGCCGATGACGTAGTAGGTGTCGTGGAGTTGTAACGCAATCGAGTTAAAGGCTAATGGAATCCCGGTCAGACCACCGATGCCGAACATGGGCAGAAATCCGCAAGCAAAACACATCGGCGTGTTGAAACGAATGGAGCCGCCCCAGAGCGACATGAGGAGCGCGGTCACGATGATGACCGACGGCACCGAAATCATGACAGTGGTCGTCTGGAAAAAGGCCGCCACTTTTTGTCCCATTCCAGTTAGATACATATGGTGAGCCCAAACCATGAATGAGAGCACGCCGACAGCGCAGACCGAAAACACCAGTGCTTTGTAACTCCAAAGAGGTTTCCGGGTATTGTTCGCAATGATTTCGCTGATGATGCCAAGCGCGGGCAGAATCAAAACGTAAACTTCCGGATGCGCGAGAAACCAGAAAAGATGTTGCCAGAGAAGCGTGCTTCCACCGCCACTGCGAGGGAAAGGGAGGCCGTTGACGACGAGGCCGTCGGGCGAGAACAAGCTCGAATCGAAAACGCGGTCCATGAGTTGCATGATCGCGGCTGATTCGAGCGGAGGAAACGCGAGCAAAAGCAGATAAGCCGTAATGAATTGCACCCACACGAGAACTGGCAGCCGCATCCAGCTCATTCCCGGCGCGCGGAGCTGGATCACCGTCGTAATGATATTGATCGAACCAAACAGAGAAGACGTGATCAGGAAAACCATCGCCAAAATCCACATGGTTTGGCCGGTGAATAGGATCGGCCAGCCTTGCGGAATGCCGACCATGCCCGGGTGATCGGCGATCACGGAAAGCGGAGCGTAGGATGTCCAGCCACTTTTCGCCGCGCCGCCTGGAACGAAGAAACTCGCCAACATGATGACGCCGCCGATGAAGCCGATCCAAAAGCTCATCATATTCATCTTCGGAAAGCTCATATCGGGCGCACCGATTTGCAGAGGAACGAGATAGTTTCCAAAAGCACCAAACGCGATCGGCACCACCCCGAGGAACACCATGATCGTGCCGTGCATTGCGCCGAGGGAGTTGTAAAAATCAGGCTTCATCGCCCCTTCTGGCGACATGAACGCTTCACCGACAGCGTGGCCGAGCCATTTGCCGATGAGTGGGATCGGGATGCCGGGATTGGCCAGTTGCCAACGCATCAGCATCATTAAAAGGAAGCCCAGGAATAAAAAAGCCAGTCCAGTTACAAGGTATTGGACGCCGATGACTTTGTGATCCAGCGAGAAGACATATTTCTGGATGAAACTGAGTTCCTCGTGATGGCCGTGCTCATCGTGAGACGGGGCGTGACCGGTGGATGGTCCGCCTGCCAGTGCGGCTTCGTTCGCTGGATTGTTCATGCGTTTTTTAGGGAAAAGAAAATTGGAAACTATTAGAAAATCTTATCTTTGACGAATTTTATCATGTGAGACGGCGAAGGCAACGACATCTTTTAGGGAAAGATGTTTCGTGAGGCAATTCGGATTATGAAAAAATGCGAGTTTTTCGTCGCGTAATTTCATTCCGCGGACTCGAACTTCAGCGAAGCCGAGTTCATGCAGTAGCGCAGGCCGGTTGGCGCCGGGCCATCCTCGAAAACATGGCCGAGGTGACTGCCGCATTTTGCACAGACCGATTCCGTGCGAACGGTCCCATGGCTTCGGTCGGAGACTTCACTCACACTCGACTCATTTACCGGTGCATAAAAGCTCGGCCAGCCGGTGCCGGAATCGTATTTCGTGGAGGAATCGAAGAGTAATTCGCCACAGGCGACACAGGAATAGCGGCCAGGTTTTTTGTTGTCCCAATAAGCGTTTTGAAACGGCGGTTCCGTGCCTTTTTCCTGGGTGACGTGAAACTGTTCCGGGGTCAGTTTGTCCGTGAGATCGTCCTTCATGACGGCCAAAATACGTCACCGCTGCCAGAAAGCAAAAATGACGATCCGAAGATCGCCATTTCCGCCTCCACTGGCAGGAAGCGTGGATTCTAGCGGGTCCCCTGTTTTAGCACAGGACTTCTAGCCAGCTTACGTCGGCGCGCCGGAAATCTCCCGGCACAAAAATTATCTTGAGAACCTATCAAGCAAATATCGCGCCTGATATGGATGTGACTCGTATGAAAATTGGTCGAGAAAACAAAAAAGCCGGAACAGCTACGTTCCGACTTTGTTGAAAGTGCCATTGGGTGGCGCGAATAAAGGATTAACCTTCGATCTCGATACCCATCTGACGAGCGGTTCCGGCAATGATGCGGAAACCAGCTTCTTCGGTGCGGGCGTTCAAGTCCTTGGATTTGATTTTCACGATGTCCATGACTTGCTTCTTGGTGAGCTTGGCGACTTTGACTTTGTTCGGCTCTTTGGAACCGGAGGCAATGCCGGCCGCTTTCTTCAAAAGCACGCCAGCGGGTGGGCTTTTGGTGATGAAAGTGAAGGATTTGTCCTTATACACCGTGATGACTACCGGGAGAATGTCTCCCGCTTGCTTTTGGGTAGCGGCGTTGAATTCTTTGCAGAACGCCATGATGTTGACGCCTTGCTGACCGAGGGCGGGACCGACGGGAGGAGCTGGATTTGCAGCGCCCGCAGGGATTTGGAGTTTGATTTGACCGACGACTTCTTTTGCCATGTTGTTGTTTAAATTATGATTGGAGTTTCAGTCTATTGAGGCAGGCAGAATGAAAAACCGGGTTGGTTTTGTGCGTAATGAGAGAGTTTTTGAGCGGAGTTAGATTAATATCTAGGCGCGTTCGACCTGCCAGTATTCGAGTTCTACCGGAGTCGAACGACCGAAAATGCTGACCGATACTCGGATCTTGCCGCGTTCTGGGTCGATTTCTTCGACGATGCCAGCTTGATTTTGGAATGGACCGTCAGCCACTTTTACGGATTCGCCGATTTCGAAGCTGACCTTCGGTTTCACTTTTTCATCGGCAGCCCGCGCTTGGACGAGAATGTTTTCAACGTCTTTCGGAGACATCGGCAATGGGCGATCCTTGTTTCCGGCAAATCCGATGACACCCGTGGTGTCTTTGATGAAATACCAAGTGCGGGCGACGAGCTGGTTGCTTTCGTCGAGCAAATGCATGTTCGCGATTACGTAACCGGGCATGAGCTTCCGAGTCGTCTCGGTTTTTTTGCCGCGTTTAATTTCGGAAACGCGCTCAGTCGGGACGAGGATCTCGTAAATGAGATCGCCCATTTCGTCGGTCTTGATGCGTTTGTTAAGGTTGTCGGCCACTTTGTTTTCCTGTCCGGAAAGCACTTGGACGGCGAACCACTGATCTTTGGGTGCGATAGCGAGAGGCATGAAAATTGGGGAATGGATTACTTCGTCAGCCACCCGACGACAATGAGCAAAATGTAATCCCAGAACGCGATGAAAGCGCTGAGAAGAAGGATGCCGATGACGGTAACCGAAGTGGAATCGATGATTTCTTTGTAGCGTTTGGCGCCTTTTTCCTTGTTGTCCCAAGGCCAGGAAGCTTTTGCGAGTTCGGTGCGAACTTCGCCAATGAATTTATTCGGACTGGCCATGGAAAATGAAAAAGGAGACTGGAAGAGAGCGGAGCACGGCAGGAGGGACTCGAACCCCCAACACGCGGTTTTGGAGACCGCTGCTCTACCAATTGAACTACTGCCGTTTTGTTCGCTGCTAAGTTGTGACTGCTGAGAGTTAAAAAAGGTTCAATCCCGCTTCCGGTGAGTTCACTGGAAGCGGGATGAAAAACCGGCTGATTTATTCGGTGATGATGTCTGCGATACGACCGGCACCGACGGTTTTGCCACCTTCGCGGATAGCGAAGCGGAGGGTTTTCTCCATGGCGACCGGGGTGATGAGTTCGATTTCAACAGACACGTTGTCACCAGGCATGACCATTTCCACTCCTTCAGGAAGCTTGACGGTGCCGGTTACGTCCGTGGTGCGGAAGTAGAACTGCGGACGGTAGTTCGAGAAGAACGGAGTGTGGCGTCCACCTTCTTCTTTCGAGAGAACGTAGATCTCCGATTTGAATTTCTTGTAAGGCTTGATCGAACCTGGCTTGGCGATGACCTGGCCGCGCTCGATGTTTTCCTTTTTGATACCGCGAAGAAGGATGCCGACGTTGTCACCTGCACGAGCCTCGTCGAGGAGCTTGCGGAACATTTCGATGTCGGTAACAGTCGTCTTGGCCGTTGGGTTGATACCCACGATCTCGACTTCTTCCATCTTCTTGAGGATGCCGCGTTCGACACGACCGGTGGCGACGGTGCCGCGACCTTCGATGTTGAAGACGTCTTCGATTGGCATGAGGAACGGCATGTCGATCGCGCGCTCTGGGAGCGGGATGTATTCGTCCACTGCGTCCATCAGATCCATAATGCACTTGCCTTCTGGTGAAGCTGGGTCGCCGGAAGCGAGGGCTTTGGTAGCGCTGCCTTTGACGAAAGGAATGTCGTCACCGGGAAATTCGTAGCTGGAAAGAAGTTCGCGCACTTCCATTTCAACGAGCTCGAGGAGCTCAGGATCGTCCACCATGTCGCACTTGTTCAAGAAAACGACGAGCGCTGGAACGCCGACCTGACGTGCGAGCAGAATGTGCTCACGAGTCTGAGGCATCGGGCCGTCGGCTGCGGAAACAACGAGAATACCGCCGTCCATTTGGGCAGCACCAGTGATCATGTTTTTCACATAATCGGCGTGTCCGGGACAATCGACGTGAGCGTAGTGACGCTTTTCGGTCTGATACTCCACGTGAGCGGTGTTGATGGTGATGCCGCGCTCTTTCTCTTCTGGAGCGGCATCGATATCCGCGTATTTCTTAGCTTCGGCGAAGCCTTTTTTGGAGAGAATCGTCGTGATTGCTGCGGTGAGGGTGGTCTTGCCGTGGTCAACGTGGCCGATAGTGCCGATGTTAACGTGGGGTTTGCTTCTGTCGAATTTGTCCTTGGCCATGGAATTGTCTCCCAAGTGTTACTTGGAAAGTCAGTTAATAGTTATTGTTTGTTTTTACGGGTTGGTTGTTTTGCAAATTGCTTGGTCGCCCGATTTGCCGGCGCGTTTCATATCGATGTAACTCGAATGAAAACGACACTTCATTCGAGTGAAACTCAAATGAAATGGAATATGGAGCCCTCAACCGGGTTTGAACCGGTGACCTCATCCTTACCAAGGATGTGCTCTACCAGCTGAGCTATGAGGGCGTATGTAGTTTTTGAACTCGCCGGCCATCGCTGGTTGCCGAATTCATGGTCGCTTCCCAGCCTCTTGCGAGACTGATAAGGCCGAGGCCATATTTTTGGGCGCCGCTTTCGGAATGAGGGGGTAAAAAACCCCAACCGAATCCGCTTTCGCAAGCGTCAAACGATCAGGGCGGTCCACTCCCGTCTTTCTAAAGGCGAGTCGGAAAGGTAACGAGTCGCACCGGAGTGTCAAAGATAATTTCACCCTTTTCCCGGTCCGAAGCTTTTTTCCACGCGAGTTCCAGTGAAATCAGGCCACTCCACCTCGGAAATTCCCTCTTCTTCATCCTCGCGCAACTCGTAAACTCACTATGGGTAAAATCGGGCACGGCTTCATCATCAGACGGTCTATCGGTGGCCATGCCCCACGTCATGCTATCCCGCCACTCACGCTGCGCCCATTTAACATTGAGCGCCCAATCTTCTCGAAATAGCCCAGCCTTTCAAGGCTGGGAGGCTTGCATCCAGCAAACAAAGTCCCGTCAGGGATGGAAGAATGGTTGAGCCCGGGCCAAAGTTCCGGCAGCACAGTCAGTTATGCAATTTTTTGCAGAACCAAACTAGCTTGCCGCATCCCGAGTTTTTCTCTTTTCTTGCCTTCAGGGAATTAAAACCAAACGCGGTTCCAAAAACACACCCGGCATTCGGAAAAGAAAGAGATGTTTTTGGAGGAACTCCCTTACATGTGGTACGACAGCTACGTGGAAACCACGGCGCGTCCTACTAATGTAGTTCGTTTTCCGTACAATGAGTTCGAATACATTTTCGACTACTACACGGATCTAGAAATCAAAGGCACTGTCGCTGTCAGCGATACCATCGAAGATCGAGTCATTGGCGTGATTTGACCTGACATGAAAAAGAGCAGATTCAGTGAAGAACAAGTAATTGGGATATTACGGGAGGGGCAGAGTGGAATGACGGTGAAAGCGGTGTGCGCGAAACACAACGTGAGCGAGCAGACGTATTATGGGTGGAATCGGAGATACGGAGGGATGGAAGTCAGCGAGATGCGCAAGGCGCGAGCGTTGGAGGAAGAGAACGGAAGGTTGAGAAGACTGGTGGCCGACTTGTCGGTGCAAAACCAGCTATTGAAAGAGGAACCGGAGCGGAGCGAGGATAGCCTACCGCAGGTAGCCCGCAGGGCAGCATGGCAAAACGCAAAAAAGTGGTGAGCCCGGCTGCAAAACGTCGGGCGGTGCAGATGAGCGTTGAGGGAGGTTTGGGTCGAGCGGCCCAAGCCTGCCGAGCCATGGATCTTGGGAGATCAAGCTACTACCGCTCGGGTGTGAGAAGAACAGAGACCGTGGAAAAACAGCGACGGATCAAGGAGTTGAGCGAACGTCATCCACGCTATGGCTATCGCCGAATTACGGCGGTGTTGAAGCGAGGAGGGATGAAGGTTAATGCGAAGCGAGTGCAACGGGTAAGGAGAGCGGAGGGATTACAAGTGAGCCGCAAACAACGACGGATGAAGCGAGTGGGAGTATCGACCTC
>JAYVOE010000108.1:0-51103 GCA_043758065.1 Spartobacteria bacterium | reverse complement strand
TGCTGGTCGAGCGACTAAGTGAAACTCGCGGGGCGACTTCGACATTTTTCGTGTTTGCGGATACGGTTTCCGCGCGGAATTTTCGCGGCAACAACGAGTGCCACGGGTGGATGGGATTTCGTTTTCAACGCTCTCCCTTTTCTGAGCCGAGTGACATTTGTATCCACATCCGCATGTGGGATCGGGAAAATGTTTTGCAGCAGCAAGCACTCGGAATCGCGGGGGTGAATCTAATTTATGGCGGTTTCTATTATAAGGATGAGCCGGAGACTTTCATTCGGTCATTGATCGACAATCTTTCCACGGAGCGGATCGAGGTGGACATGATTCGATTTAGTGGCCCGGATTTTGCAAATGTGGATAACCGGTTGATGTCGCTGTTGCTCGTCCAACACGGGCTGACGAATGCAGTTTTGTTTGGCCCGAATCACGATGTGATCCAGCCGTCTGAGCTTCTCTACAAGAAAGCGATCTTAGTCGAACGAGGAAGTTTCCGGCCGGTGACAAATGTTAATATGGACATGCTGGATTGCGCGTTGGCGCAGTTTGTTCAAGAGTCGGACGTGAAGGATACGGAGGTAGAAGTCTTATTGGAAATCACGATGCATAATCTGCTCTCTTCCGGCGGATTGGATCATCAGGATTTTTTGGCTCGAGTAGATGCCATATCTGCTTTGGGCCACAACGTGCTGATTTCTAACTATTCCGAATATTACCGGCTGACGTCTTATTTCCGACGTTACACCAAAGAGATGATCGGTGTCGCTTTGGGCGTTAACAATCTGCTGGAGGTCTTCAATGAAAAATATTACGAGGCGCTGGAGGGCGGTATTCTGGAGTCGTTTGGACGGCTCTTCCGAAACGCGGTGAAACTGTTTGTCTATCCGATGCGGCAGAGCGCTTTTGATTACTACACACGGATGCAGGGGCCAGAGACCGTGGATGGCTTAGCACCTATTGTTAGCGCGAATCTTGCGAAATCCGTTCTCATCAAAGCTACTAATCTTCAAGTGCCTGCAAATCTTTCCAATCTTTACCTTCACTTGGTAGAAAACGGATACATCGAAAGTATCCAGGGATTCGACGTTACGATCCTCGATATTTTCTCGCGTGATGTGTTGAAAAAAATCGCGAACCACGATTCGTCTTGGGAAAACATGGTTCCTAAACCAGTCGCGGACCTCATTAAAGAGCGGCACCTTTACGGCTATCAGCCCGACTTGGCCGTTGCTAATTAGGCAGGCATCTGCTTGCCTCAGAGAATCCCATGAACCCCCTGGAAGAGCGCATCAACTATAAATTCCGCAACAGTCTTTTGCTGGCGGAAGCTCTGACACATTCCAGTCTTGGGCACGAAACGCGGAAGCGACATTTCGATAATCAGCGCTTGGAATTTCTTGGCGATGCCGTTTTACAGCTTCTCATTACGGAACATCTTTTCGCGCTTTTTCCTGAGTTCACTGAAGGTCAACTCACTAAATTGCGCTCGCGAATTGTGTCTCGCGAAGGACTCAAAGTGCACGCCTTACAAATAGGGCTCGGCCAGTATTTGATGATGGGACGCGGCGAGGAATCCAGTGGCGGCCGGGAACGAGCTTCCATATTGGCCGACGCGTTCGAGTCGTTGTTAGGAGCCATTTATTTGGATAGCAGCCTGGAAGAAGTGCGCCGTGTCATTCTCGATATCATCAAGGACGATCTAGCTCCGATGTTAGAAGAACCCGTGGAGGTCAATCCGAAAGGTCAACTCCAGGAAATCCTGCAAGCCATCTCGCCGCAGAGTCCGAAATATCACATCGTCGCACAGAAGGGACCGGAGCATGAGAAAGCCTTTGTTGCCGAAGTGCACTGGGAAGGAATTCTCATGGGACGCGGCGCCGGTCTGAGTAAAAAACTCGCGGAAACCGCCGCTGCTCAAGACGCCATGGAAAACAAACGCTGGGCTGCCCCATGGGAGCACCCGCAAGAATCGGCTGCCTAGAATGATTCTTGCGAATGCGATCCTAGTCCTCTCAGAACGCCTCGTTCCGCAAGGCTGGATCGCGTTCTCGCCAGAAGGCGCAATCATCGATCTGGGCCAGGGCCAGCCGCCAAATGATCCTGTTACCATCGATGTTAGATCGCACTATCTCGCACCGGGCTTTATCGACCTGCATGTTCACGGCGCGAAAGGTCGCGACACGATGGAAGCGACGGAGGATGCCTTTAAAAACATAGCGGAGTTCCATGCCACTGGCGGAACAACCAGCCTGGCTCTAACCACAGTCTCGGCGACGGAGGAAAGGATCATCGCAGTCTTGAAGGCTGCTCGAAGTTTCCCGAATACTCATGCCGGTGCTCGCGTTCTGGGAGTTCATATCGAAGGCCCTTTTTTCTCACCCGAGAAACCTGGCGCACACGTCCCGTCCGCGTTGCGTTCCCCGACTGATCTGGCAGAAATAGATCACCTTCTGGAATACAAGGATGTCATCCGACAAATGACCCTCGCTCCAGAATTACCGGGCTCTCTTTCCTTGATTTCCCGTCTTTCGGAAGCAGGCATCATTGCCAGCGGTGGTCACTCCAATTGCTGGGCCGAGGATGCCGAGGCCGCTCGACTGCACGGCATGTCGCAGGTCACTCACGTCTATAATTGCATGTCTTCTGCACGTCGACGTGGACCTTTTCGCGAAGCCGGCCTACTCGAATATGCCCTATCGGAACCGGAGATTCGATGCGAGCTGATTGCGGACGGAAGTCATGTCAGTCCCACGCTAATGCGTGCGCTTTATCAGGCGAAAGGAGCGGCCGGAATCTCGCTGATCACCGATGCCACTGCGGGTGCGGGTTTGGACGATGGAACACTTTTTGAGCTAGGCGGCCTTCCCTGCGTCGTCGCCAATGGGGTTGGAATGTTAGCCGATGGCAGCGCCATTGCCGGGAGCACGATGCGGATGATTGATGGGGTTAAAAATCTTGTTCAGCTAGTCGATGTGCCACTGGTGGAAGCGGTAAAAATGGCGACCCGAAACCCGGCGGAAGCTTTGCGCCAAGAGACTGTCATCGGAACTCTCAGTCCGGGCGCGCGAGCGGATTTCACCATTTTCTCATCGGACTTTGTCGTGCGCCAGACCTGGGTCGGCGGACAGATCGTTTTCGAAAACTGGAATGACTAAGATAGCGATGGAACTCGAATCATTTCGTCTAGCAGTGTTGAATCCAGGTGGGCGTGATCCCGATCAGGATTTCCCAGATTTCGCTGGTGCGCCGGACCCGAAACTCCATGCGCCGGTCAATTACCACGGTTATGCCGCAGCCACGGGCGGTGCTTTTTTGAAGAGTGTCGACTCCGTCCGGACGCGAAAGATTTCCAGTGTTCTTCTCCTTTTGCGATCGGAGTTAGAGACGAGTCTGAAGGTTCTTCGCGAACTGAAAAATGGCGGGGTTCGGGTTTTCGTTTCCTTCAAGGAATCGGGCATTCACCAAGTGAGTGCCACGTTGCTGAAATCGAAAAACGGCGAGCGGTTCCGAGAGATTTGCCACGAAGCGCATGGGGCTGTATCGAGCACGCACGACATGGTTACGGTCTACGAAGCGGCCGGTGCGAGGAAGGTTGAGTTTATTCCTACGCCGTATCCGTTAAATGATCCTCGATGGAATTTTTCTCAGCCAACATCGTTGCGACGAGGCATTTTCGTAGGCACGCGCGAGTTCGATATTCCGAGTCGGAATCACGCTCTCGCGCTGCTGATTGCACTGCAACTCGGACGAGAATTTTCCGAAACTGTCACGGTGGTCAATGACGCCGGACGACGCGGGCGGAGGCAAATCGAGCAAATTGCCACCGCCTGCCCAGAGGCAAAATTTGAGATCATCGAAGGCCGACGAAGCTATCCGGAATATCTCCAAACCATGGCGCGCCATCGAATCGTCTGGCAGTGGGATCAAAGTGCGGTGCCGGGCCAAGTGGCGGGCGATGCGCTGCTTTGCGAAATTCCCTGTGTTGGCGGAAACGGCGCGATGGAACGACTCGCTTTTTCCGACTGGTGCGGCCATGGGCGAAGCTTGACTGAGGCGCGCGACATCGCAAAGCGGCTGCTCTCCGACGCCGCTGATTGTGCAGATGTTTCCGGTCAAGCCCTCGCCAACGCACGCCAGAATCTCAGCTTCGAAGCGATACGACTGCAACTCGCTTCACTTTTTTGCTCCTGATTCTTTCCGTTTGATTCCTTCGTGGATGATGGCTTTTTAGGGAGCCACTTTCCCCGACTGTGCCATGACGAAGCAACCCAAGCGCAAGGTGTCCGCAGTCACGCTGCCCATGCAGCGGCAGCTGCAGTTGGGGCATTCGGGTCGTTATTTTGACCTCAAAGCCATCTTCAGAAGAGTCAATTCCAAGCACTTTCGGAACCGATTGCGCGGGTATAAAATCGTCTGGGGACGGCGGCGCAGATTGCGGCCAGTCCGTTATTTCGTTTACGGCACGATCCAGGAGGAGGATCGGATCATTCGCATTCATCCATTGCTGGACGCGCCTTTTGTCCCGGAATGGTTCGTCGAATACGTGATCTTTCACGAGATGCTGCATGCCGTCGTCCCAGATGAAAAACTCGCTTCCGGACGGCGCAAGGTCCATACGGAGCAATTCAACACGCGGGAAAAACGATACCGAAACTACTGGCGGGCGCAGAGATGGGAGTCGAAAAATCTGGCGCGTTTTCTTCGCTGATCAGCGTGCACCGTCGGGCTTTATTTCCATCAGAAGCTGATCCCGGCTCTTGCGCGCCAGTTCGAACTGCTCCGCTTTTTGGTAATATTCGAGCGCCTTTTTGTCGTTGCCCTGGATTTGGTAATGAGCTGCGAAATAGGTGTTGAGCGCGCTGAGATTCGGGTCTAACTCCCGTGCCTTTTCCAAGTGAGCCAGGGCTTCCTCATGACGACCCATCATATCGAGCGACTGCGACATTTTTACCCAGAGCTTTTCGTCCTGCGGGAATAGTTTAATGGAGTCCGTGAACGCCATGAGGGCGGCTTCATTCATCTTGTCGCGAGCGACCTGATTGGCCCATCCATTGCCGAGAAGACGACGCGCTTCTCCCAAATAGTAATGCAGGTCGGGATTTGTTTTTTCGACTTCCAACCCCAACTGCGCCTCCCGCATGGCCGTTAAATAACGGCTGTCGCGCAACGCCACACGGGCTTTTTCCGAGTGCCATTCGCCGCGCAAATGGGGCGCCGCGTCTGCCGCCAAAAACACGGCGCAGGTGGGAATCAAGATTCGCAGTGGAAGGCTCGGCCCTAGACGCGGTTCAGCCTGTCTAGGACGAAATGTTGGCGGGTTCGAAAGGATGCCGAACAAAGCCGCGAGGACCAATGCGTTCCCCGGGATATGAGCATTAAAGTCGAAGACGGAATGCGCCAAAAGTGCCGCTATTCCGGCCAATGCGCCGAGGCTTAACGCCAGTGCGCTGCTGTTCATGCTGCTCCCGTCTGACATCCGGTTTTTAATGATCTGACGGACTCCCGAGATTCCGTTTCCGAGATGGCAGAGCAGGAAAAGCCCGCAGCCGATGGCACCGACCCAACCGTATTCCGCGAGCAAATGATAGTAGTCATTATGGACCCAGACCGGATCAGTTGGGACAGCCGGATCACGATAATATCGCCCTAAATAATAATAGGTTCCTGCTCCGGTTCCGATGACCGGTTGGGATTGGAATTGCTTCTTCGCCGCGTCCCAAAGTTGCAGGCGCATGTTTTTTTGATCGTTGATGCCAGTGACCCGCGCGGAAAGCATGATGCTGCGTTTCATGAGTGACACTCCTGCCGCACCGCCAAACCCGACCAGGCAGATCACTGCACAGGCAATGACTAACGTTTTTTCCGGCCGAACTGAGCGGACTACGAGCACACTCAGCACGGCCAACGTAAGAATCCCGACCGCGATACTCAGATAGCCGCCGCGACTGCCAGATAGTGCCAGGCCCGCCAGCGCCATCAGGCTAAAATAGAGAACGATGATCCGGGTCTTCATGCCGACGCGGGCCCAAACGCCGATGGCCGCAGCCATGACGATGAGCATCTCCAAAAGCCCGGCGTAATGGTTGGGACAAACGTAAAAACCACTCGCGCGTTTCCCGTAATCGGAACGCAGATAGCCAAACGGCAAAAAGTTATTCTCCTTCGAAAACTGGATGGCGCCGATGGCAATGTGGGCGGCTCCGAGAAGAAAAAGCCCGTAAAAGAAATAGAGCCGCGCCTTCGGATCGGTGATGTATAGCGCGAAAATCAGGTAAACAATCAGACACGCCAACACCATATATCGATCTGGGCGGGACAAATATTCGACCGGTGAATGATAAGCCCGCCAGAGAATGTAACTGAAAAACACAGCCGAACTCGCCAGGCAAAAAAGCGATGGCAGAGGGCGGGTTTTTCGTAGGAGTAAGAGCGAACTCAGGCCTGCCAACGCAAGAATCAAATATCCCGGGATCGCGAAAACGGGCCGCATCCCGCCGATGAAGACCTGGATGAGGGCGACGCCGAGAAAAGCGAGGAATAAAAGAATGGCGTTCAAAACTCGCGCAACAAAAGGTGCAGCAGTGGATCAGTCAACCTGTTTCCCGAAAGCGCGGCTAGACCAGTGAAAACACCGGCCAGTCGCGCCACTCGTGGAAGTTTGCGACACGATGCGGGGAGATTGTGGAAATGACCGGAGTTCCAGCGAATTCAGCGTAATCGTAGCGGCAAACGGAGAGCTGCAACGACTGCCCGACGCCCCACGTGTCGCAGCCTAAAAGAACGGACGGGATCGTGAAATCGACGTTCCAGCCGCCCGGGTGAATTTCCACGCGACTTCCAAACGACTCTGGATCGATCTGGAAATTTTCGAGCGGAGTTCCATCGGATTCACGGATGGTTTCGATCGCACCGTCCGGCCAGCGAAACGCGGTTTGGTAACCGCCGGGGCAAACGTGAAGTTCTAAATAGTCATTCGACCCGGGAATTTTCAGAAAAACTTCGGCGGTATCACCGATCAGAAAAAGACGCTGATTGTGAGCCGTGGCGGTGCTCACGATGTGCGCATCTTTCAACTCAAATCGCAAATGTAGCGCGTCCGGTTTCCAGTCGAGTTGCACACGACTCTGCTGGAATCCGGCGTCGAGGTTTTCCTGCCAGGGCTGGCCGAGAAGGATAAAATCGGAAGGAATTTTCATAGGAGTTGGAAGGGATCGACATCGGTGGTGACGATGACGTCCTCGGGGAAAGTGAGTCGCGAAATGACGTCGCGAATATGGCGACTGGCGCGCAAAATGTGGTGCGCGCGGAGGATGATGTGGAAGCGGTAGAAGCCTTTCAGGCGTTCCATCGGAGCTGGGGCGGATTGGCCGAGGATGGTGCCTTCGGGAAGGTTTTCCGCGAGGCGACGCGCCAATGTTTCCGCGGAAAAACTCGCCCGCAATTCGTGCGGCGAGCGGACGGTGACCAGGATCATGTGTGTGAACGGCGGGTAGTCACATTTCTGCCGGAAGTCGAGCTCTTGCTCCTGGAATCCGGCGAAATCGTGATGTCGTGCAAACTGAATGCACGGGTGAAACGGCGTGTGTGATTGGACGAAGACCTCGCCCTCGACGTCCCCGCGTCCGGCGCGTCCGGCGACTTGGGTGATGAGTTGGAAGGTGCGTTCGCCCGCGCGGAAATCCGGGAGGTGGAGTGCGCTGTCGGCATTGATAATTCCGACCAAAGTTACGTTAGGAAAATGGAGTCCTTTGGCGATCATTTGCGTGCCGACGAGAATGTCGATCTTGCCCGTGCGAAAAGCGTTGAGCGTTTCGCGGAACGCGTCTTTTTTCGTCATCGAATCGGCGTCCATTCGGCGGACGATCGACTTGGGAAAAATGCGGGCGACGGCTTCTTCAATTTTCTCCGTGCCCGCGCCCTGCTGGCGAATTCCGGGGTCGCGGCACTCGGGACAGACTTTGGGTGGCACTTCGATTTGACCGCAAATGTGACAGTTGAGTCGATTGGAACTCCGATGAAAAGTGAGCGGCACGCTGCAATTTGGGCAATGCACGACGTGGCCGCAGGCGTTGCAAACGAGAGAAGTGGAATAGCCGCGCCGATTGAGAAATAGGATCGTCTGCTCGCGTTTTTCCAGCCGAGATCCGATGGCGGTCTTCAGTTTTTCCGAGAGCAACGGGCTGCCGCCGTCTTTTTTGGAATGACGCCGCGATTCCTCGCGCATGTCCACGATCTGAATGCGCGGCATTTTTTTATCATCGACGCGCTGGAGGAGTTGCAGGAGGCGATATTTGCCGGAAAGGCAGTTGCGATAGCTCTCGAGCGACGGCGTCGCGCTGCCTAAAAGGATGGCGCAGTTTTCCAGCTTGGCACGGACGATGGCGACGTCGCGGGCCTGGTAGCGCGGCGATTCCTCCTGCTTGTAGGAATGCTCGTGTTCCTCGTCGATAACGATCAAACCCAAATCAGAAACCGGCGCAAAAACGGCGCTGCGGGCTCCGATGACGATCCGCGCGGCACCCGAGGCGATCTTATGCCATTCGTCGTGACGTTCGCCGCTGGAAAGATGGCTGTGGAGGACGGCGACTTGATGCCCGGCCTGATTGAAACGTTCGCGAAACCGCTCGGTGGTCTGAGGCGTCAGCGAGATTTCCGGGACGAGAACGATGGCGCTTTTTCCCTGGTCGAGCGTGTGCTGGATGGCGCGCAAATAAATCTCGGTTTTGCCGCTGCCGGTGACGCCGTGGAGGAGGATGGGCTTTTTTTCCAGCGGAGTTTCAAGCGTATCGACGACGGCGGCGTGGACTTTTTCCTGCTCGGGACTGAGCACGAGTGCGCCGGAGTGGATAAATGTTTCGCCGTCGTTCGGGTCGCGCTGACGAATGGCGATGCGGGTTTTCAGAAAGCCTTTTTCGACGAGAGTTTTGATCGTGGCTTCTGAGACGCCGGCTTTTTTGGCGAGTTCGGTGAGTAAAATGGGAGCGTCGCCGACGGCCTCCAGCGCGTCGGCCTGGCGCGGCGCTTTTTTGCGAAGTGATTCGAGTTCCAGTGGACTCACTTCGCGGGCGAGTTCGATGGCAATCTGCTGGCGAAATCCGACGTCGGCTTTGCGGATGACTTGCGGCAACACGCTGCGCATCGCCGTTTCCACCGGACACGCATAGTAATCGGCCATCCAGCGGGCGAGTTCGATCAGTTTGGGGCGAACGGCGTTTTGCTCGCCAACGAGCGCCGTGATCGGGCGGATGTTTTCAATGTCCGATTCGTCGAGCAATCCGACGACGGTGCCGAGGGTGTCTTTTTCGCGAAACGGCAACCGCACCCGGCTCCCGATAACGATGGAACTCGCCAGCGTTTCCGGCACGGCGTAATCAAATTCGCGGTCGGGCGAATGATCGACGATGACTCGGACAAAAGCGGGCATTGGGTTTTTTTGACGTTTGCGTTGAGAGCAGGTTGCGTCAAGCTAACTGGACGTCACAACATGGGCAGCTTTTTTAAAAAAACGGGGTGGAGTTTGATCGTTATCGCGGCGATTTGCGGCGTGCTCTACGTGGTGTCGCACGGAGACCCGGTGTATTTCGTGAAGGAGAAACTGAGTGGCGGAGATTACGCGCGTTTCGACCCGATCATTGCGGAGGTGGCGGCGAAGAGTGAAGTGGATTTCGATTTACTGAAAGCTGTGATCTGGCAGGAGAGTCGTTTTGGTTCGAGTAAGATCGGAACCGCCGGTGAGCGGGGTTTGATGCAAGTCACCGAGGCCGCAGCAGCCGATTGGGCGAAGGCGAATAACGTGGCGAACTTCGAGCCGGAAAAGTTATTCGACCCGGAAACAAATATCTCCGTCGGCGCCTGGTATCTCAAGCGAGCCCTGGATCATTATCAGAAAAAAGATCGGCCGCTGTCGTTCGCCCTCACGGAATACAACGCCGGCCGCACCCGCGTGAAACGCTGGATCGGCAAACCCGAAGCGGGCGAATCGCCGATGAGCGCGGAAGAAATGAAGCAAAAGAGCTTCGACAGCACCCGCGATTACGTGGAATCGATCGAGCACCGCTACGACTATTACAAACGGGCGGAAAACTGAGCGGAGTTAGATCTCACTGTCGTCGCGATCCAGCGAACTTGCCGCTAGCATTTGCTCGTGCTCGGCCTCTTCCATGCCTTCCATAATTAATTCCGAAGCCGCGTTTTCACTTTCGTCACTCGACTGATTCGGCACGTGATGCCCCATGCTCCCAGCGATTCCATCGCTACTCACCTCGTAGCAATCCCCCTCAAAATTATCCGCTTCCAAATGTCCACCCGTCAATTCCCGGCGCGCCTGCTGCAAATCTCCAGCAGTGAAATCTTTCGCCACCCGGCCATCGATGCGTGCCAGTTCCGAAGCCCGCTGATGGATGTCGTCCACTGAAGTGGCGCCTTGACCGTGAGAATGGTTGATGATTTTTGCTGAGAAGTGGGGGTTACTCATGCGAAACGATACGACTTCAAAGTGATGCCGCAAGTGGCCACTACGAAATTGTCGTCTTCGCCTGTGCATAAATCCTGCTAATAGTTAACTCGATATGCGCAGGATTAAACTTAGCGGTCGCGAGATCAGCCTCATTCGCGTCCTTGGCTTTGGTATCGGAGCCTCGGGGGAGGAGTTACTGGAGACGACTAACTATGCCCCTGCGGAACTCGTCGATATGCTCAACGGCATGATGAACGCCGGATTCATCGTCACCCAACCTTTCCTACTCGACTTGGAAGAGGAACAGCTGCGCGGCACTCAATTTGAGATTAACGCCGCCTACGCTCACGAGCTTAAAAAAGCGATGCCGCTGCGTTTTTGAGAGGTAAATCGCGCTTTTCCGACGAGAAATCTTGTTTTGGCGTAAATTTAGTTTGCTAACATTCCCTCGGGACACTATTTCAAGAGCATATGGCGACACCAAAATCCAAAACCCCTGCTAAATCCCCCGCAAAAGCTCCAGCGAAAAAAGCTAACGCTGCTTTCATGAAGCCCGTCCAGCCCGATGAACAATTGGCTGCCGTGGTGGGTTCCAAACCGCTCCCACGCACTGAAGTCACTAAAAAAGTGTGGGAATACATCAAGAAGAACAACCTGCAAAACCCTAAGAAAAAGACCGAGATCGTTGCAGACGACGCTCTGAAAGTCATTTTCGGCGGTAAGAAATCAGTCACGATGTTCGAGATGACCAAGCTCATCTCCGGCCATCTTTCCTAATTGTTCTAACTAGCAAAATACTAACAGTCCAATGACCGCCACCTTCGGGAAGATTCTTCCCAGGTGGCGGTTTTCTTTTTTCGCCAAGCGCGTGAATCGCCTCTAACTTGACTCACTTTTTCGCCCTGCCCTGCGCGAGCCTATTTCCATGAAGTCTCACACGCTTAAACTCGGCCTGCTTTTACTGATTATTCTCGGGACGCTCGTCACCGCGAAAATCGTCGGCTACGCCACGATCAAGCTCTGGCTGGAAACCTTCATCCACCAAGTCCAAGGCATGGGCTGGCAGGGAATGGTTCTTTACGTGATTGTGTTCGCACTCGTCTGTCTTTTTGCGCTCCCAGCGATGCCGATGACGATTGGCTCGGGAATTATTTTTCATTTCTGGACGGGCGTCGTTCTTTCGCTCATCGGCCTTTCATTGGGAGCCGCGTGGGGATTTCTCGCGTCGCGATACTTGGCGCGCGGTCTCGTCGCCGAAAAGCTCAAGGACAGCCCGAAATTTAAGGCCATCGACACCGCGATCGGCAACGAAGGCTGGAAAATTGTTGCGTTACTTCGCATGTGCCCCCTGCCCTTCGGGATTTCCAACTACATCTACGGGATTAGCTCGATTCCGTTTTGGCACTATCTCATCGCCACAATCGCCGGAGTCGCCCCGGGCACGGCGTTTTTCGTTTATCTCGGTCATGCGGGCAAAGCCGGGCTCGATTCCGCAGGAAATCGCAGTGCGGCCATGTTTCTGCCGCTTGGGCTCGGTCTCATCGCCGGTATGGCGTGCCTTTTTTTCGTGGGCAAAGTGGCGCGTCAGGCCGTCGCCAAAGCCACCCGCGAAACTCCCATCCCCGCTCCCGAACTCGTGGAAATAGATGCGAGTTCCAGTGAATTCACGCCCTGATTTTTTCGAGCAGCCGGTCCACTTCTACGTGTTTCTCGACCATCTGCTGAATGGTTTCGATCTTCTGTTGATCGCCCGGGACTGTTTTCACCGTCATGGAATGGATGCCGTTGGCGACGGAATAGCTATCCAATGGCGTCGCAATTGCCGGAATGCCCGATGCGGAAAGTTGTTCCATGATTCGCGGATGCGGCAAATGGTCGGCCGAGAGGATAAATCCTGCGATCGGCAGAGGATTTCCCGTCTCCGGCTGATGCGAAGAGATCGCAGCGAGAATGATATCTTCGCGATCGCCGGGAGTGATGACGAGTGTGCCGGGTTTGAATTGCGGCAGCAAATTAGCCGGCGTCATGGCTCCGATGATCACTTTGTTGACGTGCCGTCGCCCGCAATTTCGCGCGCCGGAAACGAAGCGACCCTGGATCCGTTCGCAGACTTGCTGCATCGTTGGCTTGGCCAGAATCGGTGCCATGGGAATAACGCCGAGCAGGTCAATCCCCAAACGATCGAGTCCGCGCCGGGCAAAATCGGCGATGTAGTCGCTCTTTTCGGCGAGCACTTTGTTAAAAATAACACCGACCACTTCGACGCCTTGTTGGTCGAAGAGCGCTTTATTCAGGGCGATATCGTCGATCGGGCGGCCGATGCCGCCTTTGGTGACGATCAAAACTTTACTGGAGAGCAGTTGGGCGACGCGGGCGTTTGAAAGGTCGAAAACGGAGCCGACTCCGGCGTGACCGGTGCCTTCGATGATGGTGAATTCTTTCTCCCAAGCGGCGCGGTCGAACGAGTTTTGAATGCGGTCCGTGAGGTTTTTGATGTTACCACCGTCGATGTATTGGCGGGTAAAATCTGGTTCGACTGCGATCGGACTCATGGCCTCGAGAGGCGTCTGCAAGTCGTATGTATTTTCGATGAGGACGGAATCCTCGTCGATCAGTTTACCCTCGATGGCCGAGAAACGCTGCCCGACCGGCTTAATGTAACCGATGCGACCCAGACGTTTTTCAAAGGCGGAGAAAAGCCCGAGCGACGTGGTGGTTTTTCCGTCGTCTTGATGAGTGGCGGCGATGAAAATCCGCGAGGTGACTGTGTTCACTTGTTCCTTGTAATCGCATTGAATTCACAGCGCAACCGCATGGCTGATCGCGAAAAAAGAAAGGGCGGGATTTTGAAATCCCGCCCTCCCAAAAAGTCCTGTGTCTAAATTTGATCCGAGTTAGAGACTAACGTTCGGAATGTTGCTGGTCGGGGGCGCACTGGGCGGCCTGCGAGCGACGATGCTGCTGCCGGGGCCTTCGCCTGGAGAAGCAAGTGCGTTGTTGCCCGGGCCTTCGCCGGGAGCTTGGGGTTCGCTTTTGCCGTCGGAGAAGGTCTTGCCATCGCTAAACGTTTTACCGTCGCTGAAGGTCTTACCATCGCTGAAAGTATCGGCACTGGCGTAAGTTTTCGTCTCATCGAAGCTGCCCTGAGCGTCAGAGCCGGTGGTGGCATTTGAATCCGCAGAGGCAAGCTTGTTGGCGGCGGCGTCCGCAGGAGCGGCCGTCTTGTTTTGAGCGATCAGATTACTCAGCACCACCCGCGCTCTTTGCGATGCATCTGGCGAGATCGTCGTTTCTACAAGCAAAACGACACCGGCGAATTGTTGAGCCGACACTTCTTTCTTGGCGACGCTCTCGGCGAGCATGGTCAAGGAATTCGATGCGGCTTCAATCGCAACCGGATCTTGAGAGATCGGCGAACCTTCGGAGGCCACGGCGTTCACACCGCATTCCGTGACCTTGGAAACCAAGCCACTGGGGAGCGTTTTGACGTTGCCCGAGAGCAAGCTGATCGAAACCTGACCATCGACGACAGCGACGGAGGATTCCGGGCTATCGACGGCGACGTTGAACAATGCGTCCGAAGCTTTGATTTCACCCTGGCAGGTGACTACGGCGAAATCATTGTTCTTAGCATACTGCTTGTCGAGGAAGACCGATGCCGACCCAGATTCGACTGAAACTCGAACGGTGCGACCGCTGTCGGTTGTCTCGTTGGAGAGAAGCGTCGCTTTGCTGCCCGGCTGGATTTTGATCACAATACCCGGAAGCGGGATCAGGGTGATGGCGTTGAGCTCCGTGGAGACGCTGGAGCCGACTTGCAGCTGCTGTTCCGCTGCGTTGTTAGACAGCAACCGTGCCGCCTTGGCCTCTGCCATGGCGTTGGTTGCTGAGCACACTCCGATTAATGATAAAACTGCGAGAGCGGAAACGCTCTGCAATTTTCGAGATAGCCGAATTGAGTTTCTCATAATTGTTAAATATTACGTTGTTGCGGAGCCAGCTAGAATCCTAAAACGCCGGAGTATGCCATAGAAAGCTTCCGTGTAAAGAAGTTTTCACACGCTTTTTTATCGGGGCAGATTGCCCCGCGAAAAAGACAGGGTTTCCACTGATTTCTGCCTTAAATCTCGCATTCTTGCCAAAAAGCATAGACAAGGTTTATCAAAAATGCTAATCGGACGGCATGTTTAACGCACCCAACTCTGCGCATCGTTCAAAATTCACCGGTAAATCTCCCGGAATACTCCTCGCCGCAGCCTTCGCCATCGGCTGTGCAGCCAGCGTCCATGCGCAGGACATCGTCCGCCCGTCCCTGACTCGGGCCTATGCCCCCGACAACCGTAAATACGTCGGCGAAGAGCCCAATTATAACATCCGAGTTGGATCGTTATCACTGCTGATGGATGCGTCGGTGTTCGCCGAATTTAACGACAACGTCAACCTCTCCAGCGTCAATAAACAATCCGACGTCATCATCCGGCCTTCCATCGGAGTTACAGCGAAATGGGAATTGTCGGATCTAAATTCCATCACGCTGCATCTCGGGGCCGGATATGCCTTTTACTTGAATGGAAATAACGGCGGCGGCTCCGGGTTTACGCTCGAGCCTGGTTCTGAACTGGCGGTGAATCTTTACAGTGGTGACTTCAAAATTCGGATTTACGACTCGTTTAGCCTCACGGACACGCCGATCGACTCGGTGGGATACAGCAACGTCGTTAACTTCGGCCAATTTTCCAATACTGCCGGCCTCGCGGTCACCTGGCAGCTCTCCGATATCGCTGCGACGGTCGGTTACAGCCACAATAACATCGTCGGCACTTCGGGAAATTACGACTATCTCGATAGCGTCACGGATCAAGTTTACGGGAATGTCTATTACGCGATTAACCCGACATGGGGCGTTGGCATCGAAGGTGCTTCTAGTGCCACTCGTTATGACCAGAATATTCAGAATGATGCGACGGGTTACAATCTGGGCGTTTTTGTCGAAGGCACGCTCACCGAGAATTTCTCGTTCCGCGCCGCTGCGGGATACCAAGGGATCACGTTTGATCGACATAGCGGGGCCGCAATTTCTCCCGGTTTGGTCGGCAGCCTGGGCAACGATACCGAGGACTTCGGCGGCATCTACGCGAATCTCGGCTTCACCCACACGATCAACCAATACGTCACTCAGGAGCTAACCATTGGCCGCGAAGGCTTGCTCGGCGTTAACTCCAACTACATCGACCTTTTCTATGTCCGTCATACGACCAAATGGAGCATCATCAAGGATGTTGACCTCATCACCCGACTCTTCTACGAGAAAGCCACGGAATCTGGCCACGTCAACGCCGAGGACGCAGACCGTTATGGCGCTTCCATCGGAGCCACTTACCAAGTCGCTCCGAACTGGATCCTCTCCGGCGAATACGGCTACATTAAGAAAAACTCGAATCTCGCTCTCCGCGATTACACGCAAAATCGCATCCTCATTGGGATCACGTATCAGTTCTAATCTCCGGCGAATCCGGCAGATATCGCTCGGACTCGCCTCAGTTTTTTTGCTCGTGCCCGCCGTGGCACAAATGGGGCCGCTCGGCCAGACGCCGCAACGCACGACGCCGAGAATGGGTTTGCCCGCGCCGGGGAACACCGTCTACAGCGGCGCTTCCTCGACGGTCGCCACCACGACGTCGATGGACGTGCTCGACGACAGCCGCAAGCTGGGCATTGGCGATCAGGTCAGTTTCCGCGTCGTGGAAGACCGCGACCCGCCTGTTCCCCTCGTCGTAACGGATTCGGGTGAAATGGAAGTCCCCTACATTGGCCGCGTCAAAGCCGTGGGGCGGACTTGCAAGGCACTCGCGAACTCCGTCAAGTCCGCGCTCGAAGTGGATTATTACTACAAAGCCACCGTCATCGTCGCACTCGACGCCAAAGGCACCGGCGCCATCGGTCGAATCACTGTTTCCGGTCAGGTTCTGAACTCGGGGACGCAGGAAATCTCCGCCAGCGAAGGTTTGTCCGCGAGCAAAGCCATCGCAAATTCCGGCGGCATCACTCGCTTCGGCGACGAGCGCCGAGTGCGCATCATTCGCCAGTCGGCCAACGGCGGCGCACAGATTATTATTTTTGATTACAAAGCATTCACCCAAGGAAAAGGCGAAGACGTCAGCTTGCAGCCCAACGATACCGTCAATGTCCCGGCGCGCGGCATTGTTTTCTGACGTGAATCGACTGCAACTCCGATGAATAATTCCACGATCAACCCGAGCGTTACCGAAAAAGCGGAGAATTTCCACGCGCTTTCCCAGCGGCTGCGCCAGCAATTTATCACCCATTGGTGGATCATTTTCCTGACCGTATCGCTCGGCATTTTGCTGCAGGTCGTCTTGACGATGCGCTTGCAAAACTACGTTTTCTCCGAGGGAAAACTGATTTCCTCCTCGCTTCTCGCGAATCCTGAAGGCTCTGGAATCAGCAATAATGGAAACCAGGGAGATTTCTTTGCGACGCAGCTCGTAGAATTGAAAAGCCCTGAGATCGGACGCAAAGCGGAGGAACGCGTCCGCATTACCAACCCCGGACTCGCGCCCGAACCGGTCGATCTCGAAGTCGAGCAGCAGGAGCATAGCGATCTCATTGTTCTCACCGCGAAGAGCAAAAACGGCGCTTACGCCCAAGCCTGGCTCGCCGCCGTGATGGACGAATACCTCGAAGGACGGCGTCAGCGTTTCGCGAATCCCGTTGATAAGACTGTAGCCGAAATGAAAAAAGACCTCGATGCGTCGAAGGAAAAAATCACCCGCCAGATCGACCTCATCGCCGCGTGGAAAAAGCGTTACAACGACGTGGCCCTCGTCGAGCAGGACAACGGTGCCGCCCTTTACCTCACCAAGCTGAAGCAGACACTCGCCCAAAACGAAACCGAGTTTCAGCTCCTGGAAATGCTCAACGTCGAGCAAAACGCGAATCGCCTCAAGCAGATCAACCCGGCCGATTCCGACATTTTAAAAAACCGTGATAACGCGCAGTTTGGAGGCGTTGCCCAGAAATACCTGGATGCCGTCGAATATTGTCAGGATCTCCTCGCCCAGAAAGCCGAACTGAGCGAAGTCCTCAAACCAAAACATCCAAAGATCGTTGCCTTAAACGCCGAGATTTCGCGGCAGCAAAAGAAAATGGACGTCTTCCGTGACCAAAGTAAGGAAGAAATCCGCAACCAACGCGAGTCGCTTCGTCTCCAAATCGAAAACAACAAACGCGAAATCAAAGAGTGGGAAGTCAAAGCCCTCGAAATCAGCGGTCGCCTCGGCGAATACAAGCAGCTTCAGACCACGCTCGAACAGGCCAACGCGGATTCGAAAATCATCTCCGACAAAATCACCGCCATCAGCAGCAGCGTCCGCACCACGCAGGATTTTATGCAGATTTACTCCCAGGCCAGCGATCCGAAACCCTACAAACGCGGCTTATTTAAATCCCTCCTCATCGGCATCCTCGGCGGCCTCGTCGTCGGCGTCGGCATTCTCCTGCTTATCAACCAGCTCGACGACCGCATCCGCTCCTTTAGCGAAATGCAGGCGGCTTTTGATCACCCAGTCATCGGCCATGTGCCTCGCGCCCCCCTCGGAGACCATCCGCTGATTTCCGAGGACGACGACCGCCACATGTTGCTCGAATCGCTGCGCAACATCCGCTCCTCCATCTTCTTCATGCCGCACACCGGGGCGAAACCCAAGACGCTCCTCGTCACCAGCTCCATCCCGAACGAAGGAAAATCCACCGTCTCCTCCAACCTCGCCATCACCATGGCCATGTCTGGCGCCAAAACCCTCCTCATCGACGCCGACATGCGCCGCGGCGCGCTCCACACCCTCTTCGAAACGCCCGCTCAACCCGGCCTCGCTGATTATTTGACCGAGAAATCCAAAATCGACGACATCATCTTCCCGACCAAAGTCAAAAACCTCAGCATCCTTAGTCGCGGACGAGGCACCAGCGCCGCCAACGACCTCCTCCTCGGCAAACAAACCGACACGCTGATCAAAAAACTCTACCCGCACTACGACTACATCATCCTCGACAGCGCGCCCGTTCTCGCCGCCGATGACACTAGCAACCTCGCCCCGAAAATGGACGGCGTTATCTTCGTCCTCCGCGCCTCGTTTACCCCAGCACGACTCGCCCGCCGCACCCTGGAAATCCTCCTCGGCCGGCAAGTCCACATCCTCGGCCTCGTCTTTAACTGCGCCTCCTCCGGCTCAGCCGACTACCCCTACTATCGCTACGAGGAATACCACACCTCATCCGCCGCTTAAATCCGCGATTCCACTGGAAGTCGCCTCAAAATTTCCGGCGAAAATGAAGCTCGTCCTCATCTGCGGATCGTTGGAACCCGGAAAAGACGGCGTCGGTGATTACACCCGGCGACTCGGCGAATACTGCCGCGAACAAGACCACACCGTCCTCCTCGTCGCGCTCAACGACGAATGGATCACCGCCGATCAGTTTTCCGCCAGCGAAATCCGCCTTTCCCGCGCAGAGCCGAGTCAGACGAGACAGCCCCGCACCCTTTTTCGACAGGGGCAATCCTATTCAACTCGACTGAAAAAACTTCGCACCGAACTCGCCACCTTTCAGCCCGACTGGATCAGCCTGCAATTTGTCCCCTACGCCTACCATCACCGCGGATTCTGCCACGAACTGGCCGCACATTTGAGTTCCATCGCACCCGCAAACACCGCGTGGCACATCATGTTTCACGAACTCTGGCTCGGCCTCAACCCCGCCGATTCCATCAAATTCAAACTCCTCGGCTGGTTCCAACGTCGCGCCGCGCTGCGCCTCCATCGCAGCCTGCGCCCACGCGTCATCCACACCCACGCCTACCAACCTTTTCTCCAGCGCGAAAACATCCACGCTCGCCAGTTGCCATTGTTTTCCAACATCGAAATCCATCCGCCCGCCTTCACCGCCCGCCTGAATCCACTGCAACTCGACTCAAAAAGCGGCCGGCCGCCGTTCACCGCCGTCTTTTTTGGATCGCTACACCCCGAATGGACACCAGAATGCCTCATGCAAAAACTCCGAGGAAAAAACCCCATTTTTCTCTCTCTCGGCCGCCTCGGCACCACCGGCGAAACCCAGTGGAAATCCTTCGCCGCTCGCTACAAAACGGAGGCGAGTTTCATCCGACTCGGCGAACTTTCTCCCGCTGAAATTTCCACCGCCCTGCAAATTGCCGACTGCGGAATCGCCACATCGCCCTGGAACCTCATCGAAAAAAGCGGCTCCGTCGCTGCCATGATCGAGCACGGACTGCCTGTCATCGTCACGCGCAACGACTTTTTACCCGGAGAACATTTCACGCCCGATCCCTCGTGGGCCACTCAACTGCACCCAATCTGGAACGCTGATTTCGATCTCACTCGACTGAAAAAACGTCCGCCCGCCTCGGCGTTACCAGAAATCGGGACGCGTTTTCTAGCTGACCTCACATGACGCCCGGCATCCTCGTCTCGCATCCCTTTGGCAACGCGAACGTCCGCAACGCCGCGCTCGCCTTCGCCGAAGTCGACGCCCTCGCCGGTTTCCGCACCTGCATCAACTGGCGCGCCGACTCACCACTCACCGCCGTTTTGCCGTCGGAAATGGTCAGCCAATTACAACGCCGCACGTTTCCGGCGTCCGTCTCCGCAAAAACCAAAACCCAGCCCGTTCACGAATTTCTTCGTTTGGCTGCGATTCGATTCGGGTTCCAAAGCTGGATCGCCCACGAACGCGGGCCGTTTTCCGTCGACGCCGTCACGCAACGACTTGACCGCGCCATCGCCGCAGAAATTCTGCAAATGAGCACGCCGCCCGCCGCGATTTACGCCTACGAAGACGGAGCGCTGGCCAGTTTCACCGCCGCCCGTTCACGTGGCGTTCGCTGCCTCTACGACCTACCGATCGGCTATTGGAAAAGCTCCATCGCCATCCACCGCGAGGAAGCCGAGCGCCAGCCGGAATGGGCCGCGACGCTCACCGCCATGATCGACAGCCCGGAAAAACTCCAGCGCAAAGACGACGAATTGCAGACCGCCGACGCCATTTTTGTCGCGAGCCAATTCACTTCCAGCACACTCACGGACCACGCTTTCCCAAAGGAAAAAATCCACGTCATCCCCTACGGCTGTCCTCCTCCGCAACACGAGCCCGGCGCATCACACGAGGGCCCGTTGCGTGTCCTCCTTGCCGGTTCGCTCGGCCAACGCAAAGGCACCTCCTACCTGCTCTCCGCCGTGGCAAAACTTGGCCGCCACGTCACTCTCACCCTGCTCGGCAGCCGCCCCGCCGAGCCTTGCGAACCACTCGACCGCGCCCTCAAAAAACACCGCTGGATCCCCACCTTGCCGCACGCCGAAGTCCTACGTGAAATGCGCCAGCACGACGTCCTCGTTTTTCCGTCGCTCTTCGAAGGCTTTGGACTCGTCATCACCGAAGCGCTCTCCCAAGGAATCCCCGTCATCACCACGCCCAACACTGCCGGACCCGACCTGCTCACCGATGGCATAGACGGCTTCATCATTCCCATTCGCGACGAAATTTCCATCGTCGAAAAGCTGCAAATTCTCATCGACCATCCCGCGCAACTACGCGCAATGAAAGCCGCCGCCTTGCGAAAAGCTAGTACGCTCACCTGGGCTAGATATCGATCTAACTTGGTTGAAAAAGTATTCGGACTCCTAACATGACGAATCCACTTTCCAGTCAGGCTGCCGTCCCCGCTGATCCGCTAAAAAATCTACGCCTGGCAGTTTACGCCTATTTTATTCTCTGGATTTTTGAGGGCACACTTCGCAAATGGATTCTACCCGGACTTTCCAGCCCGCTCCTAGTCATTCGCGATCCCATTCTTCTCTACATTTACTTCGAGGCGTTCCGGCTGAAAGCTTTCAAGCTCAACGGCTACCTCACATTCTTTTTCATCCTCTCGATCTTGTCGGTCATTGTTAGTTTGGGACTACAAAAAGCACCGCCACTCAAAGTCGTCATCTTTGGCATCCACGCAAACTTCCTGCACCTGCCGCTCATTTTTATTCTCCCCAGAATCCTCTCGTACTCGCATGTAAAAAAAATCGGCGCGATCATTCTCTGGCTCGCTCCGCCCATGGCGCTTTTGGCAACGCTGCAATTTTTTTCTTCCTCCGGCACGCGCATCAATACCGGCGCTGGCGGCGAAGGAAAAATGATCGAAACAGCCCTGGGTCGCATCCGTCCTTCTGGCACCTTCTCGTTCACCAACGGCCTCGCGGAATACACCGTTCTTCTAGCCGCATTTCTCTTTCACCATCTGCTCGAAAGAGAGGTTTTCAAAAAAATAGCTTTCTACATGGCTGCGCCATCGTTGCTCATGTTAGTCGTCATGTCGGGCAGCCGGACCGTCTTTGCATTAGTCGCGCTGGAAGTACTAACAGTCGTGGCCATCTGGTTTCTTAAGCCGCGCTTTTTGCAGAGTTCAATCAAACTCGTCCTCATCGGCGTGGCGGTCGTCACCGTCATTGGCTCCGTCGGCGCTTTGAAAATCGGAATGGACGTCATCGTCGCGCGCTTCAGCGATAGCGGCGGCGTGAAAGAAGGTTTCCTCATTCGTTTCCTCGACGAATTCAAAAAACCTATCGACTCAGCCATGCGTGCAGAACCTGGCGGCGTCGGCATTGGCATGGGCACGAATGCCGCCTCCAGCATGATGTATAACATGCTGCGCTTTAACTTCGGCGAATCAGAAATGGACCGCGTCGTCATGGAAATGGGTCCCTATCTTGGCCTGCCCTATCTAGCATGGAGATTCGCGGTTTTATTTCTCGTCGCCAGAATGGGCCTAGCCGCTTTGCGCATCGAAAATAACACGCTCCCGCTGTTGCTCGCCACCGCTTGCGCCAATGATTTAGTCATGGGTCAGTTCGGACAAACCACGGTGTTAGGTTTCGCCGTCATGGCCGCAGGCCTCTCGCTTTCCGCGGCAAGACGCAACGAAGAACTTTCCGCTGAATCCGATCTAACTCCGCTGGAAAATCCACGCACACTGGCACTGCCGACGCGCGCGGTCTACGCGGAAAGACTGCGGGCAGAGGTAGCGTCTCTGCCTAAAAAGAAGACCCGGAAATGAAGTTCCGCGTTTTGTTAGTCGGAAACTACCGGCCCGACGCCCAGATGAGCATGCTGCGCTATTACGAGATGCTCCTGGCCACGCTGAAGGAACGTGGCGTCTCCGTCACTGGCATCGAACCTTCGGCATTCATCGGAAAACTCCGCGCCGGGCCTCTCACGAAATGGCTCCGCTACATCGATAAATATCTCATTTTTCCAACAGTTCTGCGGCGCAAAATCGCTGCTCTGGATTCTGACGCCAAACGCGCTGGAGAACGACTCATCGTCCACATCACCGACCATTCCAATGCGCCGTATCTAACATCCACCAGCGGACAATTGGTCGTGGCCACGTGTCACGATTTACTAGCAGTGCGCGGCGCGCTTGGTGAAGACACGGATTGCCCTGCAAGTCGCATGGGAAAAATCTTGCAGGCCAAGATTCTAGCTAGTCTGCGCCGCGTCTCACTGGTCATCTGCGTCTCGAAAGCAACTGAATCCGATCTCACTCGACTGGCGCCGGAAGTTCATTCGACTTCCATTCCACTCCCGCTCAACCAGCCGTTTTCCGTCCTATCGAAAGACGAGGTTTCGCAACGACTCGCATTGTTAGATCCGCGACTCCTAAGACTTCCCTACATTTTGCATGTCGGCTCCTCCTTGCGGAGAAAAAACCGCGAAGGCATCCTGCGCATCTTTGCCCGCGCCGCAGATTGGTTTGAAGGACCATTGGTTTTCGCCGGGGAAAAACTGCATCCCGAGCAGCGTCAACTCGCCGCCACGCTAGGCGTAAGTGATCGCGTGATCGAGATCGAATCTCCCAGTTTCAACGTGATAGAAGCGCTCTATAACCGGGCTTACGCATTTCTTTTCCCCTCAAAAACAGAAGGCTTTGGCTGGCCAATTATTGAGGCGCAAGCCTGCGGCTGTCCCGTGTTGGCGGCAAAAACAACATCACTTCCGGAAGTGTTAGGAGAGGGCGGCTTGCTTCGCGACCTAAGTGACGAAGCCGGTTTCGCTGAAGGCTTACTCACCCTCCGCGATGCCACATATCGGTCTAACTTAATTGAAAAAGGCTTCACAAACGTGGCGCGCTTCGAAACTAGGAAAATTATTGACGCTTACCTAGAGGCCTATCGCTCTCTGCTTCACTAGCCGTCTCGATGTAACGCGCATACAACCAGCAAAGGTCTGAAAGTCGGTTGAGAAACCGAACGATTTCGGGATTCACCGCTTCGGTTTCTAACAATTCGAGCACACGTCTTTCTGCACGCCGACAAGTGGTGCGCGCCACATCCAATGCAGCCGAGGCCACGTTAAAACCGGGCGTCGCCCAGTGCTTGAAGCTGACGTTTCGGTTTTTCTCCAAGTCATCCACGTGCGCCGTCAGCGTGTCCACCATCGGAGTTCCAACGAAATCATAGCCATCGGCTGCATAGCGTTCGCGATCTTCTGCCGCGACCGCCAGCTCACCCATCAGTGTTACCAATTGCTTTTGAATCGTGAAAATAGCCTCCGCAATAAACGGCTCGCTAACAGTCGCGCGGACCATTCCCAGCGCTGCATTTAACTCATCGACCGTGCCATAGGCCTCCACACGCGGATGCGTCTTTGCGACGCGCCTTCCATACATTAGCGCGGTCGTCCCATCATCTCCCGTCTTAGTCGCGATGCTCATGAAAAAAAGTCTTCCCTGCGCGCAACGCGATTGCAACGTATTTGGTTAGTTTTCATCCGAGTTGAATACCAATGAAGTTCAGCCCATGTTGCGCGATGGCAGACAGTTACCGATTTATCCCAGGAAAAAGCGACGCTCCGGTGTTGCTCCTCCTTCACGGCACCGGTGGCACGGAAAACGACCTGCTTGATCTCGGCCGCTCGCTTCATCCCGATGCCGCGCTCCTCAGCCCACGTGGAAAAGTTTTGGAGAACGGCATGCCACGTTTTTTCCGACGACTCGCAGAAGGCATTTTCGACGAACCCGACCTCATCTTTCGCACCAACGAACTAGCCGATTTCGTAGCGGAAAAGCGCGAGGAATATCAGCTAGGCACACGGCCGATTGTCGCCGTCGGCTACTCCAATGGTGCTAACATCGCCGCCAGTCTTTTCTTATTGCGCCCGGAGATTTTGGCCGGTGCGATTTTGCTGCGGGCGATGGTTCCGCTTCAGCTCGCGACGCTTCCAGATATCGCTCACACTCCGATCTTTTTAGCTGGAGGAAAACGCGACCCGATCATTCCGCCAGAGAACACTCAACGACTGGCCGAGATGCTTGGTCTCGCTGGTGCGAACGTGGAAATGCACTGGACCGATGGCGGTCACGAATTGCACTCGCCGGAAATCGCCGCAGCTAAGTCTTGGCTCGCGACTCATTTTCCGATATCGCTCTAACTCGCATGGAACTTCACGGCATTCATCATCTGACCGCAGTCACCGCACAAGCTTCGGAGAATCACCACTTCTATACCCAAGTGTTAGGAATGCGTTTGGTCAAAAAAACCGTCAACCAGGACGACGTTTCCGCTTATCATCTTTTCTATGCCGATGGAATGGCAACGCCTGGCAGCGATCTCACTTTTTTCGACTGGCCAGCTCCGCGTGAACGTCGTGGGACTAACAGCATTATTCGCACTGGATTGCGGGTTGGCAGCGAAGCCAGCCTGCAATGGTGGAAAGCTCATTTCGATGCAACTCGGATCACTAACAGTGGCGTCATCAGCAAGGACGAGCGACTAACTATCGACTTCGAGGATTACGAAGGACAACGCCTGAGTCTGATCAATGACGAAGGCCACGGCGAAGCTCATGCCTGGGAAAAAAGCCTGGTGCCCGTGGAGCATCAAATCCGTGGACTGGGCCCGATTACGATCAGTGTTTCACGACTGGCCAAAACAGATGCTGTCTTACAGGGTTTACTCAAAATGCGTCCCGTGCGGACTTACCGTGATAGCACTGAAACTCCGATCACAGTTTATGAAATGGGACCCGGCGGTCCAGCGGCGGAATTGCATGTGGCCGACCAGCCGCACCTGCAAGCCGCGCATCACGGCGCTGGCGGTGTTCATCATGTGGCCTTCCGTACTAACACAGCGGATTATGCGGCCTGGACCGCTCGCCTGAGCGAGTTTCACGTAGCTACGAGCGGTCCTGTGGATCGCTTTTATTTCCGCAGTCTCTATTTCCGGGAACCAAATGGCATCTTGTTTGAGCTAGCCACCGACGAACCGGGATTCACTGCAGATGAGTCTTTGGAAACACTCGGTGAAAGCCTCTCCTTGCCGCCGTTCCTTGAACCACGCAGACGCGAAATTGAGTCGAGTCTGAAACGAATCTAACATGCTCCATTTTAAATATCATATGCCGGGCACGGCGCCGGCGACACTTATAGCTCCGACTACCGAAAAACCCGTTGTCACTCACATCGAATACAATCGGGAAAGCTATAAGGAATCTCCGGTGGATCAGATCGAGCAATGCTTCCCGTATCGCGACAACGACCAGATCACCTGGATTAATATCGATGGCTTGGGGGACGTCGAACTCCTGAAAAAACTCGGCAAACATTACGGCCTACATCCTCTCGCGTTAGAAGACGTTCTCAACGTAGGGCAACGACCTAAGTGTGAGGATTATGGCGATCACTATTTTGTAGTCTTGCAAATGGTTTATCGCGATCCAGAAGGTGAGCTGGTTTTTGAGCAGATGAGTCTGTTCATCGGAAAGAACTTTGTCATTAGTGTGCAAGAGTCTTGCGGCGATATGTTTAAGCCTATCAAAGCGCGGCTCTCGAGTGGCGTGGGTAATCTGCGTTCTTCGGCGAGCGATTACCTGGCTTATGCTCTGATCGATACGGTCGTCGATTACTACTTTCCAACGCTGGAATGTCTCGGAGATATGATCGAGGACATGGAGGATGAAGTGTTAGCTCGACCGACCCAGGAGTTTGTGAAGCGCCTGCACGAATACAAGCGTTCACTGGTGCATTTGCGCCGAGGAGCATGGCCGCAGCGCGAGATTCTCAGTTTGCTGCAACGCGATGAGACTGGACTCATTCACGAATCGACCAAGCCGTTTCTGCGTGATTGTTACGACCACTCCATCCAGATTATCGACATCATTGAAAACTATCGGGAATTGGTTTCTTCGATCATGGATATCTATCTCTCGGCTGTTAGTATGCGGACCAATGAAGTGATGCGAGTACTAACAGTGGTCTCGTCCGTTTTCATGCCACTCACATTCCTTGTGGGAGTGTATGGAATGAACTTCGATACGGAGGCTGGTCCGTGGAGTATGCCGGAATTAAAAAGCCCTTATGGCTATCTGCTGTTTTGGGTGGCCTGTGTGGTCATTGTTATGGGAATGGTGATCTTTTTTAAGCGCAAGAAGTGGCTCTAAGAGATGTTTGAGCTGGTTCGTTTACGAGACGAGTTGCATACCATTCGCGACACGGATTCGGGTGAGACTTTTCATCCGGTGGTGGGCCCGATGGCAGAGGCTGAGGCGATCCATATTGCTCCGCTTCGATTGGAAAAACGACTTCGAGAAGGAAGCGACTTCATTGTCTGGGATGTTGGCTTGGGAGCTGGTGCTAATGCGGTCGCGTTCATCGAGAAGTTGGCGCGCATGACGTTCCGGTTTCATTGCGAAATGATTAGTTTCGATCGCACTCTGGAACCACTGCGGTTTGCATTGGAACACGCAGAAGCGCTGCAATATCCGCTGGCATGGAAAACGTCGCTGCGTGATCTCGCAGATACGCATCTAACTCGGATCACTTTTTCCAGCGGTGCAGTGTTAGACTGGCGGTTACAGCTCGGGGATTTTACGGCGTTCCCGGAAGCACCCGCGCCGGATGGAATTATTTACGATCCGTATTCGCCAACGAAAAATGAAGCGATGTGGTCGCTGGAACATTTTACGAGACTCAGGCAACGACTTTCGCGGCCGGCAGTTTTGACTAGCTATAGCCGGTCGACAGCGGTGCGGGTGACGTTGTTGTTAGCAGGATTTCACGTCGGCATCGGGAGCGCCACGGGTGAGAAAGATCAAACGACCGTCGCTGCCACGGAAGTGGGATTGTTAGAGAGTCCACTGCAACTCGATTGGTTAAAACGAGTCCGCATGTCCACCAGTGCGCGACCGTTGGGCAGTGGTGAAAAAGGGCCGATCTCGTCGGCGGATTTGCGGACTCTGGAGGCGCATCCGCAGTTTGCGATTTCCTAGCTATTCGAGTGGCAACTCGTCCGCATTCTCCAAGGTTTTCTTCTCCATGTATTTCGCGAGAAGGATGCAGATTTCGTAGAGGAAATACATCGGAAATGCCATCGCGCAGAGTGTGAATGGATCGGTCGTCGGGGTGATGACGGCTGCGAGCAAAAAGATGATGACGAAGGCGACCATGCGCGTCTTTTTGAGCATGGCGTGATTGAGGATTCCGAGTTTCACCAGAAAAAGAACGACGAGCGGAAGTTCAAATGCCAGTCCAAAGGAGAGCACGAATTGCGTGGTAAATGAAAAGTAAGACTGGACGTCCCAGTTTGAGGTCCAGCTAAGGTTCTGCTGATCTTTTAACGCATAAGCGAGCGTGCCGGGGAGCAGCCAGTAGTAACAAAACCCGACTCCAGTTAGAAACAAACCGAGGCCAATGAAAACCACGGGCAGAACGTATTTTTTTTCGGCCAAAGTCAGGGCAGGAAGAACAAACTGCGCGAGGAAATAGAGCAGAAAGGGAAATGCAAGGACGATGCCGGCATAGAACGCTAGCGAGAAGGAAATCGAAATGGAATCCATCGGGCCACGCGCCCGCAACGTCGAGATAAAGCTGGGGTTCACGACCGCGAGCGGATGCTGGATGATGTTTACCAGGGTGTTGCGATAGCAAAATGCGATGCCCATCGAGAGCATAAGCGTGAGGGCCATTTTGATGGAAGTCCAACGAAGATCCTCAAGGTGGTCGAGGAAAGGTTTAACCGACTCTTCGTTTGGCTCCCGGAATTTGAATATCTGATCCTTCCAACTCATTTGAGTGAGTAGATTAATTCGATCTGGTTATTTTGCGAACGAGATCATGGAATTTCATTTAGTGGGGATTTACCACGTCCTGGATTGCAGCGACACTCACCTCCCCAATGATAAAATCCCTCCTTCTATTTACGACAGCCAGTCTACTTTCGTTTCACTCTGCGCTCGGCTATGGCAATGCTGGCCACCAAACTGTCGGCGATATTGCTGAGGTCTATCTCAAAAACACTCACGCTGAAAAGGAAGTGCGCGCCCTGCTATCATCGGGAGAAGACCTCGCGAGAGCAGCCACTTGGGCGGATCGGGCGAAGCTCCCGGATAAATATCTCAACGACGAGATGAAGGCGTTCGTCGCAAATAATCCGAATCACCACAGTTACCATTATTGCGACGTTCCATTTCAGGAAACGACTTACCGCGACGGCGTCACTGGCACGCGTCCGGACGACATTGTTCATACGCTACGAGCTTGCATCCAAGTCTTGCAGAGTCCTGAGCCAGCGCCGGAGAATCCGCTGAAACTTAGCAAGCGCGTCGCCCTGATGCTCATCGTTCACTACATCGGGGACTTACATCAACCGCTGCATGTTGGCTGCAGTTACGTCGACGACCAAAATCATTTCATCAATCCCCAGACCGGCGCGAAAGGTCAGGCGGATGCGGGCGCAAATAACTTCCGGCTAACCACGCGCACGAGCTTGCACGGGTATTGGGACACGCAGACGGTCAAGCTCGCGCGCGACCACGCTGGGGCCGAAGATTTTAAAACATTCCTCATCGCCCACAGTCCGATGCAACCCGAATGGAACGCCACTGGACCGGTAGTTAGCTGGCCGGAACAATGGGCCACGGACACTTTGCACGAAGCGAAACATTGCTTTGAGGGGCTTACTCTCGGCAGCCGCTTTGTAGTTCCGAAAGATGAAAAACGCGACGAACACTTCGAGTGGGCCGTTACATTACAACCTAACTACGATGAAAAAGCGCGCGACATCGTGGAAGTCGAGTTAGCCAAAGGCGGCTATCGTCTCGCCGCTTTGCTGAAAGCGATCTGGCCCGAATGAAAAACCCGCCATCGGAGTTACAGTCCAATGGCGAGCTTTCAAAGTGAGCTGACTAATTGTTAGCGCAAGAAGGCTTCGTGCAAACCGCCATCCACGGTGATGATCTGCCCGGTGGTTTTGCTCAGGCGACTGCTAACTAACAGGAAGTAAGCCTCGGCCTGATCCGCTGGTGTGATTGGTGCCTTTGTCAAAGTGCGATCCGCGTAAAACTGAGCTAACTTCGATACTAATGACTCAGTCGCCTCGTCGTCAGTGAATGCGATGTCATACTTAGCCAACGATCCAATCACGCGATCACGTGGAAACATAGCGGAACCTTGCACGACTGTTGCTGGAGCCACGCCATTCACACGAACCAATGGTGCCAGCTCGATGGCTAGTTCCCGCACCAGATGATTTGCGGCGGCCTTGCTCGTATCATAGGCCACGCTGCCTTTTTTCGCGACGGCGGCATTCGCACTTGTTGTAAGGACTAGCGCACCGCGCAGACCTTGTTCCTTCCAGGTTTTGTAAGCTTCGTCCGCTACAAAATAGCTTCCAGTTACATTGATACCAAAAGTCAGCGCCCACTTATCATCAGGGATATGACCGCTCGTATCGCTAGGAACAAAAATCCCGGCGGTCACTTCGATGGAATCAAACCCACCATAAGCCAGCACAGCCTGATCCAGCATCGCACGAATGCTAGCCCGGTCCGTAATGTTAGCAGCCAGTCCGATCGCTGGTCCGCAGCCAGAAATGCCGCTGCCAGCAACTCCGATTCCGAGACCTAGCTTGTCAGTGATTTCCTTCGCAGTCGCCTCAGCAGCGCCCTGATTTAAATCCACAGCGACGATGTGCGCGCCTTCTTTAACCAATCGGTGCGCGGTTTCCTTTCCGATGCCGCTACCAGCTCCGATAACAATGTGAATTTGACGCGCCAACTCTTTCTCGGCAGGCATCCGCTGCAACTTCGCTTCCTCGAGCAGCCAGTATTCGATATCGAAGGCTTCTTGCAGCGGTAGCGCAATGTATTCGTCGATGGCCTCGGCGCCACGCATGACTTCCACGGCACAGTTATAAAACTCGGCGGTCACTCGACTTTCAGACTTATCTTTTCCCCAGGCGATCATACCAAGGCCCGGAATTAAAATGACGGTCGGATTCGGGTCGCGCATTGCTGGTGAATTGGCACGCTTGCACTTTTGATAGTACTCCGCGTAATCAGCGCGGTATTTATCCAAGCCGACACTCAGCTTTTGCTTAAGAGCAGTGAGATCTTCCGCTTGCGGATTCCAATCTACATAGAGCGGTTTGATCTTGGTGCGAAGGAAATGATCGGGGCAGCTAGTACCGAGTTCCGCCAGACGTGGTGCGTCTGCACTATTTACAAAACGCAGGATCTTTTCGTCGTCCTGAACGGTGCCGATGAAACGCGCTTTTTGCGAAACCTGGCCGCGCAACCATGGCAGCACCGAGGCTAACATGGCCCGGCGTGGAGCTTCTTCGAGCGACTGGTATTTGGGTCCGCCAAATACCTTGGCGTCTCCACCTTTTGCTTGATACTTAGCCTCGATGTAAGCGGCCGCTTTTTCGATTAGAGTTAGAGTCAATTCATAGCACTCCTTGTCGTCATCTGCCCAGTTGATCAAGCCATGTTGGCCCATGATAATTCCACGTGCGTTAGGATGCTCGCGGCAGATGGTCTGCATGGCGAGACCTAGCTCGAACCCCGGTCTTAGCCAGGGCGTGTGGATCACTTCGTCGCCATAGATCGCCTTTGTAAGAGCTACAGAGTTCTTCGATGCCGCCACGGAGATCGCCGCGTTTGGGTGCATGTGGTCGACGTGCTTCGCCGGGATGAACGAATGGAGCGGGGTATCGATGGAACTCGGACGAGGATTTAAGTTGAAAGTGGCGTGCGAATACATTCCCACCATACGATCCTCGGCATCGGTCTTGGGTCCGCGCTCGTTCGCAGCGCCGTAAAGTTCTTGTAAGCCGAGAAGTTTTTCCTGGTAGAGAGATGAGAAGTTTTCGCGTTTGCTAGTCCGCAGATCGCCGCCGCTGCCTTTAACCCAGAGAACTTCGGTGGGCTTACCAGTCAGAGGATCATTTTCAATGATTTTGGCTGAGGTATTTCCACCACCAGTGTTAGTAATGCGTTGATCGGCTCCGAGGATATTGGAGCGGTAGATCAGACGTGCGACGGGATCGAGAGCGGCCGCAGTCGCGTCGTCCCAGGAATGGTTAACATAGTGGTAGGTCATAAGGATTTAAATTTCTCGCAGGCTTTCAGCCAGGCGGTGGTTTGTTGAGGTTGGTGGGTTATGAAAGGAAATGAATCGGCGACTAGCTGTCGTCCTTCTGCTAACGAAGTGAGATGACCGAGCGCCAAGGCTTGGACGAGGATGTTTCCGATGGCGGTGGCTTCGACTGGGCCTGCGTGAACGGGGCGACCGGTGGCGTCGGCGCTGAATTGGTTTAAGAGTTCACTCTGACTCCCCCCACCGACGATATGGATGCAACTCAAATGACGTCCGGTTAGCTCTTCGATTTCCTGCAACGTTTGCTGGTAGAGCAAGGCGAGACTTTCCAGGATGCAGCGCGTGAATTGTCCCGGCGTTTCGGGCACCGGTTGCTGAGTCTCCTGGCAATACGCGATGATCTTTTCCGGCATTCCACCGGGCTTCATAAAACGGTCGTCGGATGGATGGATCAATGAGCGCAATGGCTTTGCCGCCGAAGCCTGCTGCATGAGCCAGGAGTAAGTGTAATCGTTATGGTTAGCAGCCCAGGAGCGGCGGCATTCTTGCAGAATCCAGAGGCCGACGATGTTCTTTAGAAAGCGAGTGGTTCCACCGTAGCCGGCTTCGTTGGTGAAGTTATGTTCGCGAACCTTTTCGCTGATGTTAGGAGAATCGAGTTCGACTCCTAACAATGACCATGTGCCGGAGGATAGATAAGCCCAGTCTTTGCCGGGTTGGGCGGGGACGGCGGCGATGGCGGCACCGGTGTCGTGCGAACAGGTGGCGATGACTTGGATAACACTGGAACTCGCCTCTGTTTTTACTGCGCCGAGAAGGGTGCCACTCGGAACGATCTTGGGAAAAAGGGTCGGCGGAAATCCAGCGGCGTCGATCAGCCGTTGCGACCATTGGCGGGTTTTCGGATTGTAAAGCTGGGTAGTGCTAGCGAGGCTTTGTTCGATGACGGCGACTCCGCTGAAGCGGTAGTTGAAGTAGTCGCCAATGGTTAGGAATGTTTTTGCGCGCGCTAGGTCTCCTGGATTTTCGGAGGCAAGTTGGTAGAGCGTGTTGAAGTGGAGGAATTGAATTCCCGTTTCAGCAAAGATCATTTCGTCTCCTAGCTGTTGGCGGATTTTGGGAAAGACCGCGTCGGTCCGCTCATCGCGATAGTGATGAGGGTCGTCCAGTTTTACTCCATCGCTTCCTAACAAAACGTAGTCAACGCCCCAAGAATCGACGCTAAGGCTGGCGATGTTAGGAACTTTTTTTGAGGCGAGTTCGATACCTTTCTGGAGCGCTGCAAAAATACCGTCCACATCCCAGCGCAGGCTGTCATTTTTTTGAATGACTGCACTGGGGAAGCGATGAATTTCTTCCAGTGTGAGCTTTCCGCCGGAGAGAGTTCCTAACATGACGCGGCCGCTTTCGGCGCCAAGGTCGCAGGCTAAATAGTGATGGGAGTTAGAGTCCAATGTTAGGAAATGTTAGGCGGCGACCAGCTGGCGTTGCTGGAGGGTAATTTGCGCGGAGACGAGTTGCTCGGGGTGGGCATCGGTGATGATGTGCGGCACTTCGCTCCAACGCGCGAGTGGACACGAGGCCTGATGGCCGATCTTCGAGGCGTCGAGACAGAAGAAGGCGTTGTCGGTGCGCGACATGACGGTGCGTTGCAGGGTGACGACGTCGGATTGGGAATTCCAGAGGCCTTCGGAGGTCATTCCTTCGGCGCTGAGAAAGGCGGCGTCGAATTTCCAGAGCTCGAGCATTTTGCGAGCGTTGTTGCCAATGAGAATTTCCTGGCGGCTGAAGAATTGTCCGCCCAAAAGATGGATTTGATGACCTGGGATGCCGCTGAGGACTTCGGCAACGGGGAGGTTGTTGGTGACGAAGGTGATGTCGTGCAGCGCCGTTTCCGACAGGGCCTTGGCGACGGCGAGTAGGGTGGTGCCCGCATCTAAAAAGTAGGTCTTGCCCGGCTTCATTTGCTGCACGGCGACTTGCGCGATCCGGGCCTTGGCGGCGGCGGCGACGGATTCGCGTTCGTGAAACGCGGGAAAATGCGCTGCGTAATCGCCGATCGCGCCGCCATAGGTGCGGGTGATTTTTCCCTCGTCCGAAAGCGCGGCCAGATCGCGGCGGGCGGTGGCTTCGGAGACGCCGAGCAGACGGCAGATGCGGGCGATCGAGAGGTAACGGTCGCTTTTGAGCAAGGCACGCAAACCTTCGCGGCGAGCGTTGACTTGTTGGAGGGAGGCTTTCAAAACAGCCTAATCAAAGACGGCTTTATGATCGAAGTCAATCATAAAAAACGTCCGACAGAATCGGATGGAACTCCGCTCAGAGTTTGATGCCGATCGGGAGACTCGCTTTTCCGGATGCGCCGCTTTTGACCCGATAGTTTGCGCGAACATGGCGGATGATGAGGGCGTCGAGAGCGGAATTGCCGGAGCTTTTGACGATGCTGACGTCGTTAATACTGCCGCCGGAGTAAAGGATCGTGGCTGAGGCTGAGGCACGCATTCCCTGAAGCCGCTGTTTAATGTTGTAAGGAACGATGAGGCTCGGCGTGAAAATGAAATCGGCACGTCCTCCGCCGGATTTGACCGCGCCAGTTCCACCGGCGACTCCGCCGTGAGCGGCATCGACGCCTTTGATGGCACCCGGCCGGGCGTTGGGATTGAAGGACGGCGTGGAGGCAGCTTTGCCCGGAGTCATTGCGGGCGTGGCTTTGGGTTTTGGGGTTGCCTTGGGCTTGGGCGCAGGGGTCGGTGTGGGCGATTCCTCGGGAACGACGAAATCGGGCTGAACCACCGGCGGCGGTGGCGTATCCTCCGGGATCGGCGGCGGAGGCGTGGGTTCCGGCTCAGACGGCGGACCCGTTTCGGCGTCGTTCGTGCCGAGCGGTGGCGGCTCGTCTTTCACGCCTTCGATTTCGATTTCCAATGTGGAATCAATCGCTGGCAGCGGAGGCGGCGTGAGATGCGCCCCGAGATAGATCGCACCCAAATGCAAACCCACCGAGATCAGGATAAAGACCACGATGGTGTAGTCTTTTTTGCCGGTGTAAGGACTGGGCAGCCGTGGCGGTTTCGTCATGAAACGTCCCTTTTTATGGAGTTGCTGGAGTCGCTGGACGTGCGGGCGGTTTCGCCGTGCCACCGAGGGCGCCGGGGCGAATCTCGAACGCCACCTTCGTAATGCCGGCCTGCTTCACTTTGTCCAGAACGCTGATGACCGATCCGTGAGTCGCGTCCTTGTCGCCGCGAATGTAGATCTTCGAATCCGGCTTCTTCGCAAACTCGGTTTTCAGTCGAGTTAGAAGCATATCGAGGTCCACTTTTTCCTTCTCAAAATAGATGTCGCCCGTCACATCGACTGTGATCGAGAGGAAATCCGGCTGTTGTTCCGGCGTGCTCGTCGCCGCGGTCGGCATATTGATCTTCATGCCGCGCATCTGGATCATGCTCAGGCTCACGAGCATGAACGACGCGAGCAGAAAAAACATAATGTCGATCAGCGGGATGATCTCGATACGCGGCTTTTTCTGCTGAAGCGGTGAGCCGAGTTTCATTGTTCTTTGCTCCGTTTTGCGTTCTTCAACATGATCTCCAAATTGTTGGCAGCCGTCTCGATTTCAAAATGCAGACGAGCCACTCGCGCCCCGAAATAGTTGTAAAAGAGCACCACGAATATCGCCACGCCCAGTCCGCAAGCCGTGGCAATCAACGCTTCCCCGATGCCTCCCGAAACCTTGGAAACCTCCAGACCCGATTCACCGATGGCGCTGAAGGAATGCATGATGCCGAGCACCGTTCCCATCAATCCCAGCAGCGGCGCGATCGTGATCAACGTATCCATCGCCACTAAAAATCGGCCCGCTTTTTGCAATTCCGTGCCCGACGCCACGGAGAGCGCGCCTTCCAACGACGCGTGCCGGTGATTGAGCGCGTGCCAGAGCACCCGGATCACCGGGTCAGTCGAATCTTTCGCTGTCGCCGACGCTTCCGTAACCTTCCCGTTTTCGAGCGCCGTGTAGATTTTTTCCAATTTCGCGGGCTCGCGTTGAACGGAATGCAGCGCCCACCAGATGATTCGGTCGAGGATCACCGCCACTGCGACGATCATCACCAGCAACATCGGCCACATAATCGGGCCACCTTTGTGAAATTGATCAACGACAACGTTTGCTATCATAATGGAATGTTTTCTAAATCAGCCCGCAGCGTTGTGAGGATTTACGTTGGTCGCTGGTAAAGGGATGGTGAAAAGCTGTCAAATTTTAAATCGTCCGCGAGTAAAGGTTTACGCGTAGAATCGTTTGTAACTCGACTGAAAACTTCCCCTGCCCCGCAGCATTCATGTAAACTGCGGGATGCCATTCTGGGTCGAATCGTTTCTCCTGGCGTTCATCCCGCTCTTCGTTGCGCTGGATCCGCTCGGCCTCGTGCCGGTCTATCTCGGCCTCGCGGAAGGCGTGCCGCTGGCCGGTCGCGGACGCGTCGTAGCCCAGGCCGTCGGCACTGCTGCGCTGCTCGCGGTCGGCTTCATTTTCTTGGGGAAATTCATCTTCCACACTCTGGGAATCGGCATCTCCGACTTCAAAATCGCCGGCGGCCTCATCCTCCTCGCCATTGCCGCGCAAGACATCCTCCTACCGAAAGCCAAGGGCGATCTCGAGCCCACCGATTTCGGCGTCGTCCCACTCGGGATGCCGCTCATCGCCGGTCCAGCGATGCTCACCACGCTCCTCGCGCTGATCGATTCCGTCGGCCTCGTGCAAACGCTCGTCTCCCTCTTCATCAATCTCGCACTCGTCTATTTCGCCCTGACATTCAGTGAACAAATCAAACGATTTCTCAGCGCCACCGTGCTCCGGGCGATCTCAAAAATGGTCGCGCTCCTGCTCGCCGCCATCGCCGTTTCCATGATCCGCCAGGGCTGGAACTCTTGATTTCCCATTTCGCAGAATCCGATGGAACCCAAATCACTTTTAAAAAAGCGGAACGAGCGGCTGGAACGCGCCTTCCTCGAATACCTCGACGTCGAACGCAACTCCTCGCCCCGCACCCTGATCGCCTATCGCCAGGCGTTCCAGACCCTCCGCGCCCAGCCGAAATTCGCCGGATGGGACACCGCCGACGCGAATCTGTTTCGCCAATTCCTTTTCACCCAAATGAAAAACGAGGTCGCGCGGACCTACATCCGGCTGCAATTCGCCGCGTATCGGAGCTTTTATCGCTTCCTCATGGAGCGTCACGGCTTCGCCACCAGCCCGGTGAAAGAAGTGCAACTCCCCAAAGTCGGCCGCCGCCTCCCCGTCGTGCTCACCATCGCCCAGATCGACGAGCTTTTTGCCCTGCCGCTCTCGATGACACCCACCAAACAAGCGCCCACCTGGATGCCGCACCGCGACACCGCCATCCTCGAGCTTTTCTACAGCAGCGGCCTGCGCCTCTCCGAACTCGCCGGGCTCAACGTGGCCGACCTCGACCCGTATCAAGAAGTCGTCCGCGTCCTCGGCAAAGGCAGCAAGGAACGCATCTGCCCCGTCGGCCAGCGCGCCCTGACTGCAATCTCAAAATACCAAAGCGTCGCCAACGTCCGCACCGGCCCCCTTTTCGTGAACAAATCCCGCAAACGCATCAACGTCCGATCCATCTGGCTGCTCCTGCGGAAATACCTCGCCGCGTCGAGCATCCCGCTAAAAATCAGCCCGCACAAACTCCGTCACAGCTTCGCCACCCACCTCCTCGATGCCGGCGCCGACCTGCGCAGCGTGCAAAGCCTGCTCGGCCACGCCAGCCTCTCGACCACCCAGATTTACACCCACGTAACCACCGAGCGGATGAAGAAAGTCTATGACTCCGCCCATCCGAGGGCGTGAATCGACTGCAACTCCGCTCTTTGGCCAAAGAAAGGCGCTGGAAGCCGGAGTTTGGACAGTTTCCGTCCCACAAATGCGAGATCCCGCCACAGGATGAGCATTTTCCGTTTTGAAAGAGGCTGTCTGGCGGACAGGAACGGTGCTTGCAGGATGGAAAGTGGCCATCCGCTCCACCGGAACGGTGCTGGTAGAGTGAAAACCATCGGAGTTGCAGCCGATTCAGCCGGTTTCGGGGTTGTTCAGGCGAACCTACGGCAGCGGCTGGATGACCCAGCTTGCGGGGGCGATGTCGCCGACTTCGACGGGGGTTTTTGAGTCGGGTGTGAGTGCTTTCACGGCGCGCATCGTTTCCGTGGCGTGCAGGTTGACCAGCATCAGGACGCGGTCTTTTCCCGTGGCGCGGATGAATCCGTAGAGCCAATGGCCGCTGGCCGTTTCGCCAGAGAGGCGGCCGTAGTCGGGGTTGTCTTTGTTCAGCGCGTTGATCGGCACGATGCCGCCGTTTTTGAACGGAGTTGCAGTCGTATCGGCGAACAGTTTCGCGTAGCGGTCGCGCAGGGCTGATTGCTCGGGCGTGAGCGAATTTCCATGCCAGTTACAGAGGGATGGCAGCGACCAATAATCGAAAATCGAGGAGCGTCCATCGTCGCCACCAAAGCCTTCTGCGCCCTCGGCCGGCTCTCCAAATTCCTGACCCGAATACAGCATCACCGGCCCGCGACTGACGCCAAAAAGGACCGCGGAGACGGCGGGCCCGACCGTGCCGCCGACGTTGCCCCAGTTGTTCTTCGAGGCGAGCCGGACTTCGTCGTGGTTTTCGGCGTAGCGGAGGCTGTTTTGAAAGAGGAAATCCTCAGGAAACTCCAGGTCGTTGGCCCATTTTCCGCTCTCGTAAACCGCCTTCAACGTCTTGTAACTCGGATCATCATAGACTGCGTTGAAACCCGCATCTAAAAGGTCGAGCATCACGTTCCCGAAGCCCGCCAGAAACGGATCGGCCGACGGCACTTTCGCGGGGTCGTTATTGTAAGCCTCGGCTATGAAAAAGACGCCGGGCTGACGTTTCCGCGCCCGGTGAATCGCCCATTTCCAGAACTCCGGCGGGATCATGTGCGACATGTCGCAGCGAAATCCATCGACGCCCATCTCCTGCCAGTAAGCGAGGATGGCGTCCATCTTCGCCCACGTGTCCGGAATGGCCGCAGACGGCGAAAGCGCACAGGGAAAACGTCGCGTTTTGCTCTGGAAATTGAAGCCGTAATTCAGCTTGATCGTCTCATACCAATCCCCCTCGCCCGGCTCCCAAGTGGCGGAATTATTCCCCGTCACGCGACCGAATTCCTTCTCGCCGTCGAACAAACCGTCGCGTCCGTCGCCGGGTTTCGTCGGTAATTTCAGCGGCGGATGGCCGGAATCCTTTTCGAGGTAAAAGAAATTGTTCGTCGGCGCGAAAAACTGCGAGCGGTCGTCGTTTTTGCCAAAGGCGAGCTCAGGCCGAACGTCGGAATCGTAACTGCGCGCGACGTGATTCGGCACGAAATCGATGATCGCCCGCAGGCCCTTGCCGTGAATCCGCTCTAACAGCGCTCTAAATTCCGCCAGGCGATTCGCCGGTTCGTCCGCGTAATCGGGGCAGACATCGAAGTAATCCTTGATCGCGTAGGGGCTGCCCGCGATGCCTTTCAGCAAATCCGGGTCGTCCGCCGGCGCGCCAATCGCCGAGTAATCGGTGCCGGTCGCCTGTTGCAAAACGCCGGTCAGCCACAGGTGCGAAATGCCGAACGTCTTCAGCGCATCGAGCTTTGCGTCGTCGATGCCGCTGAATTTGCCGACGCCGTTTTGCGCCAGCGTGCCGTTTTTCAGTCGAGTTGCATTCGTATTGGAGAAATGGCGGACCATCAGCTGGTAGATGACCGGTCGCGCGTCGGTGTGCAGGCGGTTGACGTGCGTGATCGTGGGTTTTTCTGCGGCAAGATCGATTTCGTCGTAAGTGGCGAGGGTTTTGTCGCCTTTGCCGGGCGTGACGAGCGGGTCGTTGGCGGACAACAATTCGCTCCAGCCATCGGCGGAATCAGCGGCTTTCCGATAAACGCTGACCGAGGCAAACTTAGAATCCGATGGAACTGGAATGGAAATCGTGGCGTCGTTGTCGCCGAGCATTCGCGTGACGTTTTTGGCCGGACCCATTGCGGAATCATAAGGCTGCCATTTCCAATCGGACCACGAGCGCGCTGCCGCTTCCGCCGAGCCAAAAACGATCAATTGCTGCGCTTGAAACGGCAGAAAAACCGTCGAGCCCTCCGCCTTCGCGCCAAAGGGCAAAATCGCCGAACCCGCGTCGCCGGGCCCAAACGCCACCGCCACGAAGAGTCGGCTGGAACTCCGCTCAGAAACCGAGTCGGTGATGGTGATTTCCAGCGCACCGTTGCGCACTGCCGCAGAGGTAATCTTGATAGGTTCCATAGCGGAAATGGCCTGGACCATCAGAGCGACGACCACGAGGAAAAGCAAGTTTCGGGGGAAAAACATGGAGCGATTCTGCGGAAACAACGCCGCAGTTTCAAGGCCGCCGAATCGACTGCAACTCGAATCATTTCCAAACGCGTGTTCGCCAGACGTTTATCAGCGTTGCAAAAAGGGGTTGGTCCCGCTATTTTTGGGCAAGAAATTATGTTTACCCCCAAGACTTCCCGCTCCGCCTTCACGCTCGTGGAGTTGCTCACCGTCATCGCCATCATCGCTGTATTGATGGGCATTTTGTTTCCGACGATCGGTGCCGCCATCGAAAGCGCAAAGAAAACCCAAGCGAAAAACGACGAACTGCAAATCGTCAATGCCGTGAAAGCCTATTACACGGAGTATGGAAAGTATCCGACTGCGTCTACTTCTGACACCGAAGTGGCGGACACAGGCCCTCTCCTCAGCGAACTGCGCATTCCATCTGGCTTCACACCCACGATGAATCCGCGTAAAATCGTGTTTCTTGAAGTGCCCGATGCAAAGAATTATGGTCAGGCGAACAAAGAGAAGTCCGGCATCAGCAAGTTGTCCGGCAAATGGCTTGATCCTTGGGGCAATCCTTACAAAGTTATGCTCGATGCTGATTACGACAACAAGCTAGCAAATCCATATTCACAAAATGCTGGTAATCCAGGCACCCCTCCTAATGGAGGTTTAAGCACGGGCGTAATTGCGTGGTCGCTCGGGCGCGACGGAAAAGGCGGGACCGGAGACAAGACGACTGGCGACGCCAAGGACGACGTTATTTCCTGGCAGTGAAAATAGTGAGTCGAGTTAGATCGAAATCTAACTAACGAAAAACGCGGGTGTAGTTCAATGGTAGAACGGCAGCTTCCCAAGCTGCATACGAGGGTTCGATTCCCTTCACCCGCTCCATGCTGGAAGATTCGCCACTGCAAAGTGTGCAGGGTCTCGGGAATGGCGACCGATCTTCTAGAACGCCCAATTCTCTGGCTTTATGGGCTAATTTGGTTCTTAATCCGTGGCATGAACCCATTCCGCCGCAGGTCTCTTCGCGTCCTTCCTTATCTGCACCATATGCATTGTACTCCGCTCAGTTTTGCGGGTATGGGTCTGGTGCTCTCCGCTTCGGTGTTGATGGTGGAAAATGCAGCGGCAGCGGCCATTGCGGCGACGCCGTCCACGCAGGTCGGCGATACGGTGACGAATCCGGCCACGGGGGTGAATTCCAAGGTGGTGCAGCTCATCGCCGATCCGAATGGCGTGACGGATTATGTGCTGACGGACAGCGGCGCGATCATTCTTACGAAGACGGTCGTGGGAAACACGATTCAGCCCCTCGGCGGCACCGCAATTTACAAAGTCATTTCCGTGGTAAACAACGCCACGACGGGTCTGCCTCAAACGACTAACATCCGACTTTCAACGTTACCTACGACGGATCCGACGACGGCGCAGGCGGTGTTGGTGAGTGATACTCCCGCAAATTACACGGCGTTTCTCGCGGCCGCCGGCACCGCTGGCGCTGGCGCAGTGACGCCACCGACTTCGACTTCCGGGATTATCAACGAAGTCAGCGTGGGCGCGGGCGGTAGCAACGGCAGCAACGCATACGGCATTACGATCCCGGTCATCGGCACGATTGGAAAAGCGGGCAGCCCTGGCGGAAACGGGGCCGATGGGCCGACGGTCAATCGCATCGTTTTGGCGAGTCACGGCGATATCACTTCCACTGCGGCCAACACGCCGGGGATTATGATCGGCAGCGTCGGCGGCAACGGCGGCAAGGGCGGCGATTCCTATGGAAATATCGCGGCGTATGCCGGGGGCAATGCGGGAAATGGCGGGAGCGTCACGGTGAACAACGCGACCAATGTTTCCACCGGGGGCGACAAGTCTCACGGCGTTTTCGTTTTCAGTCGCAGCGGCACCGGTGGGGCCGGTGGAAAGGGATATATCTTTGCCAGTGGCGGATCCGGCGGCGCAGCTCGCAATGGCGGCCCCGTCGCACTCAGCAACAGCGGCAAAATCGAAACCAGCGGCACCGAATCGCATGGGCTTTACGCGCTCAGCGTGGGTGGCGCGGCGGGCAGCGGCGGCAATAGCTGGGGCATCGTGGGTCAAGGCGGAAGCGGCTCGAATGGCGGCAATGGCGGCACGGTTTCAGTGACGAATTCGGGCGACATTCACACCACGGGCGCTTCGTCGCACGGCATCCTCGCGCAGAGCGTGGGCGGCACGGGCGGAAATGGCGGCTCGGCAGGCGGCATCGTGGCGTTTGGCGGCAGCGCTTCCAATGGCGGCACGGGCGGAGACGTCACGATTTTAAACCAGACCGGGGCGGACATCACGACGACGGGGAAAAATTCCATCGGTATTTTGGGTCAGAGCATCGGCGGCAGCGGTGGCGATAGCGGAGCGGCCGGCGGCATTGTCGCGCTCGGAGCCAGCGGCGGCACGGGCAACAATGCGGGCACGGTGACGATTACGAACGAGACCGGCACATCCATTTCCACGGAGGGAGAAAACTCGCACGCGGTGTTTGGTCAAAGCGTGGGCGGTGGCGGCGGAAATACGGCTCCCACGGGTGGTGCGGTGGCGATTGGCGGCACGGCTTCGGGCGGCGGCAATGGCAGCACGGTGACGATTACCAGTGCGGCGAGTCTTTTTACAGTCGGACGTAACTCGCATGGAATTTTTGCCCAGAGCATCGGCGGCGGTGGCGGCTCGGCAGGTGGCACGGGCGGACTCCTCGCCCTCGGTGCCAGTGGCGGCGCGGGTGGAAATGGCGGCGCGCTGATTTTAAATAATTCGGGAGTGATTCACACTTCGGGCATCGGTTCACACGCGATCTTTGGCCAGAGCATCGGCGGTGGCGGCGGTGCGGGCGGTGATGCAGGTGGCGCGGTGTCGATTGGCGGAACAAGTTCCTCGGGCGGCACGGGCAGCACGGTGAACATCACGAACTCCGGCGGATTGCTGACCGATAGCAAAGATTCGCGCGGCATCTTCGCTCAAAGCATCGGTGGCGGTGGTGGCGCAGGCGGCGGTTCGGGTGGCATCGTTTCCCTCGGTGGCAGCGGATCCGCGGGCAGTGCCGCGGGTGCCGTGACGGTGACAAATCTGGCGGACGGTTCAATTGTGACCAAGGGCGTGGGTTCGGATGCGATTTTTGCGCAGAGCATTGGTGGCGGCGGTGGTGCTGGTGCGGCTTCGGGCGGTCTGGTGGCGCTCGGCGGCAGCGGCACGGGCGGCGGCGCGGGTGGCACGGTCACTGTTTCCAACGCGGGAATTCTCTCGACTACGAGTGATCTCGCTCGCGGTATTTTTGCGCAGAGCATTGGCGGCGGCGGCGGTTCTGGTGGGAGTTCGGGCGGATTGGTGGCGATTGGCGGCTCAGGCAGCAATACCAGTAATGCGGCGGCGGTCACGGTTACGAACACGGGAAAAATCACCACGCTAGGAAACAAATCGACGGCCATTTTCGCTCAGAGCATTGGCGGCGGCGGTGGCGACGGCGGTTCCAGCAGCGGCGTGATTACCATCGGTGGATCGGGCGGCGCGGGCGGTAGCGCAGGCGATGTGACGGTTTCTCATTCGGGTGAGATCGATACCACCGGCAATGACGCCTTGGGTATTTTTGCCCAGGCGGTGGGCGGCGGCGGTGGAAATGGCGGTGCGGCGTATTCCGGCGGACTCTTCGCGGGCTTTGCGCTCGGCGGCAGCGGCGCTTCGGGCGGCGATGGCAAACAGGCCACAGTCAATCTCAACAACACATCGACCAATGTGCGCTCGACCATTTCGACCACGGGTGATCGTTCGACGGGCATCCTCGCGCAATCGGTCGGCGGCGGCGGCGGCAACGGCGGCAACGCCATTCAATCTACGGTCGGTGTGGGCGTTTCTCTCTCTGTAGCCATCGGCGGCTCGGCGGCAAAGGGCGGCGAAGGCGGGGTCGTGAACCTGACCGGTCCCGGTGATGTCACTACCACGGGCGCAAACGCGGCGGGCATCATCCTGCAATCGGTCGGCGGCGGCGGCGGAAATGGTGGGACGACTGTTTCGAGTTCGACATCGGTTGGCGATGGACTAGCCATCGGAGTGGCGATCGGCGGGTCGGGCGGTGGCGGTGGAAATGGCGGCATCGTCACGGCGACGAACGTCAACAGCAACATCGACACGGATGGCGCATTTTCGACCGGTTTCCTCGCTCAATCGGTGGGCGGCGGCGGCGGCAACGGCGGCACGACCATCGCGGCTTCAGCTTCGGTCGGAGCGGTTGGCGCGGGAGCGGTTTCTGTCGGCATTGGCGGCTCTGGTGCGACGGGCGGCACGGGTGGCCATGTGGACGTGACTCTTGGCGGTTCGGTCATCACGCGTGATACCCAATCGGACGGTATCGTTATTCAAAGCGTCGGCGGCGGCGGCGGAAATGGCGGACTTACCATTGCGGCGGCAGCGGCCGTGGGTGGTTTGGGTGCGGGTAATATCACCGTCGGCGTGGGCGGTTCGGCTGGCGCTGGAAATATCGGCGGTCGCGTCGATGCGACGATCACCAGCGACGTGGACACGCAGAACGACGGCTCGGACGGCGTCGTTATCCAATCCATCGGCGGTGGCGGCGGTAATAGCGGGCTGACCGTTTCCGCTGGCGGCTCGGCGGCTGGCATTGGCTCTGGCGGAATTAACATCGGAGTTGGAGGGAACTCAGGAAACGGCGGCAGCGGCGGCGTGGTGGACGCGAGCTATGATGGGGATTTGATCACGCGCGGCAATAATGCCACCGGTCTGCTCGTGCAGTCCGTCGGCGGCGGTGGCGGCAACAGCAGCGGCACCATCGCGGCAGCTTTGAACGGAGCTGGAGCGGGCTCTGGCAGCTTGTCTATCGGCATCGGCGGCAAGGGCGGTCTCGCAGGAAATGGCGGCAACGCGGAAACCTCGGTTCTTTTATCCACCAGCGGAACGGTGACAACGATCGGCAATAATTCCTCGGCTGTAGTCGTGCAAAGCATCGGCGGCGGTGGTGGCAACGGCGGATATTCCGTGTCGGGATCGCTGGCAGGCGCAGGCGTTGGCGCGGGGGCAGTGTCGGTCGGCGTCGGTGGTGGCGCAGGCAGCGGCGGTGACGGCAAAGGCGTCTATGTTCGCCTCGGCTCCACGATCGAAACTCAGGGCGAAGATTCGCTCGGCGTGCTCATTCAATCGGTCGGCGGCGGTGGTGGAAATGGCGGCTTCAACGTTTCCGGCAGCGGCTCAGGCGCAGGCGTGGGCAGCGGTGGAATTGCGGTCGGCCTTGGCGGCAGCGGCGGTGCGGGCGGCATCGGTGGAAATATCGACGCAGGCTCCACCGGCACGATTCTCACTTTGGAAGACCGCTCATCCGGTCTGGTCGCGCAATCCATCGGCGGCGGTGGTGGCAATGGCGGCTTCAATGTCAGCGGCAGCGGCTCGGGCGCAGGCGTCGGCTCGGGTGCCATTTCAGTCGGGTTAGGGGGAAATGGCGGCACCGGAAACGACGCGGGCGACGTGACCTTGACCACCAGCGGCAATGTGGAAACGCACGGCAACCAGGCGTCCGGCATTCTCGCGCAATCGGTCGGCGGCGGCGGCGGCAATGGCGGCTTTAACGTTTCGGCGGCAGCCTCTGGCGGCGGCACGGGCAGCGGCGCTATCTCGGTCGGTCTCGGTGGCAGCGGTGGCGCGGGCGGCGTCGGCAAAAAAGTGACTTTAACCGTGAATAACGACGTTTTGACCATGGGCAATCAGTCCAACGCAGTGACGGCGCAATCCATTGGCGGCGGCGGTGGCAACGGCGGATTCAATGCCAGCGTGGCGGCGTCTGGAGCGGGCGTGGGCAGCGGCGCAATTTCGGTCGGGCTCGGCGGCAGCGGTGCTGGCGGCGGCGATGGCGGAATCGTCTCGGTCAAAGTTACAGGCGAGTTAGATACGATTCTGGATGATTCGGCGGGCATCCTCGCGCAGTCGATCGGCGGCGGCGGCGGCAATGGCGGCTTCAATATTTCCGCGAGCGGCTCCGGTGCAGGCGTCGGCAGCGGCGGGATTTCCGTCGGTCTTGGCGGCAGCGGCGCATTGGGCGGCCTCGGCGGCCAGGTGACAGCGACCTCAACGAAAACCATCGAAACGCGGGGCGACCGTTCGTTCGGTTTGCTCGCGCAATCCATCGGCGGTGGCGGCGGCAATGGCGGCTATAACGTCGCAGCGACCGCTTCGGGCGGAGGAGTCGGATCAGGATCGATTTCCGTCGGACTCGGCGGCACAGGCGGCGCGGGAAATCACGCGGGACTTGTCACCGTTTCGACCAGCGGAAATGTCTTCACGAACGGCGTGCAATCTTCCGGTATCGCCGGACAATCCATCGGCGGCGGTGGTGGCAATGGCGGCTTCAACGTTTCTGGCGCGATCTCCGGTGCAGGGGTTGGCAGCGGCGCAATTTCGGTCGGACTCGGCGGCAGCGGCGGCGCGGGCGGCAACGGCGGCGAAGTTTCTGTCACCGTGGCGAACAACGTTTTTACAGGCGACTCCCAGTCGAATGGCGTGGTGGCGCAGTCCATCGGCGGCGGCGGTGGCAACGGCGGCTTCAACGGCACAGGCTCCGGATCGGGCGCAGGCGTTGGCAGCGGCGCGATCAACGTCGGCATTGGCGGCAACGGCGCAGGCGGCGGCCAGGGTGGCAAAGTCACCGGCTCCGTCACGGGCAATGTGCAAACTTTGGAAAATCAATCCCGCGGCATTCTCGCGCAGTCCATCGGCGGCGGCGGCGGCAATGGTGGCATGAATGTCACGGCTTCAGCGTCCGGTGCAGGCGTGGGCAGCGGTGGTATTGCAGTCGGGCTCGGCGGCGGCAGCGCAGCCGGTGGCAATTCGGGTCAGGTGAAACTCACGACCGTTGGAAACGTCACCACCAGTGGAGAAAAATCGCAGGGTATTGTTGTCCAATCGATTGGCGGCGGCGGCGGAAATGCGGCCATGTCGATCGATCTCGCAGGCTCGGGCGGCGGCACGGGCAGCGGCGCTTTAGGCATTAGCGTCGGCGGAAACGGTGGCGCAGGTGGTTTCTCCGGCCGCGTAGATTCCGATGTAACTGGAATCATTTCCACGGCTCTCGGATTTTCCGATGGCTATGTCGTCCAATCGATCGGCGGCGGCGGCGGAAATGCGGCGCTCACGATTGCGGGAGCGGGTTCCGGCGGCGGAGTCGGGTCGGGCGCAGTCTCGATTTCGGTCGGCGGAACGGGTGGGACGGGCGGCGATTCCAATATCGTAAAGGCAGCGTTTGACGGAACTTTGACCACGCTGGGAAATAATTCCGTCGGCATGTTAGTGCAGGCGATCGGCGGCGGCGGCGGCAATGGCGGCGGCGTCATCGCAGCGGGTGGTTCGGGCGCAGGAACGGGCAGCGGCGCAGTTAGCGTGGCCATCGGCGGCAACGGCGGCGCGGCTGGTGTTGGCGGGCTTTCCACTGAGGAACAGGCGGTCACGGCGACAGCGAGCGGCATGATCGGGACCGAAGGTGATTTCTCGGGCGGTGTCGTTGCGCAATCCATCGGCGGTGGTGGCGGCAACGGCGGTTATACCATTTCGGCGAACGGCTCCGGCGCAGGCACCGGGAGCGGTGCAGTCAGCCTCGGGCTCGGTGGCGCAGGCGCAGGCGGCGGAGCGGGCAAAGGCGTCGAGACTGACATTTCGGCGAACGTTTTCACCTTCGGAGCGGACTCCATCGGCATCCTTTCCCAGAGCATCGGCGGCGGCGGTGGCAATGGCGGATTTAACGTCAGCGCAGTCGGCTCCGCAGCGGGCACCGGCAGCGGCGGCGTGGCGATTGGTCTCGGCGGCAGTGGCGGCGGTGGTGGCGATGCGGGTTTTGTTCATGCGAGTTCCAGTGGATTCATTTCCACGAAAAGCGACCGCTCGAGCGGATTCGTGGCGCAATCCATTGGCGGTGGCGGCGGCAACGGCGGTTACAATGTTTCAGCCGCGATCTCCGGCGCAGGCACTGGTAGCGGAACGGTCAGCGTGGGTCTCGGCGGCTCGGGCGCGGGCGGCGGCAACGGCGGTAGCGTGATCGCGTCCACCCTCAAGGACATCCAAACGCAGGGAAATTCTTCGCACGGCATTCTCGCGCAATCCATCGGCGGCGGCGGCGGCAATGGCGGGTTCAATGTTTCCGCGAGCGGCTCCGGCGCTGGCACTGGCAGCGGCGCGGTCGCGGTCGGCCTCGGCGGTTCGGGTGCAGGTGGTGGAAATGGTTCCACGGTGAAACTGACCGTCCTCAACGACGTGTTTACTTCTGGCAAAAATTCTTCCGGCATCATCGCCCAATCGGTCGGCGGTGGCGGCGGCAATGGCGCGTTTGACGTTTCAGCCGCAGGCTCAGGCGGCGGCACGGGCAGCGGCGCGGTTTCCGTGAGTCTCGGCGGCAATGCGGGCACCGGCGGAAACGGAGCAAAAGTCGAATCCTCGGTCACGGGCAACGTCACAACGGCTGGAGAAAATTCCAACGGAGTTGTAGTGCAATCTCTCGGCGGTGGCGGCGGCAACGGCGGCTTCAGCGTCAGCGCAGCGATCACGGGCGCAGGCACCGGCAGCAGCGCACTCGGAGTGGGCATCGGCGGCACGGGCGGCGACGGCGGCAGCGCAGGAAAAGTCATTTCCTCTCTCACTGGCAACGTCACCACGGGCGGCGTCAACGCTCGCGGCATCATCGCCCAATCGATCGGCGGCGGCGGTGGAAACGGTGGTCTCTCGGTCGCTGGCGCAGTCTCCGCAGCGGGGACCGGCAGCGGCTCCGTCTCGGTCGGACTCGGTGGTTCGGGTGGCGGCGGCGGCGATTCTGAAACGGTGAACAACACGGTCACCGGCAACGTTTCCACGGCGAAGAGCGGTTCGGGTGGCGTTCTGGCGCAGAGCCTCGGCGGCGGCGGCGGCAATGGCGCGATCAATGTCAGCGGCGCCATTTCGCTTGCGGGAACAGGCAGCGGCGCGGTCAGCGTTGGCCTCGGCGGCTCGGGCGGTGATGGCGGTTCGGCCATGAAAGTGACCAATAGCGTCTCGGGCACGGTTTACACGGTGGGAAAAGAAAGCAGTGGAGTTACAGCGCAATCTCTCGGCGGTGGCGGCGGCAATGGCGGCATGAACATCACGGGCGCAATCTCCGCGGCAAAAACAGGGTCGGGTTCCATCGGTATCGGCATCGGCGGAACGGGCGGCGGCGGCGGCGATGCAGGCGAAGTCGATAACACGGTCAGCGGTTACGTTCAGACGCAGGGCGACAATTCGACGGGCATTCTCGCGCAATCTCTCGGCGGCGGCGGCGGCAACGGCGGCATGAATATTACCGGGACATTCTCGGCCGCGAAAACCGGCAGCGGCACTCTCGCCGTCGGCGTAGGCGGATTCGGCGGCGACGGCGGCGAAGGTTTGGCGGTGACCAACACCGTTACCGGCGGCACGATTACCACGGGAAATAACTCAAACGGCATCGTCGCGCAGAGCCTCGGCGGCGGTGGCGGAAACGGCGCGATGAACATCTCGGGCGCGATCAATCTTTCCAAGGAAAACGGTGGCGCAGTGGCCGTCGGCGTTGGTGGTTTTGGCGGCGGCGGCGGCAGCGCACAGAGCGTGACCAGCACGGTCCAAACGACAAAAGCGCACGATCTGATCGGCACCTCGGGCGATAATTCCTCGGCAGTAGTTGCGCAATCCATCGGAGGCGGCGGCGGCAACGGCGGCACGAATATCACGGGCGTGGTCAATATCACGGGCAAAAACGGCGCGGCGATCGGCGTCGGTGTCGGTGGCTTCGGCGGCGGCGCGGGCAACGCGGGAAAAGTGACGCTCGACGTCAACGGTGACATCATTACCGATGGCAATAATTCTCACGGTCTTCTCGCGCAATCGATTGGTGGTGGCGGCGGCAATGGCGGGACTAACATTACCGGTTCATTGGCAATCACGACGGCTTCGGGCGGTTCAGGAAAAACCCTTGCGACTTCCATCGGTATCGGTGGATTTGGCGGCGACGGCGGCAATGCGGGCGAAGTCGATGTGACTTACAGTGGATTGATTCGGGCACTGCCTCGCACGCTCGTGCCGGCTCACACCGACCCCGATTCCGGCGCTACTATTTCGGCTGATTACGAGGAGAAATTCGGCGAAGGCTCCCACGGCATCGTCGCGCAATCGATCGGCGGCGGCGGCGGCAATGGCGGGATCAATGTCAGCGCGGGCATTTCCTACGCCCACGATAAAGGCGACGGCTACGGGATCATCGTGGGCTTCGGCGGCTTCGGCGGCGGCGGTGGAGACGCAGGCGTTGTGAAAGTCGATGTGGTCGGCGACGACGCGATTTACGCCCGGGGCATGGGGCGCTCGGCGATCTTCGCGCAAAGCGTCGGCGGCGGCGGCGGCAATGGCGCGCTCAATGTCAGCGGCGGAATCGTATCGGACTCCCCTCTGATTTTGGGCGTTGGCGGTTTTGGCGGTGACGCGGGCGTGGCAAAAGACGTGTTCGTCACGGCGGCAACGAGCCTTTTTGCATCGACAGCGGATCACACCAATCTGAGCTCCGGCGGCATTCTCGCGCAGTCGATTGGCGGCGGCGGCGGCAACGGCGGCATGAACATTAGCGGCGGCCTTTCTCTCGGAAAAGAAAAAGACGTTCCATCGCTCACCGTCGGCATCGGCGGCTTCGGCGGCACGGGTTCCGTTAGCGGCAATGTATCGGTCGATCAGACAGGCAACATCCGGAGCGTGGGCGATTGGGTTCACGGCATCATGGCGCAAAGCATCGCTGGCGGCGGCGGCAATGGCGCAATGAACGTCA
>JAYVOE010000107.1:0-9658 GCA_043758065.1 Spartobacteria bacterium | reverse complement strand
CCGTCGGCCTCGTTCTCCCGAAAGAAGCCCTGGCTCATTTGAAAGTCGATGAAGGCGACTCGCTGACCGTCACGGAAGCTGCCGATGGAAGCCTGCGCCTCAGTCCGCATCAAGCCGAGGTCGCCCGCCAGATGGAAGTCGCGCAGGACATCATGAAACGCTATCGCAACACGCTTCGCGAACTCGCGAAATGATCGATCCGATTTGGGTGTTTCGCGAAGTCGTTCTCGGTTTGCACGAACAATCGCTGGCGCAATTTGGCGGATCGACAGGCATTCGCGACGAGGGCTTGCTCGATTCCGCGTTGGGCAAACCGCAAAATCTCTTTGCTTACGGAAAACCGAGTGTGTTCGAACTCGCCGCAAGTTACGCCTTCGGACTAGTCAAAAATCATCCGTTTCTCGACGGAAACAAGCGCACCGGATTCACTGTTGCCGTTCTTTTTCTGGAACTCAACGGCCAGAAGTTTGCCGCGCCAGAAACGGATGCGGCCATCAAAACCCTCGCCCTCGCCGCTGGTGAAATGTCGGAGGCGGACTTTGCCATTTGGCTGGAACTCCACTCAAAACCCCGCGACTGAGCGTCAAAACACGCAACCGTCACTGCGGTCTTGCAATCCGAAATGGGCGGTTATAATTCCCCTCCCACATCCCAACTTTATGTCCACTACCGCCACACCCGAACGCCACGAATTCCAAGCCGAGATTTCCCAGCTTCTCGACATCGTCATCCACTCGCTTTACACCGACAAAGAAATCTTTGTCCGCGAGCTGATTTCCAACGCGGCCGACGCCATTGAAAAGCTGAAATTTCTCCAAACTTCCGGCAAATCCGTCTTCCAGCCCGATCTGGAAACGAAGATTTCCGTCACTTCCGACGACACGGCGCACACGGTCACTTTCACCGACACCGGCATCGGCATGACGCACGATGAGCTTATCGAAAACCTTGGCACAATTGCCCATTCGGGTTCCAAGGCATTCTTAAAACAACTCACCGAAAACAAAGGCGACACCAGTCTCATCGGGCAATTTGGCGTTGGCTTTTATGCTGCATTCATGGTCGGCGACAAAGTCTCCGTTTACTCCCGCAGCTACGAAACCGAAGGCGACAATTCCCAAGGCTGGTGCTGGACCTCGGACGGCAAAGGCGGATACGACCTCGAACCCGCCGACGACCTCCCGCGCGGCACGAAAGTCGTCGTTCACCTGAAGGAAGACGAAAAGCAATTCGCCACGAAATACACCATCGAAAGCGTCATCAAACGCTACTCGAATTTCGTCAGCGCCCCGATCGAGCTCAACGGCGAAAAAGTCAACACCGTCAAAGCCATCTGGAGCCGCAGCAAAAGCGAAATCACCGACGAGGAATACAAGGAATTCTTCCACTTCATCTCCCACGAATCCACCGATCCGCTCTACCGGCTGCACTTCAACGCCGACGCCCCGATTTCCATCCAGTCGCTCCTCTTCGTCCCCGAGCGGAACATGGAAAAAATCACCATGACCCGCGCCGAATCGGACGTCAGCCTCTACTCGAAGCGCGTCCTGATTACGCCCAAAGCCAAATCACTTTTCCCCGAATGGCTGCGCTTCCTGAAGGGTGTCGTCGATAGCGAAGATCTCCCGCTCAACATCTCGCGCGAGACGATGCAGGACTCGGCGTTGATGCAGAAACTCAACAAAGTCATCACCGGTCGTTTCCTGAAATTCCTCGGCGAAGAAACCACCAACGACCCCGAGAAATACGCGAAATTTTTCGCCGAATTCGGCAACTGCATCAAGGAAGGCGCGGTCAATGATTACGCTCATCGCGAGCAACTCTCCAAGCTCCTCCGCTTCGAAAGCAGCTTCACCGAAAAGGGGAAAGTCACCTCGCTAACCGACTACATCAGCCGCATGCCGGAGGGCCAAAAAGAAATCTACTACGTCCTCGCGCCCAACCGCGAAAACGCTGAGACCAGCCCGTATTACGAAGGCCTTAAATCCAAAAACTACGAGTGCCTTTTCCTCGCCGATCCGTGGGACGAATTCGTCATGGATCACCTCCGAAATTTCGACGGCAAAGACCTCAAACCCGCCGAAAAAGCCGAGATTGAGATCGAACTCGACTCAAAAACCGAAGGTCTCGCCGAGGACGCCGCGAAATCCCTCGCCACCTTCTTCCAGGACACGCTCGGGAAAGATCGCGTCAACGAAGTCCGCGTCTCCAAACGCCTCGCCGACAGCCCCGCCGTCGCCCTCGAAAGCGACAAAATGCTCACGTCCTCCATGCGCCGCATGATGAAACAAATGGGCAACGGCATGGAGATGCCCGATGGCAAACCCGACTTCGAGATCAACCCGCGCCATGCCGTCATGATCCGTCTCGAAGCCATGCGCACGAAAGACACCGAACTCGCCGCCAAAGTCGCCGAACAAATCTTCGATAGCAGCCTCGCCGCCGCCGGCATGTTGGAAGACCCACGCACCATGCTCAAACGCATGAACGACCTCATGGAAAAACTCCTCGAGGAAAAATAACGCGCCGAGTCATTTCATTACCGCAGGTTTCCGCGAATCCCATGCAACTCAACTCACTGGTTCGCCATCTCGACGCCGAACTGCGCACCAGCGAAATCGTCGATTGGTCAGGCGCGATCAACGGCCTGCAACTCGAAAATGAGGGGAGTGTGAGTCGTATCGGTGCCGCAGTGGATGCCACGTTGCCCGTCATCGAAAAGGCCATCGGACTGGGAGTCGATTGTCTCCTCGTGCACCACGGACTTTTCTGGGCGGGCGCGCAGCCAATTCGCGGCGCGTTGCGTCGGAAATTGAAAGCTGCGGTGGACGCCAATCTAGCGATTTACAGTTCCCACCTGCCACTCGACTTGCATCCGACTCTGGGGAATAACATCCAACTCGCCTCAAAAATCGGCCTCGCCCAGATCGAGCCGTTTTTCCCCGAGAAAGGTCAACTCATCGGCGTGCGCGGCATTTTTCATTCGAGTCGCAGTGCACTCACGGAAAGGCTCGCCGCCATTCTCGGCTCCACTCCGCACCTCGCGCCCGGTGGACCGGAAATCGTCGAAAAAATCGGGATCGTCACCGGTGACGCAGGAGCCGAAATCGCCCGAGCCGCAGCCGCTGGCATCGACACCTTCATCACCGGCGAAGGTCCGCATCACAGTTTCGGCCTTGCCGAAGAACTGGGCGTAAACCTTTTCTACGGCGGCCATTACGCCACCGAAACCTTCGGCGTGAAAGCACTGGCAGCGCATCTTTCCGAAAAGTTTGCGCTCCCCTGGGAATTCATCGACCATCCGAGCGGTCTATGAAATTTCTCTCCGCCGCTCTGATTGCGCTTTTGTTTACCGGTTGCGAGGCCGATCAGGAGGAACGCGATTTCTTTTACTCCGGCTGGGTGCATCCCGAACAAGGCGCGAATCGCCGAATGTATGGCACCGACAAGCCGCCCGAGGATATGCGCGAAGGCTTGCGCCAGACCGATCTTTCCACCGAATAGACTCTCACTCCGATGGAAACTTCGGCCACAGCATTGCCGCGCCATTTTTTCGAGCGCGATCCAGTGGTTTGCGCACGAGAAATGATCGGTTGCGAACTCGTCTGGGGCGAATGTCGCGGCCGCGTGGTGGAGACCGAGGCCTATGTGGAATTTGGCGACGAGGCCTGCCACACATTTCTCCGTAAGTCCGCTCGAAATTTTATCGCGGATCAACCTCCGGGCGCGGCTTACGTTTACCAAAACTACGGCATTCACTGGCTGCTGAATGTCCTCGTGAAAGGCCCGTCCGGAAACGGCTTCGTCCTCTTCCGCGCCATCGAGCCGACGCATGGCATCGACCTCATGCGCGCCCGACGTCGACTCGATCCGCTGCGTCAACTTTGCTCGGGCCCAGGCAAACTGACTGTCGCATTCGGCATCGGACGCGCTGAGCACGGGATGGACCTTTGCTCCGATCCAGCGCGAACATTTTGCCCACGGCAGAATCCCGTGGAAGTCGCATCCGATTTTCGCGTCGGGATTTCCAAAGCGATGGAACTCCCGTGGCGTTTTGTGGAGCGCGATTCGCCGTATTTGAGCGTGAAAACGAGGGGAGTTGCATTCCTATCTTCGGCCCCAAAAAAGACCGGGGCAGCCTCCTTGCGAAGACTGCCCCGGTGAAATCAGTTTGTTTGCGATTTACTTGTGGTAGCCGGTCGTCGATGCGCCAGTGCTGGTGCTGACAGTCTCTTGCTTGTGTGCGCAGGCACCCAGGCTAAGCGCGCTGATTGCAACTGCAACGAGTGCGAGAATTTTGATGGTTTTCATAGTTAATTTCCCTCCTTTCTTGAGCGGGTAGCTCGGCGAAAGATGTAAGGGCTGGGCACAGGGCTGACAACACTTAAATGGTGAATCTTTCAAATAACCATCGCGTGAAAAGGGGGCAAGTGGTCTGCTTTTTCTCGGAAATCCCCTGTTCTTCCCATATGGAATCATCCATCCTCAGCGCCTATCCCGGCGGCACAAACGTTTTTATGCAACAAGACCTTTCCAAAATCCTTCTCGACACTTCGACCATCTCCGCGCGGCTGGATGAACTCGCCGCGACCATCACCGCCGAATACGACGGCCGCGAACTCACCGTGCTCTGTCTGATGAGTGGCAGCCTGATGTTTGGCGCCGATTTGCTCCGCCGCATTCCCCTGCCCCTGCGCATCATTTGCCTGAGCGTGTCGTCCTATCACGGCGGCACTTCGACGACTGGCCAGGTGACGTTTCAGGCCGCCATGCCCGATCTCGAAGGACGTCACGTTCTGATCATCGACGACATCCTCGATACTGGGCTGACTTTGAGCAGTATCAAAACCAAGATCCTCCACGAAGCGAAGACTCTCAGCACGAAAATCTGCGTCCTCCTCCGCAAAGACATCGGCGTGGAACGTCCGATCGATGCGGATTATATCGGCTTCGATATTGCGAACGACTTTGTCGTCGGCTACGGCCTCGATTTCCAGGAAAAATACCGCAATCTGCCGTTCATCGGCGTCCTTCGCCCGGAAGTCGCCGGCGTATGACGATTCGCGTGCAGTTTTTCTCCAGACTGCGCAACCTCCACGGCCCGGACATGCTTGATTTACCGGAAAACGCCACCGTCGAAATGGCCCTCGCCGATTTGGAACGCCGCCTGCCATTGCTCTCTAACTGGCATGGAAAAATTCTCATCGCAGTGGGAGTCGAATTTGCCCCGCGCGACCAGATTCTTCACGAGAACGACCTCCTCAGCCTGATGCCGCCGGTTCAGGGCGGCTGATTTTTCCCCAATGAACGTGCTTGCCAGCAGCGCTCCGCATCCGGCGATGATTTTGCCCTTCATCGTCATGCTTCTCAGCATCGCGGTAATGCCCTTCGCCCATAAGCATTTTTGGGAGCGGCACTATGGAAAAATCGCCGTCGCACTCGGTCTTGTCACCGTCGGCTACTACGTCTTCGCCCTGCAAAACGCCCAGCGAATGCTCCACGTCGCCGAGGAATATCTCAGCTTTATCTCGCTTATCGGCAGCCTGTTTGTCGTCGCGGGCGGGATTCACATTCGAGTGAGAGGCGAATCTACGCCGGGCAGCAACGTCCTCTTTTTAGCCATCGGCGCCCTCCTCGCAAACATCATCGGAACGACCGGCGCATCGATGTTGCTCATTCGCCCGTGGATTCGCGTGAACCGCTCCCGCATCACGCCGTTTCATCCGGTGTTCTTCATTTTTATCGTCAGCAACGTCGGCGGCGCACTCACCCCGATTGGCGATCCGCCATTGTTTCTCGGGTTTTTGAAGGGAGTTCCATTCCTATGGGTTATCGAGAATTGCTGGAAACCGTGGCTCGTCGCGATTGGTCTGCTCCTCGCCGTCTTTTACGTGATCGATCGAAGAAATTTTCAGCGGAGTTCCAAGGATATCCGCGACAAGGAAACCGCTCACGAAGAATGGAAATTCGACGGCCTGCACAACCTCATTTTTCTAGCCATCATCATCGGCGCGGTCTTTTTGCCAACGCCCTGGCGCGAACTCCTCATGATCGCCGCCGCCGTCGGGTCGTGGTTTTCCACGCGCAGCCACGTCCACGAATCGAACGCCTTCACATGGGAGCCCCTCCTCGAAGTCGCATGGCTTTTCCTCGGCATTTTCGCCACCATGGTTCCGGCGCTGGATTACCTCGAAGCCCACGCGGAAACGCTCGGCATCCGCTCCAGCCATCAATTCTTCTGGGTCACCGGGATCCTCTCCGGCGTGCTGGATAACGCCCCAACTTACCTCACTTTTTTAACCGCCGCCCTCGGTCTGCAAGGCCTCAGCCTCGACAACCCCGAGCATCTGCGGCTCTTCATCGCACAACACAACCTCGACCTCATCGCGATCTCACTCGGCTCCGTTTTTTTTGGCGCGCTGACCTATCTCGGCAATGGGCCGAACTTCATGGTGAAATCCATTTCCGAGCAATCCCGCGTCGAGACACCGCATTTTCTCCGCTACCTCTGGTGCTACGCCGTGCCCATCCTGCTCCCGATTTATGCCCTCATCGGACTGCTTTTCTTCTCGCGCTTCTCGCCTTTCTGACTACGTTTCGCGACCCTTATGTTCACCGGAATCGTCGAAGAAGTGGCCCAGGTGCAATGGCTCCGCCGCACCACGAAAAGCGTGCAATTGCTCATCAGCAGCCGCTTCGGCAAACGCGTGAAACGCGGCGACAGCATCTCGATCAACGGCTGTTGCCTCACCGTCACCTCGCATCGTGACGACCAGATCGGCTTCGAACTCCTCGACGAAACCCTCACCCGCAGCAACCTGCGCGAGCTGAAACCCGAATCCAAAGTCAACGTCGAACGCGCCATGCGGGCCAGCGCACGCATTGATGGACACCTCGTGCAGGGTCACGTCGATTGCGTCGGGACGGTCAGCTCGATGGCTGTGCACGGCGGCGATCACCGACTGGAAATCCTTTTCCCGCCCGACTTTAGCCATTATGTCGCCTTCAAAGGCTCGATCTGCGTCAACGGCGTCAGCCTCACCGTCGCCGAGGCCCACGAAAGCAGCCTCGTCTGCTGGATCATCCCGTTCACCTTCGAAAACACCAACCTGCGCCATCTGCAAACCGGCGAAATGGTGAACCTCGAATTCGACATTCTCGCGAAATACGTCGAGCGCATGCTCATCCGCCGCGAGTCGTAACGGATTTTCAGAGTGCCATCCGCAGGACTGCAGATGGCACTCCCACTTTTGACACCATCGTCCGCAGTCCTGCAGATGGCACTTCCACTTTGGACACCATCATCCGCAGAGCTGCAGGTGCCACTACCGGTTTTGACACCATCGTCCACAGGGCTGCAGGTGACAGTTCCACTTTTGACACCATCGTCCGCAGCGCTGCAGATGGCGCTACCGGTTTTGACACCATCGTCCGCAGAGCTGCGGACGTTAGTTCCACTTTTTGCTTCCGCACTAACCCACTAAACCGTCACAAACTCCAGCGCGGTCGGCACAAATCCGGGAGAACGCTGCGACAAGTGCAGCATTTCGATACCGACGACCTCGTTCTTTTCGTTGAAATCGAGGATCACACCCGGCGAAACTTCCGCGGACTCCAGGATCTTTGACTCATCGAGCCGCAGATAGAGAGCGTCTGCCGCTTTGTCGATTTGCAGTCTCAAAGTTGGCCTTTCATGTTGCGGTCGAAGAATACACTCACTACCCGCATTGGTTCAACCGACCGAATTCACTCAGGGACTATTCGGGGGATAGGGAATGTCATCTTGGAAAAAATTAGCCGCGGATGGACGCGGATGAAACGCGGATTGATTGAGTGATCTGCTTTCTTTATCCGCGTTTCATCCGCGCTCATCCGCGGCTAGACACCTATCGAAGTCCGCTCAGAAACTGGCGGAACGTCTCGGCACCCGCTTCCAGTTCGGCGATGTCGATCCATTCGTCGGCGGTGTGGGCTTGGGAAATAGAGCCGGGTCCCATCGCAATGGACGGGATGCCGGCGGCGGCGAAGATGGCGGCGTCGCAGAACCACGGCGCGCCAGTCGGGTGGCAGTCGTATCGGCGGAGGCGCTCGATCATGGGGTGCGCGAGGTCCGTTTCGAGGGAGGCGGATTGTTTTTTTACGCGCAACTCGGCGGTCGGCGCGACTTTTTGAAGGGCGACGATGAGTTCGGCTGCGAAGTTTTCCATTCCAGGAACGGTGCGGACATCGACTTCGAGCACGCAGAGGTCGGGGACGACGTTGCACTTCGTTCCGCCACGAATGACTCCGGCACTGATCGTTGGTGCGCCGAGGATGGGGTGAAATTTTGAGGCGAGTTGGGGTGAAATCACGTCCTCGATGCAGCGCAGGACGCGGCTCATTTCGTAAATGGCGTTGCGCCCGAGCTCCGGTCGCGAGCTGTGGGCGGCGACGCCGTGCGTGGTGATGTCGAGCCAGATGCTGCCTTTGTGGGTGTGGACGATTTGCATGGAAGTCGGCTCGGCGACGATGACGAAATCGAGTTTTTCGCTGGCGGCCGCGGCGATGGCTCCGGCTTGACCCGCTTCTTCATCAGCGAGGCCGAGAAAGACGATTTCGTGGGAGAGATCGGCGAGTTCGTGGCGCATTTCTGAGAGCGCCCAGAGTTGTGCGGCCATGGGGCCTTTCGTGTCGCAAGCGCCGCGTCCGTAGAGTCGGCCCTCACGGATTTCGCCGGAAAATGAGGGGACTGTCATGCCACTCACGCCCACGGTGTCGGTGTGCGGCGCGAAGGCGAGTCGTGGCTTGGAGCTTGGGAGTTTTTCAGTCGAGTTAGAACGAAATCTGCCGATGACGTTGGGGCGTCCGGGCAAGACTTCGACGAGGGAAACTTCCGCCCCGATGGAGCGCAGGAAATCGGAAAGGAACGCCGCTATTTCGGCTTCGCCGGTGTGGCTGGTCCCCGGGTCGCCCGCCGGATTGACGCTCGGAATAGCGATCAATTGCCGGGCGAGCTCCAGGACGGCTGGCTTCATCGATTCTGGCCGCGATACCACTCGACAAACTTCGGAATGCCCACGGCGATCGGGGTTTTCGGAGCGTAACCGAGGAGGCGCCGGGCTTTGCTGATGTCGGCGAAAGTGCGCGGCATGTCGCCCAGTTGCTCGGGCAGGTAGTTGATGACGGCGCGTTTGCCGACGGCGTCTTCGAGTTTGGCGATAAGTTGCGAGAGTGTGGTGGTTTCGCTTTCGCCCAAATTGAAAATGTCGAAGAGCTCGCCCTGGTAGTCGATCGCGCCCTGAATGCCCTGCACGATGTCGTCGATGTAGGTGTAATCGCGCTCGGTGGAGCCGTCGCCGAATTGGTCAATGGCGATGCCGTGATCGATCTTGCGAGTGAATTGATGAATGGCGAGATCGGGGCGTTGGCGCGGTCCGTAAACGGTGAAGAAGCGGAGGCAAACGACGCGCATGCCGTAGAGGTAGGCGTAGTTTGAGCAGATGGTTTCGCTGGCGAGTTTGGTCGCGGCATACGGGCTGAGGGTTTGGGAGAGGCGCTGTTCCTCGGAGAACGGGACGGCTTTTGACGCGCCATAAACGGACGAACTGGAAGCAAAAATGAATCGAGTTACACCGGATTCACGGGCCGCTTCGAGCATGTTAAAAGTGCCCTTGATATT
>JAYVOE010000106.1:0-24772 GCA_043758065.1 Spartobacteria bacterium | reverse complement strand
AGTTCGGGCGCAACATTACTTGAAAGTGAGCGCGTCGAGATGTTCCTCGAAAAGCAAAGCCGCATAGACCAGCACCAGAGTGCCTGCGATGCGAAGTTCCCCAATCGAAGATCTCCACCGAAATGGCGCGGCTCCGACAGACACCCTGTTACGCCAGTGAGGCAGCAGGCGTGGCACCGTGCGGCAATAATCCCGATAAGCTGCGCCAAACTCTCCGAGCAGAAAACGTTCTTCTGCCGGAATAATCGTCAAATAGAGAACGGCAAAAGTCAGTGCGGAAAACAGATAGGCTTTCGGGTCACCTAGTAACATCGACATACCTAGACCGATCACCACCGTTCCGAGATAGATCGGATTCCTCACATAGGCGAACGGCCCGCCAGTGACCAACGTTGGCGCCTCAATTTGGTGAGAGCGCGTATGACCGCCCGCACAACCCGCCGCCCAGCCGCGCAAGGCGAGCCCACCTACGACAACTGCGATTGCCACCATCTGCGTAACACGCTCCGCGGGATCAAAAAGCGGCTTGGGTTGGATCCATTCCAGCGCCAACCCAACAACAGCTAGCCCAACGAAAAGGCGGATCGGAAAAAGCATCCGGCCAATCCAGGACAGCCGAGAAGAAAAGTCCCGCATAGTCTCGCAACTTGCGGCGAGACATGAAGACTGGCAAGCGCGGGATTGAGATTTGAAATCAGCCGCCTACATGTTAAAACTTCGCTATGCGACGAAGACATCGCCCTAACTCCTGCCTTAAAGCGGAGGAAAAGCGATCCTCAGTTAGCAGCGCATAGCTGATTTCCAATAGTCTCCATAGTTCAACGGATAGAACGAGGGTTTCCTAAACTCTAAATGTGGGTTCGATTCCCGCTGGAGACATTTCTTGGGTCCATCGACGGTGCCTTGGAGCCGCGGTGCATTCAGATATGCGAAAAGCTGGCCGTTTTTCAAAATATAAGTTGTCATAAATGAGAATCGGTGTTTTCCTAGTCAAGCCGTTTATTAGTTCCAAAAACACCCACATTTTCCCCCAGATTATGGTTATTATGCTCTCCCTCGTTGGGGCCGTCTTTCTTGTCGGCTCTTTAATGCTCCTTTGGGCCAACTTCAATGCCGTCGAGGGCTACGAAGATGAAGAAGGATTTCACACCGGTCGTCGGACCAAAGGTTAAGTCGCTTTTTGGGCCTCGTAGAGGCTGACGATTCCGCCTGCGAGTGGAATGCAAGTCGGGTCTTTTCCGCCTGCGGATTCGATCAGGCGTAACATGGCAGTCCCGCTGGGAAAAGCCTCAATGGATTCGCCCAAGTAATCGTAGGCGCATTTTTCGCCGGTTAACACTTCGGCGATTCGCGGAAGAACGCAGCGCAGATACCAGCGATAGGGAATTCTCAAAAGACTCTCTGGTTTCGAAAAATCGAGAATGAGGAGCGTTCCGCCGGGGACGAGAACTCGGAGAAATTCGCCAACGGCCCGTTCGTAGGACCGCATGTTGCGCAGGCCGAAAGCCACCGTGAGTGCATTGAAAGTCCCATCAGAAAACGGCAGACGCATTCCATCCGCTGCCATCAAGTTGCTAACATTCTTCAACTGGGCCTGGACCAGCATTGGCAAACAAAAATCCGCCGCCACGATTTCGGCGTTCGGACAAAAGCGCGCAAGCGTTAAAGCTAGATCACCGCTGCCGGTGGCTAGATCGAGGATCATGCGCGGCTGTTGTTTCGCGAGGATTCGACCGATGCGCTTTCGCCAGCCGAAATCGAGTCCCATGCTGAGGATGTGATTCGCCAGATCGTAGCGACGCGCGATTTTGCCAAACATCGTCTGGATGAAGATGGGATTCTGCGGATGCGTTTCCGGGTTCATGTTTGTTAGTGCGATGTTAGAAGGCGAACGATGGCTTGTGCGGCTTTGTTCGCTGCGCCGCGTTCACCTAACATTCCGATGACGTCGCGCAAATCTGATTCGAGTTGCAGCCGTATCGGCGGGTCGAACAAAAATGATTCGAGTGCGAGTGCTATCTGCGCGGGATCGGCTTTTTCCTGAACGAACTCCGGGATGACTTCGCGTTTTGCGAGGATGTTTACCATCCCTAAAAAAGGCACTCGGATGATGCGCCGACCGATTTCATAGGTGAGGGGAGCGACCTTGTAGAGCAACACGTAGGGCAAGCCAAAAAACGCCGCTTCCAAGGTCGCTGTTCCCGAGGCCACCATTCCTGCGCCGCAGGTTTGCATGAGTGCGTAGGCGTTACGGAGTTCTATAACACAGTTAGGAACGCCTAACGTCATTTCGCGGATGAGTGTTAGTAGTTTCTCGCTCGCGGCGGGAATGAAAAAGCGCAGATCAGGATGACGCTCCCGCAGAATCTTTCCGGCTGCTAACATGATGGGTAGTATTTTCCTAACTTCGCGTTCGCGACTGCCGGGGAAGAGTCCTATGGAACTCAAATCACGACTAACACCGGCGATGCGTTTCTTCTCCAACTCATCGAGCATCGGGTGACCCGCAAACTCCGTGCGGAGTCCGCTTTGCTCATAGAGCTCTTTCTCGAATGGAAAAAGGCAGATCATGAGGTCGAGCCATTTCGCCATCTTTGGAATGCGGCTGCGATTCCACGCCCAGACTTGCGGGCTGATGTAGTAGATGATTTTCAGCGCAGGAAACTTTTTTCGCAGCGCGGCGGCCAGTCGCAGATTGAATCCGGGATAATCGATCAGCACCACCGCGTCCGGTTGCAACGTCCCGATCTCCTTGATCATCCGGTAAAACTCGCGGCGGAAATAGCCGTAGTTTTTAATCACTTCCCACAGGCCAACGACCGCATGGCTCGTCCATTCGAGAAACGGCCCCTTCGCCAACGCCTGCATCTCCGGCCCGCCTGCACCGGAAAAAGTCACGTCTCCTAACTGTCCTTGCAGCGCTCGCATCAGCGACGCTCCGTGGGCATCGCCGCTCAGTTCGCCGGCCACTAGATACAGGTGCATGGTCTATCCCGGCAGCTTGTCGGTAAACGGGGAGGACTCGATGGCTTGTGTAATGCGAATCGCTAGTTCCAACGCTGCCGCAGCCTGGTTGCCCGAGACTCGCGGCTGACTCCCGGCGCGCGCGCATTCCAGAAAGCTTTGTAACTGCCGCGTCAACGCATCGTCGCGTTCGATCGGAACCACTTCGCGCACAATTTGAAATCCGTCTTTCCGGTAAATTTCCCCGGATTGCTCGCCGTAATCGAGCGACAAATAAGCGTCCTCCTGAAACACCCGCAGCTTACGCATTTTTTCAGGACTGATCCGACTTGCAGTGACATTGGCGACCGATCCATTTTCAAATCGGATGCGCGCATTGGCGATGTCCTCGCGCTTGCTCAGCACGGGAATGCCGACCGCATCGACGGATTGAATCGGCGACTTGATTAGGTGGAGGATCACTTCCAGATCGTGAATCATCAGGTCAAGCACCACGCCGATCTCCACGCTGCGATTCGGGTAAGGCGAAAGGCGGTGCGCCTCGATGAAACGCGGATGATTCAGATGTTTCTCGAGCACCGCCATCACGGGATTGAACCGCTCGACGTGGCCGACTTGCAGGACGAGCTGTTTTTCCTGGGCGAGCGCGACGAGTTTCTGAGCTTGCTCGGTGGTTTCGGTAATCGGTTTTTCAATCAGCAAATGCACGCCGCGGTTCAGCAAAAACTGAGCGGAGTCAAAGTGATATGGCGTCGGCGTGGCCACGGATGCGCAGTCTACGAGCGTGGCAAATTCCTCCAGCGTGGCGACGGCTTTCGCGCCGTATTGTTCTGCCACAGCCTGCGCGTTTTCCAGATTCGTATCGAACACCGCTGTAAAATTCGACCCACCTGCGGCAGCGAGTTCGGAATAGATGCGCGCGTGAAATTTGCCAATGTGGCCAACGCCAACGATGCCGGTTTTAGTCATAGAAATAGGTCGAACTGCAGCCGCGATTTGGGGAAGAGACTGCGTGAAAGAATCTTTTTACGCAGACAAGCGCCCACGCGAAACAAATTTCTTTGGCTGCGTATGCAGCCCGCAGGCGTGGCGGGCCGTGCGGGAAAATTTTGAGCGGAGTTAGAGTGAAATGCCGTCGCGTTTCAAGTCGTTCGCTTCGGCCACGGTCGCCAACGTGCCGGGCGGGTTTTCATACCAACCTGGGTCGTCGTAGTTAGTGAGGGTTTCCCGCACTTTCAGAATGGTGAACATTCCGCCCATGGTGATGTAATCGTGCGGGCCGGTAGCGCCGACCATGGGTAAGCTATTCGACGGAACGGCCATGCCCATGTCGCCCATATCACCCATGCCGTCGCTGCCCATCGTCATGTAACCGGGGAGTAAATCCTTGCGCACTTTTTTGTCGAAACTGGTCGTGTTCTCCATGCCGATAATGTTCGGATTTCCATGGCCCATCTGGTTCATAACGTGGTGCGTCATGTGACAATGCATTGCCCAATCGCCCGGATTGTTCGCTACGAATTCGATCGTGCGCGTCTGGCCAACCGCGACTAACACCGTGGTGTCCGGGTGTTGCGCGGACTCCGGCACGTCGCCGCCGTCTGTTGCGGTGATGGTGAAATAATAACCGTGCAAATGGATTGGGTGGTGATCCATCGCGCTCAGATTGCCAATGCGAATACGCACGCGGTCGCCTTTTTTTACCACGAGCGGCGCGGTGCCGGGATACACTCGCGCGTTCATGGTGAGGACGTTAAAATCCGTCATCTCGTTCGGATCCGGACGCGTGGTTCCGGGAACGATTTTCCATTCGCTGAGCATGATAACGAAATCGCGGTCGGGCCGTTTTTCCTCTTTGGGGTGAATGACAAACATCCCCATCAGGCCGAGGCCCATCTGCGTCATCTCGTCGTGATGCGAGTGATACATCAGGGTTCCGTGCTGAATCAAATCGAACTCGTATCGAAAAGTTTCGTTGGGCTGAATCGCCTTTTGACTCAACCCGCCGACGCCATCCATTCCGCTGGGCAGAAGAACGCCGTGCCAGTGAACTGTGGTGGCGGCGGGGAGTTTGTTAGTTACATAGATCCGCACGCGGTCACCTTCGACGGCCTCGATCGTTGGCCCATGCACCATGCCATTGTAGCCCCAGCAATCGGCAACCAATCCGGGGGCAAATTCCCGGCGCACGGGCTCGGCGATGAGGTGAAAAACTTTGACGCCATCGACCATTTTCCATGGGAGTGACATTCCATTCGGCGTGATGACGGGACGATAACGGTCGTCGGTGTCGCTCGTGGGCATCGACATGTTAGTATGCTCCATCGCCTCTGCACCAAAGACGCGGTGCGCAACGGCGAGTCCCCCCGCGATGGCCGCGGTGCTAGAGAAAAAACGACGACGGGAAATAAGTGAGTCTGTCATATGAGTTAGTAGTTAGTCTTTGGAATGGTCGATCTGGAGAACGTCGAGGCTGCCACCGAGGGCGGCTTCCAGTTTGGTGCGGGAAATCCAGTAGTCGCGCAGGGCATCGACGGTGCCGCGCTCGGCTTCGAGTTGGTCTTGCTTGGCGCGAATGAGTTCATAGAAGCCCGTGAGCATGCCGTTGAATTCGAGCTGCGTGCCTTTCATGATTTCCTGCTGCTGCGGGAGCAATTCGTCGCGGTAAAACTCGGCTAAATCGCGCGCCCCAATCAGTCCATCGCGCGCTTCCCTGGCTTCGGAACGCACATCGATGGCTCGGCCTTGTAACTCCCATTGCGCTTGCTTGAACTCGGCGCGGCGACGAGCGAGTTCAGGGAGTCCGTTATTAAAAATAGGAAGTTCTACTTCAATGTTAGGACCGGCCATTTGAGTTCCATCGATATCGCGTTCGTAATCAACTCCGAGGCGAATGCTAGAAGGGAACATCCGGGTCTTTCCCTGGATGCCGAGACTGGTGGCAGCGAGTGTTAGTTGCGCCCGGCCAATTTCCAGATCAGTCCGACGAGAAACGGCAACCGTCTCGACATTTTGGAGAGCGACTTCGCGCTTCGGAAGTGCGGGGAGTTGCGCGTCGATTTTCCAATCCGTCGCGGTGCCCCAGAGACCGAGAAGGCGATTGAGCACCTCGCGTTTCTGGCTGATTTCCGCTCGGCTTTTGGCGACTTCGAGACGGGACTTGGAGAGCATTGCTTGCTGCTGGACGAGGCGCAAAATGGTGATGTTTCCTGCTTCACGCTGCTTCTTTGCAAAATCAGCGGTGGCTTCATTGGATTGAACAACCAATTCTTCCTGCGCGAGGATTTGCATGGTTGCCTGTAATTCGTAGAACGCCGTTTTGGTTTCTGACACCAGCTTCAGAACATCGTCTGCCAGTGTCAGTTGGGCTCCGTTGTAAGCGAGGGTCGCGAGCTTTTTGCGAAGTGGCCGGAGGAATAAATCCGCGATGTCTTGGGAGTAGGAAAATTCGACGTTCGCGTTTTTTGCACCGCGATCCGCCCAGCGTGTTTGGGCCGTGAGCAATGGATTTTTCAAAAGTCCCGCAGCGGCAATTTCCGATTGGGAAATGCCGAGAGACTCGTATTTTCCCTGCAAGCTGGAGTTGTTCAATAAGGCAATTTGCGCGGCGCTGTCTGATGTTAGTCGTTTTTGCAAAAGTGAGCGGACTTGCAGTGCTATCTGCCCGTTTTCGCGGCTGGATTTCACCCACGTCACGCGCTGGGAAAGTTTTCCTTCCAACGCTTGATCCACCACATCCGCCGCCTGCACGGATGGAACCAGCAATAGTGTTAGGAAGAGACGTTTCACATTCCCTCCATCTTCATTTTGGAATGATCCATCGGAGCGTCCTCCTTCGGCGCGGCGGCTTCCTCGTCTTGAGCGACACGACTGCGATGACTAGCTAGATACGGTCGAAGTCGAGGAGAATTCGCGCTGGCGGTTTCTGCTTGGGCCGGATGACCGGCTGGCAGCGGCGGCACCGCAATGTTGGTCGCGCAGCCCGTGAATAGAAGACTCAGCAAAAAGTTTTTCATGGTTGAGGAGTGGCGGACCGGATTTCGGAGTGACGTATCTTTCCTCCCGCGTCGGCAATGTAAGTAGCCGCACCGAGGCCAACTCCTGCGGCAATGAGCGTTGCGACCGTCAATGGTGTGGCGGCGCGGGGAAATTTGTTAGGTAGGAAAATGGCTAGTAATCCGACCAGCGGCGGTAAAGCGAAGAGCCAGACGGTTTGATCTGCACGGTCAAGGTGCGTATCCAGCCAGTCGGCGCCGTCATCGTCAGCGACACCGCGGATGGTTTTGTAGGCATTTTGCCCCGACACGGCAACGGGCCATGCGGTGGAGGAGGTGAGGATGACCAACGCGATGGATAGGACTTGTGCCCCGCGATTTTTCATCAGGATGGAGGTTAGCAAGCCGAGGGAGGCGATGGCCAGGCCGACCAGTGGAAAGTGATTGAGCAACAGGTGTAAATGCGCGGCGGTAATCATAAAAAATGGTGTTCCCAAAAACTCGCCATCAGCGCAGTGAGCCGCGCTGATGGGAGTTCCAGTGGATTCTATTTCTTGGCTTTGGCAGCTTCCGCGTCCTTGACCATTTTCACGTATTTGGCTGGGTCTTTATCGAAGTCTTTCTTGCACATTTTGCAGCAGAGATAGACGTCGGTGCCGTTGCTGGTGACTTTGATGGGCTTGCCCATTTTGCCGCCGAGTTCATCGCCGGAGATGACGCAGGTTTTCAGCGGATATGTTTCTGGAATGACCACTTTATCAGCGGCTTGGATAGGCGCGATGCTAGTCAGGAGAGCCAGACTGGCGATCGCGAGGATGTGTTGATGGATGTTCATATGTGTTTTTTCTATTGTGTTTTTTTTGTTTTTTTCCCGACAGCAGATTAGTCCGTCGAAAGGGATTTGCTGAACTCGAAGCGGCACCACCGCTTGCAGCAAAAAGTGAACTGACCGTCGGAAACATGCGCCGCAGAGAGGACGCGATCCGGCAGTTAAGCTAGAGGAGGGGGCGCTAGGCCGGGATGGCAGCGCGCGAGGATGCTAGCGCCAAACTGGTTTGCTCCAGGCGGAGCATTAGCGGTGTGCAGCAAAACGGGATCCGCGCTGCTGGCGACGACGGTTGACAAGATCGCCGGATAACTAAAATCACCCACCTGAACGGGAGCTTTTACGAGGAGCGTATCGGTCGCGCCGACGCTCTTAAAAATTTTGCAGCAAGTTAGATTCGAATCTGTGGAATGGGAGTCCGCCCCTTGCTGATGTTGATCGTGAGCACAACTGCTGCAAGCTACTTCCGAATGGCTCCCCAACGCAGCCAACGTTTCCATGGCGCAGTGATTGGTCGCGACCATCCACGCAAAGGCTGAGACCAATACGGTCAGCCAGCGAAGAGGTGTCGAGAAGCGCAACATGCCATTCGTTGGATACTCGAATGCGCAAAGCGTTCAATCTTTTAGTCGGAGCATGACGTTTGCGGCAGGATCGTGGCTGGTGGAAAGTGGGCGATGCGTTTCCCTCTTCGCTTGTTGGTTGGTCTTTTGTTGCTCGGCTTTGCGCCGCTGCTTCGAGCGGAGTGGACGACTTTGAAGAATTGTGAGTTGGTCGCGGGCGGCTATGGGGACGGGGATAGTTTTCATGTTCATTCGGGTTCCAGGGAAATGATTTTGCGATTGTATTTTGTCGATACTCCGGAGACGGATGAGCGGTTTCCCGATCGGCTGAAGGAGCAGGCGGATTATTTCGGGGTGACGGTTCCGGAGGTGCTAAGGCTGGGAGAGAAGGCGGCGCAGTTTGCGCGGAAGACGCTGGGCGGGCGGTTTACGGTGGTCACGCAAAAGCAGGATGCGCGCGGGGCGAGTCACGAGCCGCGTTATTACGGATTTGTGCTGCTGGAAGACGGGCGAACGAATTACGCAGAGTTACTGGTGGAGAATGGGCTGGCGCGCGTCTTCGGAGCAGCGGCGAGCCGTCCAGATGGCCCGGATGCGAATGAGGAATGGCAACGTCTGAAGCGGCTGGAATCGAAAGCGAAGGCGGGAAAAGTAGGCGGCTGGAGAGGGAAAAAGGCTGCGGGAACCTCGAATGAAGATTTCTTTCAGCGCGCGGCGACTCCGCGAGCTGCGCTACATCCGTTGGCAACGCCGATTCCCCGGACGGCACCTGCGCCAATGCCGGTGCGTCCGTTGGCAACGCCCACGCCCACACCGGAGGGCAACGTGGATCTCAACCGTGCTTCTATCGAGGAGCTGACCGATCTGCCAAAGGTAAGTCGCGCAATGGCAGAGCGGATCGTGGAGAAACGGCCCTATGCGAGCACGGCCGATCTCTGGAACGTGGAAGGGATGAATGAAAAAATCTACGAAGCGGTCCTGCCGCTGGTGACGGCACGCAAAATCGGAGCGGGCCGCTAATTTCACCATGTCCGTGGCTCCCTGAATCGGCGTCTTTTTCGTTGCCTCGGTCGTCCAATCACAATCAACTGCCGTATCCACAAGAACTTATGAAAAAATCCCTCAATCTCCTCACATTCCTCACAGTCGCCCTGCTTCAGCCGCTCCTTGGGGCGGACCAGGTTTTGAAGATCAATGGCTCGACCACGGTCAATCTCGCGGCAGCGGAAGCTGCGGAGAATTTGCGCGCGGAGAAAAAACTCAACATCCAGATCGATACTCAAGGCGGGAGTTCGGGTGGAATCTCGTCACTCGGCGATGGGCTTGTGCAGATCGGGATGATTTCCAAGCCGCTCTCGGGTGAAGATCGGGCGAAGTATCCTAAATGTGATTTCCGGGTGACGGAGATCGGGGTGGATGCCGTGGCGTTGATCGTTTCGCAGGACGTGTGGGATGGCGGCGTGCACAGCCTCAGCAAACAGCAGGTGCGTGATATCTATGAAAGTCGGATCACAAACTGGAAGGACGTAGGCGGAAAAGATCAGCGCATCGCGTTTTTCAACAAGGAACCCGGTCGCGGCACGTGGGAAGTCTTTGCAAACTGGGCTTATGTCGATCACAAGAAAGCGCCGGAAGTTTCCTTTCCAGAAGTCGGCGGCAATGAGGAAACCCGCAGTAAAGTTAGCAGCACCAAGGGCGCGCTTTCGCAGCTTTCCGCTTCGTGGGCCGATGGGAAAACCGTTTTCGCCCTGGGCTTGAAAGACGACGCAGGAACGGTCGTCGAGCCAGTGAATGCGAACATTGCAAACCACACCTACCCGATGAGTCGTCCGCTCTCGCTGATCACCAATGGCGAGCCTACGGGTGATGCGAAGACGTTTGTGGATTATTTGCTGAGTGAAAAAGGCCAGGCGTTGATGACGAAAAACGGCTACCTGCCTCTGAAAGATCTCCACGGCGAAGCACCGGCAGCGACGGTGAAATGACTGGAACTCCGCTCACTTTTTCGTGACCTCCTCCGTAGCGAAAATTTCCACTGGGTTGTCGCTAAAATTTCGTCATGCGAGTTGGATGCGATTCTCCTGCTACGGGTTTAGCGCGGTGGCAGTGGGGTTTTTGATTTTTCTCGTAGGACTGTTTGTCTGGGAAAGCTTCCCGGTTTGGCAGCACGCGGGCTGGAGTTATCTGTCGGGGCCGAAATGGTATTATCGAAAGGAAATCTTCGGCGCGTTGTCGATGATCTACGGGACGGTCGCCGTCTCGGTGGTTGCGATGGTTCTGGCGGTGCCAATCGGCTTGGGCGCAGCGATTTTCACCTCCGAATATCTGCCGCCACACGCTCGTCTCGCGGCGAAGATTGTCATCGAACTGCTCGCTGGTGTGCCGTCGGTGGTTTATGGATTACTGGGGATTCTCTTCTTGCGGAACTGGGTTTACCAATGGCTCGCGCCCGTCGACCCGATCAGCGGCGATACGCTTCTAACTGCCGCCCTCCTGCTCGCCGTGATGGTGCTGCCCACGATGATGACGCTGAGCGATGACGCTTTGCAGAGCATTCCGTGGCTGCAACGAAACGCCGCACGCGGGCTGGGATTGACTCACGCGGAAACGATTTTTCACATCACGCTTCCGCAAGCGCGACCGGGTCTAATCGCAGCAATCCTACTGGCGCTGGGCCGGTCCTTGGGAGAAACCATCGCGGTTTTCCTCGTGGTGGGGCGTCAGGATAATCGCTGGCCAGCGAACCTGCTCTCCTGGCGACCGCTGACGGAGGCGGGCCAGACCTTGACCAGCAAACTCGGAGGCTCCGAGACAAACATCGCCTACGGCAATCCGTTGCATTGGGCGGCGATCGTTGGCTTGGGCTTGGTGCTGCTAACGATGGCCGGTCTTTGCACGGTCACTGCTGACCGGCTGAACCCACGCAACTGAGATGCGCCGTTTCACCAATGGACTGCTCGCTGTCGTGACGGGCATCTGCGCGTTGCTCTCGGCAACGGTCCTTTTTTCCATCGTGGCGGCGATCCTTTACAAAGGCTTTCCCGCGCTAAGCTGGCGATTTCTCACCGAGCAAATCAAGCTCGTCGGAGCCGATGGCGGCATTTTTTATAACCTCATCGGCACGCTCATCCTCATTACCACTGCGCTTGCAACGGCTGCGCCGCTGGCCGTCGCCATCTCGCTGACCCATGGTGTTTATCTGCATCGGGAGTCACGTATCCGGCGTTACCTAGAGTTGTTTTTGCACGTGTTGAACGGTGTGCCATCCATTCTACTGGGGCTTTTCGGACTGATTGTTTTCGTGGGTTTCCTGCACCTGGGGAAATCCTGGCTCACCGGCGGCATTCTTCTGGGAATCATGATCCTCCCGACGGTGACGGTGGCGTTGATGGAACGCATCGCGTCTATTCCCGGCAGCTATCTGGAAGCCGCAGCGGCGCTAGGTTTGACTCAGACTCAAATCATTTTTTCGGTGATCCTGCGGCAGAGTTTCAGCGGTCTGCTTACCGGATCGCTCCTCGGACTCGCACGGGCGGCGGGGGAGACGGCCCCGATCATGTTTACGGCCACGATCTTTGCCGGCGCGGGTTTTCCCACGGGAATCAAAGAAAGCCCGGTGTTGTCGCTGCCGTATCACATCTTCATCCTGGCTCAGGATTCTTTCGATCCGGCCGTTCGCACGAAAATCTGGGGAACAGCCATTGTGCTGCTCGGCCTCGTTTTTGGTTTGAGTCTGATCGCACTCCCGTTTCGACTCAGGCTCCACGAAGAAGCTCACCATGCTTGATTGCTGCTCCACGCCCGCAGTGGCTGAATCCATTCTTTCCGTGCGCAACCTCAGCGTCACGGCCGGAACGCGCACGTTGCTGCATCGCACCAGTTTGGAAATTGCCCCGCACCAGGTCTTCGGAATTATCGGCCCGTCCGGTGCGGGAAAGAGCACGCTCCTGCGCTGCCTGAATCGGCTCGTCGATCTCAGCCCCGGTTTTCGAGTGGGCGGCGAGGTGTTTTTTCATGGGAGTTCCATCCGTATCGGGGACGTGGACCCGGATGCGTTGCGCTCAAGGATCGGGATGCTTTTTCAACAGCCCGCCGTGTTCCCGACGACGATTTACCGGAACGTGATTTTCGGCGTCCGACATTTAGGAAAACATCCGCGCCGCGACTGGCCCATGGTTGCTGAAAAGGCTCTTCGCGAAGCCAGCCTCTGGAATGAAGTTTCGGATCGATTGCACGAATCGGCCCTGCGCCTTTCCGTTGGGCAACAGCAGCGCCTCTGTCTCGCGCGAACGCTGGCCACCGAACCCGAAGTCATCCTGATGGATGAGCCGACCAGCGCGCTCGATCCGCGTTCCACGGAAGCCATCGAGGAACTGATTCTGCGGCTCAAAGAGCGCCATACCATCGTCCTCGTGACGCATAACATTCGTCAGGCTCGCAGGGTGACCGACTGGCTCGCATGTCTTTGCGTTCGCGATGGGGCAGGGGAGATTGTCGAAAGTGCCTGCTGCGACGCGATGCTGAACAACTCCCAATGCCAGGAAGTGGTGGAATATCTTTCCGCCTCCGACGCCTGAGTGCAGACTTTTGATCTTTTCGTGAGGGATAATTCACCTATGGTGCGTGCTTCATGTCTGAAATCCCTTTGAAACGCACCGTGGTGGTGGGTGCAGGCCCGGCCGGGCTAACTTCTGCCGCTGAATTGATTGAAAATGGCGTGCCGGTGTTGGTGCTCGACAAAGATCCGCACTACGTCGGCGGCATTGCCCGCACAGTCGAGTACCATGGATATCGCTTCGACATTGGCGGTCACCGTTTTTTTTCCAAAAGCCACGAGATCACGCAATGGTGGAAGCGGCGGCTGGGGGATCAGTTCATCAGCGTGCGGCGGATGTCGCGCATCTTCTATAATGGCGTCTATTTTGATTATCCATTGAAGGCGGCGAACGCGCTTTTTGGCCTCGGCGTCTGGACGTCGTTCCTTTGCGGCTTGAGCTATGTGAAGTCGCGGATTTTTCCGATCACGCCGGAAAAGTCGTTTCAAGACTGGGTAAGCAATCGGTTCGGGAAGAAGCTTTTCCAGATCTTCTTTAAGACTTACACTGAAAAAGTCTGGGGGATGCCTTGCTCGGAAATTAGCGCCGATTGGGCGGCTCAGCGGATCAAGGGATTGTCGCTTTTGAGTGCGGTGATGAATGCGCTCTTCCCGAAGAAGCAGGGCTCCGGTGGCGAAGTAATCAAGACGCTGATCGACACGTTTGAATACCCGAAGCTGGGCCCTGGCATGATGTGGGAGAAAACGCGAGACGACATTCGGCGGCTGGGCGGCGAGATTTTGATGGGCGAGGAAGTCACAAAAATTAACCGGGTGGGAAATGAAGTCGTCTCAGTGACGTCGAAAAATTTGAGCGGAGTTACATCGGAATGGACGGCGACGAATTTCATCGTTTCGCTGCCGTTGCGCGATTGCGTGCTGGCATTTGATCCGCCGCTCAGCGAATCCGCTCAGGCTGCGGCGAAGCGTCTGGCGTATCGGGATTTCCTCACGGTGGCGCTGATGCTCAAACGGACGGAGTTATTTCCGGACAACTGGATCTACGTGCACGATCCGGGTGTGAAACTGGGCCGCATCCAGAACTTCAACAACTGGAGCATGGACCTCGTGGCCGACAAATCGACGACCTGCCTGGGCCTGGAGTATTTTTGTTTTGAAGGCGACGACCTTTGGAATATGAGCGAGCCGGAGCTGATCGAGCTCGGCAAAAAAGAACTCGTGCAGCTCGGCCTGGCGCGGGCCGATGACTTCGTCGATGGCTGTGTTGTTCGCATGGAAAAATCGTATCCGGTGTATGGACCGGGCTATAACGAGGACGTGCGGATTATTCGCGAGGAAATCAGCAAGCTGACGAATCTGCAGCCGGTCGGCCGCAATGGGATGCACAAATACAACAACCAGGATCACTCCATGATGACGGCGATTTTGGCGGCGAAAAACATTACGAACGAGGGGCGTTTCGACATTTGGAATGTGAACACGGACGCGGAATATCACGAGGAAGGCAGCACGGACGGGCCGGACAAGACGGGGCGTTTGGTGCCGGAGAAGATCGCGGCGGGATCGTAGAGGTTCAGAGCTTTTTTTCAGTCGAGTTGCAGTGAACTCAGGTGATTTTTTACCGGGCTGAGGCATTGACACTGCGGGGCGAACCGGCCATACATCGCTGCACGAAAAAGGGGCGGCATCGATTGCCAGTGAACAGCCCCGGTCGCTTCAGGGAAAAATATGGAAAAAAGCACAGCAGAATTGCCCGATTTTACGACGATTGGCTTTGAAAAGATCAAGGCCGACCTCCAGTTCCTGGTGGAATGTTTTCGAGAAGTGCTGGTGGATTTGGGCGATACGGAATTGGCAAAGTGCGTTCCTTGGTTGTCAGACTCGGAAATTCATGAGCCGTTTCCGAAACGGATGGCGCAAGTGTATTCCATCGCGTTTCAGCTTCTGAACATCGTTGAAGAGAATACGTCATCCCAAATCCGACGTTTACGCGAAACGGAGCTCGGAGCCGCGAGCGAACCCGGCCTCTGGGCGTCGGAGCTGCGGCGCCTCCAGCAAATGGGCACGAATGGGGTGGAACTCGCATCAATCCTGAGAGAAATCGAAGTCGAGCCTGTTTTAACCGCGCACCCGACCGAGGCGAAACGCTCCACCGTGCTCGAACAATTGCGGGAGCTGTATCAATTGTTGCTCGCTCGCGAGAACAAAATGTGGACGCCACGGGAGTTGCAGAAGATTCGCGACGACACGAAGGCAACGCTGGAGCGGCTCTGGCGGACGGGCGAGATTCCACGGCAGAAGCCGGAAGTGGCGGATGAACGGCGGAATGTGATGCACTATCTCCAGGAGGTTTTTCCGAATGTGGTGCCGCGACTCGATCGGAATTTGGAGATTTCCTGGGCGGAAGCCGGTTTTGACCCGACGTTGCTGGAGGGTGAAGGGACACTTCCCGCGCTGCGTTTTGGAACGTGGGTTGGCGGCGATCGCGACGGGCATCCGTTTGTGACGGCGCAAGTGACGAAGGAAACGCTGCTCGATCTACGGCGCAATGCGTTAAAAGTGATCGATGGTCAGCTCGAACGCGCGGCCCATGAACTCAGCCTTTCACAATATGTCTATCCCGCGCCGGGATTTTTGAAGGAGGCGATTCAGGCCCTGGCCGCGGAGGTGGGACCGATCGCTTCCGAGCCGATCTTCCGTCATTATCCAGACGAGCCGTGGCGGCAATTTGTGCGGTTGACTCAACTGAAAATCCCGCTGGAACGTTCGCTCGACGATGACGACAAACTCAGCAACGAGAGCAATCGCTACCGGTATCAGCAGCAATTGCGCGCCGATTTGCGGATTTTGTATGGGTCACTTTTAGAGGTGGGTGCGATCCGACTCGCAAAAATCGAAGTGCGGCCAATTATGCGCACGTTGGAGGTGTTTGGCTTTCATTCGGCGGCGCTGGATATTCGACAAAACAGCGCGTTTCACGAGGCGGCGTTGAGCCAGATGATGTCGAAGGCGGGAATGGCTGGGCACGAATTTATCGAGTGGGACGAAGACAAGCGGATGGAGTTTTTGAATGCGGAACTGAAGAGTCCGCGTCCGTTTTTGCTGCCTGGCGTGAAAGCGGGGACGGAGGCCGACGCGCTTTTGGATTGCTACCGCGTTCTGGCCGAGCACCGGAATCAATTCGGCGCCGATGGGCTGGGGGCGCTGATTGTGAGCATGACGCGGAGCGTTTCCGACTTGTTGATGGTGTATTTATTCTGCCGCGAGGCCGGTCTGGTGGAGAATTCGCCGGAAGGTCTGGCCTGCGTGTTGTCGGTAGTGCCGCTTTTTGAGACGACGGAAGATCTCGAGAAAAGCCCGGGGATTATTCGGGCGTTTTTAGATCACGATGTAACTCGACGCAGTTTACACCGACAACATGCTTTGCGGCCGACGCGTCATCCATTGCCGGTGCAGCAAGTGATGGTCGGCTACAGCGATAGCAACAAGGAAGGCGGCATTTTGGCAAGCCAATGGGCATTGCAAATGGCGCAGGAATCCATGACGGCGATAGGCACGGAAATGGGGTGCCGGATCCGGTTTTTCCATGGTCGCGGCGGCACGATCAGCCGTGGTGCGGGACCGACACACCGGTTTCTCGATGCGTTGCCAACGAAAACGCTGAATGGCGACATTCGGCTGACCGAGCAGGGCGAAACCATTGCCCAGAAATACGCCAACCTCGGCACGGCGACTTATAATCTGGAGCTTTTGCTCGCGGGCGTGACCGGCGTGACGGCGCGTCAGGCTCGAGTGGCAGAAGTGAAGCGGCCGCTGAAAGGGGTGGTGAATCGACTTTCCAACATCAGCCGCGACACGTATCAGGCGTTCCTAAAATTGCCGGAATTCATGGATTTTTACAGTCAGGCCACGCCGATCGATGCGTTGGAACGGAGCAGTATCGGCTCGCGTCCGTCGCGGCGGACTGGACAACGGAAACTGAGTGATTTGCGCGCGATTCCATGGGTGTTTTCGTGGAATCAATCGCGCTATTATCTGCCCGGTTGGTTTGGCGTAGGTTCCGCTCTCGCTGCGATCGAAAAAGAAGACGAAGAGAACTTTCTCTGGCTCAGTAAGGAGCAAAAGAACTGGCCGTTTCTGCGTTTTACCCTCACGAATGTGGAAACCAATCTCGCGAGCGCCGATCTAACATTGATGGAAAAATACGCGTCGTTGGTGGAAGACAAACCGATGCGTGAAAAGGTGCTTGGCATCATTCGCGATGAGTTTCTGCTGACGCAACAAATGATCGAAAAAGTGCTCGGCTCCGAATCGACTGGGCGCCGTCCGCGTTTCTATAAAACCCTGGCCGTGCGAGCCCACGCTCTGCAAATGCTGCACGAGCAACAGATCGTCCTGCTGAAAAACTGGCGCAAGCTGCGGGCCTCAGGCGATACCGCAGAATCCGACGCGTTACTCCCGGAAGTGATGCTATCCATCAACGCGATCGCCGCCGGTCTGCGCACGACCGGGTAACCGAGTTTACCAGAATTTTTTGCGTCCTTTTTATAGTCCAGCTGCGACTTAATGGGTGCCATGTATAGTCTAAAACCATCCCGATTTCTTCAGCGCGCAATTTTTCATTCGAGTTGCATCCTTATCGCGCTGATCGCGGGCGGATGTGCGTCCAAAGGGCCGTTGCGCGAACCGCTCACACCGGTGGCCCATGTCGGAGAACCAGCCTTCACCCAAAGTATCGGCGTGTCTCTGAGCGGCGGATTCCTGCCCGGAAACAAAATCGAGACATTGGAAAATGGCGATCAAATTTTCCCAGCCATGCTGTCCGCGATCCATCAGTCCAAGCAGAGCGTTAACTTTGAGACGTTCGTCTATTATGGAGATCAAACCGGGCGGATGTTCACCGATGCGTTAATCGAACGCGCTCGCGCCGGGGTGCCTGTGCGGGTGATTGTCGACGCTGTGGGCGGCAACAAATCTCGACAGTATCGCAACGAAATGCGGGCAGCAGGCGTGGAAGTCCAGGCGTTCCATCCATTACTCGCAATCAACCCGTTTCGCGCGAATCATCGCACGCATCGCAAACTGCTGATCGTGGATGGCCGCATCGGATTCATTGGCGGCGTCGGCATTGGCGACGAATGGACTGGCAACGCTCAGAGTCCGAAACATTGGCACGATTTGCATTACCGGGTGCAAGGTCCGGTGGTGCTGCAATTGCAGTCGGCGTTTCTCGATAATTGGCTGAAAGTCAGACAGGAAATGTTGCAGGGTGTGGCGTTTTTCCCGAACCTAGGAGCTGCCGGAACAATGCACGCGGCAGCGTATTCAAGTTCACCGCTTAGGTCGCAATTCTCGTCAGAATTGATGTATCACCTCAGCATTGCCGCAGCCCGAAAAAACATTCTGATCGAAAATCCCTATTTCCTGCCGGATAAAACGCTCGTCGCCGCACTCTGCAATGCTGCCCAACGTGGGGTGAATGTTCAAATCATGTTGCCCGGTAAACACATGGATCAGAAAAACGTCCAGCGAGCCTCGCGTAAACGCTGGAAGACTTTGCTGCGTGCCGGCGTGAAAATTTACGAATACGAACCGACCATGAACCACACCAAACTCCTGATCGTGGATGGCGAATTCGCTTCCATCGGCTCGACAAACCTCGATCCGCGCTCATTGCGAATTAATGACGAGGCAAATATCAACGTCATGGATCGCGAATTCGCCCGTAGCCAGGAGGCGATTTTCTTTCGTGACCTAAAGAAATGTCACGAGGTTCATCTTAACTCCGCTGGAAATATTGCCGACCTGCCGCTTCAACTAGTAACTACGCCACTCGAGACTCAGCTCTAACTCGAATCAAAATTCTCGATGGGCGGATCGAAGTTGATGGGTTCGGAGGGTTGCGCGGGGGCAATGGCATCCGTTGCAAACGAAACGGGGTTCGACGGTAAAATCTCCTTGTCGGGAGCCGCACTGGAAGCATTGGAAAACGGGGCGTTGATCTGGCGTGCCGCTGACGAAACAGCGATTCCTATTTCATACTACATACATTGTATGATGTTATTTTTATCCGCCTGATCCTCAGTGGAATACAGGTTTGTGAGTAACTTGTGGGCAATTTTTCTCCCCGCTCAATCGCTGCGAAAATTTCATCGAGTTATTCACCGCATAACTCGTTTTCTGATCCGATTTTGAGCGGAGTTGCAGTGCTATTTGCCTGAGATCGGATCATTGTTTGACACCTCCCGCTGGCCCTCATAGCTTCCAAATTCCTATGGCTAATTTTCGTGTCCTTGTCGCTGATCCCATTTCTCAACGCGGTGTCGATGAACTCGCTTCTGGCGGACTTCTCGAAGTGATCGTCAAAACTGGCCTCAAGGAGGATCAGCTCATCGAAGCCATCCAAGGCGTTTCGGCACTCGTTGTTCGGAGTCAAACCAAAGTCACCGCTAAAGTTCTGGAAGCCGCCAAAGACCTGAAAGCCGTCGGACGCGCTGGTGTGGGCGTCGATAATGTCGATGTCGAAGCCGCCACCAAACACGGCGTGATCGTCATGAACACCCCGGGCGGAAACACCATTTCCACCGCCGAACACGCCTTCTCGCTTCTGGTCTCCCTCGCCCGCAACATTCCTCAGGCCGACGCTTCCATGAAAGCTGGCAAATGGGACCGCAAAAACTTCGAGGGCGTCGAACTCTACGGAAAAACTCTCGCAATTCTCGGCATGGGCCGCATCGGCACTGAACTCGCCCGCCGCGCCATGGCCTTCGGGATGCGCGTCCTGGCTTACGACCCCTACTTGTCCGCCAGCCGAGCTCGCAGCTTGCAGGTCGAATTAATCGATCAGTTAGACGACATATTGCCGCAAGCTGACTTCATTTCGATGCACATGCCGCTCACGCCCGAGACTAAATACATGCTCGACGCGCGCCGCCTCGCTCTTTGCAAAAAGAACGTCCGCATCGTCAACTGCGCCCGCGGCGGTCTCGTTGAAGAAACCGCTCTTTACGAATCCATGAAAAACGGCCACGTCGCTGGTGCCGCCCTCGACGTTTACGAAACCGAGCCCCCGCCAGCCGATTTCCCTCTGCGCACACTCTCAAATGTCGTCCTAACCCCTCACCTCGGCGCCTCTACTTCCGAAGCCCAGGAAAATGTCGGCATCGAAATCGCCGAGGCCATTCGCGCCACCTTGCTCGAAGGAACCATCCGCAACGCCGTCAACATGCCGAACATCGACGCCAAAACGTTGGCCGTCGTCGGCCCGTATCTGACCCTCGGCGAATCGCTCGGAAAATTCATCAGCCAGATCGCCCCAAAACGTTGCGAAAACTTGAGCGTCAACTACAGCGGCAAAATCAACGAAGCCGACACCACCCCGATTTCCCGCATGATCCTCAAGGGCTACCTAACAGCCGTCGGCGGCGCGGAAGTCAACACCGTCAACGCCCCCGCTCTCGCCGAAAGCCTCGGACTCGAGTTCAAGGAAACTCGTCAAAGCGTCTCCGGCGACTTCGCCGAATTGTTAGAAGTCACCGCCGGCTGTGGCGACGATGTCGTTTCCGTTTCCGGCACCTTCTTCGGCACCACGCCGCGCATCGTTCGCATCAATCAACGCTACGTCGAAGCCAAACCCGCGGGTTTTTTACTCATTTTAGAAAATCAGGACGTGCCCGGCATCGTCGGCAAAGTCGGATCTATTTTAGGCCAACACGGCGTCAACATCGCCGGCATGTCGCTCAGCCGAAATGAAATCGGCGGCAAAGCTCTCACCGTCCTCAACTTGGATAGCTCCCCAAGCGCCGATGTTGTCGCCTCACTCACTAGCGAATCCGATATCCTCTCCGCCCGAATCGTCGCTCTTTAAACCACGTCCGCGCAACGGGCGCAAAGTTCAGGATAAGCGGAGTTAGAACCAACTGTCGGACGATGTCGCCAGCAGCGTTCACAGCGGGAAAAACGGGTTCGAGTTACAGTCGAATGGCGCTCGCCAACGGTTAAAACTAGATCGCTAAGGATGAGAAATTCTTCAATTTCTTCATGACCGATCTCCGGCGTTTCGGCAGCAGGCAGACTTACTTCGACATGCGCTTCAAGAGCGTTGCCAATGACTTTTTCCTGGCGTTGCGCTTCGATGCCTTGAGCGACAAGTGAGCGGAGTTGCATTAGTTTCTCCGCCTCGGTTTCGAGTGCGGAATCGACCGGAAAGTCAGTCGAGTTAGGGAGCAATGTGAGATGCACGGATTCGGTGTTTCCGGCATGACTCCACGCTTCCTCGGCGGTGTAAGCCAGGATCGGTGCTAACAATCGGCAGAGTGCATTGAAAGTCCGATGCATCACAGTCTGAGTGCTGCGGCGGCGGGCGGAATCGATGGCGTCGCAATAGACACGATCCTTCGTAATATCGACGTAGAGGCTGCTGAGATCGACGGCGCAAAATTGATTCAAGCTATGATAGACGCGACGAAAATCGTAGGCGTCGTAACCTTCGCGACACTCACTAACAACGTGGCCGAGACGACTCAAGGCCCAGCGATCCACGAATGTTAGTTCGTTGTTAGGAACTGCATCGCGAGTTACATCGAAATCGGAGAGGTTAGCTAGTAGAATGCGGAGCGTATTGCGGATGCGACGATAGGTGTCGCCGACGCGCGTAAAGATTTCTTCTCCAAACGGAACTTCATCGGAATAGTTCACACTGCTCACCCAGAGACGCACGATGTCGGCTCCGTGTTTCTCCACGAAATACTTCGCATCCATCGGCTTTTTGTAGTCGGAAGACTTGGAGATTTTCTTGCCATCTGTATCAACAACGAAACCGTTAGTCGCCACCGCTAGATAAGGCGCGCAGCCTTCGATGGCGACGGATGTTAGGAGCGATGATTGGAACCAGCCGCGATGCTGGTCGGTGCCCTCGATATACATGTCCGCAGGGAAATGTAACTCGGGTCTGCGTTTTAGCACGGCTTGATGACTCGTTCCGGAGTCGATCCAGACGTCGAGCGTGTCGTTGCGGCGCGTGGTGTTAGCAGGCAATCCTAACATCGAGGCCCATTCGGCATCGGTCTTGGTGAACCAAATGTTAGTCCCCTCTTTTTCGACGAAATCGGCAACGCGGCGCGCGATGTTAGCATCGAGCAGTGGTTCGCCATCCTCATTGTAGAAAACCGGCAGCGGCACGCCCCAGGTCCGCTGACGCGAGATGCACCAATCGGGCCGCGCTTCGACAGTTCCTGCAATGCGATTGCGGCCCCAAGCGGGAATCCATTGCACAGTGTCGATGGCGGCCAAAGCTTCTGCGCGGAAGGCGTCGATGCGAATGAAAAACTGCTCGACCGCACGGAAGACAATCGGCGTTTTCGAACGCCAGCAATGCGGATAACTGTGCGTGTATTTCTGCTCTGCTAACAACGCGCTGCGTTCGCGTAGGAGTTCGATCACAATGGGGTTTGCCGCGAAAACGTATTTGCCAGTGAGCGCTGGAACGCCCGCTTCCTCGGTGAGATGGCCGCGATCGTCGACCGGTGATAAGATTGGAAGTCCGTTCTGTTTTCCGGCGATGTAATCGTCCGCGCCATGGCCGGGTGCGATGTGAACCTGGCCCGTGCCGGTCTCAGTGGTGACGAAGTCGGCGGTGATTACCTTGGAAGTCCGATCTAAAAACGGATGCTGCGCCTCGCTGCCGACGAGTTCGGTTCCGGAAACGACGCTCACCTCGCGAGTGAAAACGATGTTAGTTTCCTGCTGGAAAGCTTCTAACAATGGACGCGCGATGATTAGACTCTCACCCGACTCAGTCTCGGATAGGACGTATTCCTGTCGCGCATGAACGGCGATGGCAACGTTCGCTGGCAATGTCCATGGCGTCGTCGTCCAGATAACGAGACTCGCTTTTCCCGCTAAATCGCCACTAACAATCGGAAATTTCACATAAATCGCAGGATCGGTGCGATCCATATATTCGACTTCCGCTTCGGCTAGTGCGGTCTGCGCACCAGTGCTCCAGAGAACGGGTTTTTTGGCCTGATAAACCAGCCCCTTTTCCACGAAGGTCGCGAAGGAACGCATGACGTCAGCCTCATAAGCCGGATCAAGCGTGAGATACGGATTTTGCCAGTCGCCGAGGATGCCGAGCCGCTGGAATTGCCCGCGCTGGATGTCCACATATTTGCGGGCGTATTCCTCCGATTTCTGGCGAATCTCGACCGGCGCGAGGTCGCGGGATTCCTTGACGACTTTGAATTCAATCGGCAATCCATGACAATCCCAGCCCGGCACATACGGGGCGCGAAAGCCGCTCATCGCCTTTGATTTGACGATGAAATCCTTCAGGATTTTGTTCATCGCGGTGCCCATGTGAACGTCGCCATTGGCAAATGGCGGGCCGTCATGCAGCACGAATGCGGGCGCATCTTTTCGCGCTTCCTGGATCTGCTCGTAGAGTCCGATGGAAGTCCAATGAGAAAGCATTTCCGGCTCGCGAGTCGTAAGCCCGGCCTTCATCGGAAAGTCGGTTTTCGGGAGATTGAGCGTGTCTTTATAATTCATCGGGCGTGGGTCAAAACAAGGGCGTCGAAACTACAACGCTCTCCCAGTATTGCCAAGCCCTAGCTCTGCCAGCCAGTGGAACCACTCCGCGATCACCTAGACGTGGGCCGGGGCATACAAAACGATTCCCACTCGCGCGATGTGATCCAGCAGCGCGGGATGCATCAAAGACTGGTGCGCGGATAAATCGATCTCGTAAGGCAACAGCAGGTCATCCAGTTCGTTTTCGATGCGAGTTAGAATCGAATGGTCGAGCGCGTTTCCGCAAAGAGTCAGGTCGATATCCGAACCCGCACGCCAGTTCCCTTTCGCGCGTGAACCATAGAGAATCGCCTTCTCCACCTCAGGAAAATGCCCCAGCACTTCCGCGATCTGATCCACTGCAGTTGCGGGCAGGCCGTGGTTCACGGCGACTCCTCCGTTGCCAATTCGCGGAAACGTTTCTGAAACGTCGTCAGCGCCGGTAAATATCGAGTCAGCACGGCATCCATGATTTCTGCTGCGACATCGTCATTGTAAGTGTGGGACGATTCGTTGCGATGGGAAATCATTTTCATCCACGCCTCCCCGTCTTCGATCAGCTCGGCGGCAAATGCTGCCCGGGTCGCATCCTTGGAACCGTAGAGCTTGGTGGTGGGACGGCGTTCGGTGAGGAAATCCTTCAGCGTATTCCAGGCAAGTTCATGGGTGAACTCAAACGCCTGAATCAATCCCTGCCGTTCCAAATCGGAAAGAGGTCTTTCGCCAGCCAGTGCAGCCGCGTCACTCAATCGTGCAAACGCCCGTTGGAAATTATCAAAACGCTGAACCCAGCGGACGTCGGGATTTTTCATGCGAGTTGCAGTTGCTCCACAATCCGCACTTTTTCAAGATAAGACAACGCCATCAACCTCTTGCGCCGCTCCTCCTTGGCTTCCAGCGCTTTTTGGAAAAATGGACTCATGCTAGGTAGTTTAATCATTCGGCGAGGAGGCGGAAAGCTGAGTCGAGCAGCTATTCTCGCGCTACGACCGTGTCATAGAGACCGTAATGCGTCAGCCCCTCATGGCTCTCGATGCCCGTGTAGCGGAGCGAGGCATCTTCATAACGCCGGAAGGCGAACACGGCCTGATTCATGTGCTCCGTGTTAAACACCTTGAGTCGCACCAGCAGGTGGAAATCCTTTACCGTCAGACCGGTCACGGTCTGAAACAAATCGGGTTCAATCTTGGTGATCACGTCTTGGAGCGTGTTCTCCCGGAAGTCGGTCAGATACATGAAGGCCGGGATGCGGGTGGCGAACTTGATGAGCTTCTCCTGCACCATCTTCCGCTTGGACTTG
>JAYVOE010000105.1:0-52390 GCA_043758065.1 Spartobacteria bacterium | reverse complement strand
CGCCTCAGTTGGCTGAGTCGACTGCAACTCCGCTGAAAATCACGCTGACTCCGCAACCACCACCGGAGAATCGGATGGAACTCGACTCTGTTTCCGCCCGAATCGATGGCACGATCGCCCTGCAACGCGCACGCACGATTTGCGGCCTCGGCTCACGCGCATATGCAACGCCCGGTTACCGCCAAACGCTCGCCTGGCTGCGCTCCGAATTGAATCGCCTCGGCTGGCACACCGTTTACCAGGCGTTCGACGCGAAAACGCCCGTTGGTGATCGGACTTACACCAATCTCATCGCGACCTGGCCGAGTGAAAAAGCCCGGTCCGACCGCGTTATTTTCACCGCGCACTACGATTCGCCGGGGTCGAAGCTAACCACCTTTCCCGCTGCGAGCGCAAGTGCCGCCGGCTGCGGAATTCTCCTGGAAATCGCTGAACGCCTCGCGGCTGCGCCCAACATCGCGAGTCGGGTGGAACTCGTCTTCTTCGATGGCGAAGAACCGGCCCAACAAATCTCGGCAAACGACGGACTTTCCGGCTCCCGGTTTTACCTCCACAGCCTCAGCGAAAATGATCAGGTAAAAAACTATCGCGCACTGATCGGTTTCGGAGCCGTCGGCCACAATGGTGCCCATTGGACGCTGCCGATCATGACCAATTCCGTGCTGAACCACGCCCTGCAAAAATTCGCCACCCAGCAACAATGGGCCACGCAGATCGCTCCGATCGATCATCCGATCTGGGGTCCGCATTTGCCCGCGCTGCAAGCGGGTTTGCCTGCAACGTTTTTACACGATGGATTGTATCCCGCGCTCGGCACCGTGGACGACTCGCCCGAGCAACTAAGCGCCGTTTATCTTCGCCGCGCCGCATTGGCCGCCCTGCAAATCCTGCGAGTTCGTTCCAACTCCGATGGAGAAACTCCTCATTGACGCGCCTGCCGGTTTGCGTATTCTTTCGTCCCCAAACGCACCCATAGCTCAATTGGATAGAGCATCTGACTACGGATCAGAAGGTTTGAAGTTCGAGTCTTCATGGGTGCACTTCTTCATTGGAGTGCGATCGGATTCACCGCACTAAACGACGAACAAACTCATAAAGTCGTTGACCCGAGTCGATTCTAACTCCGCTCTGTTTTCGCACGCGGCGAGAATCGCGGCGGTCTGTGCGGCTGGAAAACGATGGCGCAGGTTAGTCGCAAATTTCTCCAGTAAGATCGGGATGCCTTCCTGACGGCGACGGCGATGGCCGATCGGGTATTCGACGGTGACGCATTCCGTGGAAGTGCCGTCGCGGAAAAAGACTTGGACGGAGTTGCCGATGGAGCGTTTCGCCGGGTCGAGATAATCGCGGGTGAAGTCGGGATTCTCCGAAATTTCCATGCGAGTTCGAAGCATATCCACGCGTGGGTCGGCCGCGATGTCGGCCTCGTAATCCTCAGCTGTGAGCGTGCCTTTGATCAGCGGAACGGCGACCATGTATTGCAGGCAATGATCGCGATCCGCAGGGTTCGAGAGCGGTCCGGTTTTGTCGATAATGCGTTTCCCGCTTTCCTGCGTGGCAATGACGATCCGCTCGATTTCGTTGAGCCGACCGACGATTTGCGGATGCAAAATGATGGCGGCTTCGACCGCCGTCTGGGCGTGGAATTCAGCCGGGAAGGAGATTTTGAAAAGGATTTGCTCCATCACATAAGTGCTGAATCCGGCTGGCGGAACGCTCACTGGTTTGCCTTTGAATAAGACATCCTGAAAACCCCAAATCGGCGCAGTCAGTGCACTCGGATATCCCATTTCGCCTTGCAGCGCGAAGAACGCATGACGCACCGCGCGGCTCGTCGCGTCACCGGCGGCCCAGCTTTTTCTCGATCCTGTATTCGGAGCGTGACGATACGTGCGCAACGCTCCGCCATCGATGAACGCGTGCGAAAGCGCGTTGATAATCTGGTCGCGCGTGCCGCCGAGCAGCCGGGTGACGACCGCCGTGGAAGCGATGCGCACGAGCAAAACGTGGTCGAGTCCCACACGATTGAAGCTATTTTCCAACGCCAAGACGCCCTGAATTTCGTGAGCCTGAATCATGGCCACGAGAACGTCGCGCATGGTCATCGGAGAGCCGCCGCGCGAGAGGTAATCGGCCACGGCGAGGATACCGCCGAGGTTGTCGGACGGGTGGCCCCATTCGGCGGCGAGCCAAGTGTCGTTGAAGTCGAGCCAGCGAATCATTGCGCCGATGTTGAACGCGGCTTGGACAGGTTCGAGTTCCAGTGAAGTCCCGGGAACGCGCGCACCGCGACCAGGCAGCGTGGCGCCGGGAACGACTGGGCCGAGCAATTTCACGCAGGCCGGATAATTCAGCGCCAGCAATCCGCAACCGAGCGAATCCATCAGGCACAAACGCGCCGTTTCCAATGCTTCCTCGCTGGTAATGCGATCCGTCGCGAGCGTGTAATCGGCGATTTGCTGGAGGAGCGCATCGGGCTCCGGACGGACCGCGCTGGTCAGGTCGTGATGGGACATTGCGATGGAACTCGGATCAGTTTTTTAGCGTTGGTCGATCGGGACAAACGGCAGATTTTCGGGCCCGGTGTAGTTCGCACTCGGCCGAATGATTTTGTTATCGATGCGTTGCTCGATGATGTGTGCGCCCCAGCCAGATGTGCGGGCAATGACAAAAAGCGGCGTAAACATCGCGGTCGGCACGCCGAGCTGATGATAAGAAACGGCGCTATACCAATCGAGGTTCGGAAACATTTTTTTCTCGCGCCACATCACCGCCGCGATGCGCTCGGCGATCTCGATCAGCCGGGTGTCGCCTTGTTCCTCGGAAAGCGAGCGGGCGACGGATTGGATGATGTCATTTCGCGGATCGGAAACGGTGTAAACCGGATGCCCGAAACCGATGACGATTTCTTTCGCCGCGACTCGCCGAATGATGTCCGCCTCAGCCTCGTCGGGAGTCGCGTAATTGCGCTGTAACTCGAATGAAAATTCGTTCGCACCGCCGTGTTTCGGCCCGCGCAATGCGCCGATTCCGCCGACGATCGCCGAGTAAAAATCCGCGCCCGTTCCCGTGATCACCCGCGTCGTAAACGTCGAAGCGTTAAACTCGTGTTCCGCGTAAAGATTCAGCGAAATGTGCATCGCATTCACCCACGATTCGCTCGGGCGGCAGCCATGCAGCAGATGGAGGAAATGACCGCCGATCGATTCATCGTCCGTCTCGACTTCGATGCGACGGCCATTGTGCGAAAAGTGATACCAGTAAAAGAGGATTGAGTTCAGCGAAGCCAGCAGTCGGTCGGTGATTTCGCGCGCACCGGCAGCTTCGTGCGAGTCCTTTTCTGGCAATGCGCAACCCAGCGCAGAAACGCCAGTTCGCAAAACATCCATCGGATGCGTAGCGGCTGGCAGCGCCTCGAGAATCGTCCGCACCATCGTCGGTAAACCCCGCAACGACTGGAGTTTGCGCTGATACGACTGCAACTCGACTCTGTTTGGCAGATGGCCGTGAACGAGCAAATGCGCGACTTCCTCGAAGGCGCAATTCGTCGCCAGATCGTTGATGTCGAAGCCGCGATAATGCAGGTCGTTGCCGCTGCGACCGACGCTGCAAAGCGCGGTGTTGCCGGCCGGAACGCCGGAGAGCGCGACCGATTTTTTCGGCTTAAAAATGGGGGGAGTTTCAGTCATATCAGGGGGTGTTTGGGGGATTTTTGGAGAAAAGAGCGTCGAGTTTTTCCTCGTAGGAATGGTAGCCGAGGACCTCGTAAAGTTGCTCCCTCGTTTGCATCGCGCCGGTGAGTCCACTCGGACTCCCCTCACTTTTTAACGTCGCGTAAACCTGCTCCGCTGCCCGGCTCATCGCGCGAAACGCGCTCAGCGGATAAAGCGCGAGTTTCACGCCTGCGGTGCGCAATTCGTCCACGGTGAAGAGCGGCGTTTTGCCAAATTCCGTGATGTTCGCCAGCACCGGGACGTCGCCCAAAGCTCGGGTAAATTGCGCATATTCCTCGAGCGACCTAAGCGCCTCGGCGAAAATCATATCCGCACCTGCCGCGACGTAAGCTTGCGAACGTTCGATCGCCGCCACAAGACCCTCACTCGCATGGGCGTCCGTCCGCGCCATCACGACAAATTCTTCGTCCGTTCGCGCATCGACCGCAGCCTTTACGCGGTCGCACATTTCAGCCGATGAAACGAGTTCTTTGCCCGGACGATGACCGCAGCGTTTCGCCTGAACTTGATCCTCCAAGTGACAACCCGCAGCTCCGGCGCGCGTCATTTCGCGGATCGTTCGCGCGATGTTAAACGCCGTTCCCCAGCCCGTATCGGCATCGACCAGCAACGGCAAATTTGTCGCTCCCGTGATCCGCCGAATGTCTTCGCAGACATCGTTCAGACTCGTCATTCCGAGATCGGGCAGACCGAACGACGCATTCGCCACGCCCGCGCCCGAGAGATAAATCGCTCGAAAACCGGCGCGTTCCGCCAGCATCGCGCAGTAGGCGTTGATCGTTCCCGCGACTTGCAGCGGACATTCGGCGGCGACCGCCGCACGCAATCGGGCGCCGGGAGAAAGTGAGGACGGAGCGGACATCAACCCGAAGACATAACCCGACAGCGGCGATGGGAAAAGAAATCTGTGCGCGTTTTTTCAGCGGAGTTCCATCGCAATGTGCGGTCACAGAATGCGCAGATCCCGCTGCAACTCCGCTCTATTTTCTAGCTCGCGAGGAATTGCTCCACTGCGGCGCGAGTGATCCGCCAGGTCGCGCCGATTTTTTTGCCCTTCAGCTCTCCATTTTCGAGAATGCTGGCGACATCCACCTCGGTCACGCCAAGCCATTCCGCCGCTTGCGCCGGGCTGAGCAACTCTGGCAACGCTGTCGCCGTCGGAATCGGCGGTGGCGTGCTCGCTGCAGCCGGTGTCGCTTGCGTTGATTGAGCAATCTGCTGCGCCATCGCGAGCCCGACCGCCATCTCCGCGCCGACGCCTCCCGCGCCCCCACCCTTCGCCATGCCTTCGGCCATTTGGAATTTCACAAAATCATTCAGATTTCCCACCGCCGCCATGCTGCTGCGCTTGTCGATCGCCGCCTCGACTTCGGGTGGAACGGACACGTTCTCCAGAATAAACGTCGTAATCTCCAGCCCGTATTTGCTAATCACCGCCGGATTCAGCAGCGGCAAAAGCGCCTCGCCCACCTCGGAATAGCGCGTCGCCACGTCGAGCACCGGCACCTTAGCGTCCGCCAACGCCTCAGAAAATACACTCACGATCCGCGACCGCATCGTGTCGGCGAATTCATCCAGCCGGAAATTCTGATCCGACCCCGCGACTTCTTTTAAAAACGTCTTCGGCTCCACAATCCGGAAATCAAACGTCCCAAACGCCCGCACTCGCACGATCCCGAAGTCCGCATCGCGCATCATGATCGGATTCGACGTGCCCCATTTATTCCCTGTGAACAGGCGCGTATTGACGAAATAAACGTCCGCCTTAAACGGCGTCTGAAACCCATATTTCCAGCCCTTCAGCGTTGTCAGGATCGGAATATTTTCCGTCGTCAACGTATGACGCCCCGGCGTAAACGTGTCGCCAAATTGCCCGACATAAACGAACTGCGCCACCTGGCTCTCGCGCACGATCAGTTGCGCGCCGTTTTTGATCTCCTTGTCATCGTCCGGAAACCGGAAACTCAGCGTGTCGCGCGAATCGTCCGTCCACTCAATGATGTCGATGAGTTCGCCTTTGATGAAATCGAGAATGCCCATAATTTTTCTGAGTTGTTTGTAACTCGAATGAAAAACCCGGCCGCACTCGGGTGCAAGCCAGAACACTTGCCCGCGCGCAATTTCTCGCGAATGTTCATCCTTCATGGACGACGCAGAAATTGCCAAAAATCTTCATCCGGGTGAGATCGCACTCTGGTCGGCCCGGCCCGATCCGTGGCTCTTTGCGCGACCGACGTTTATTCTCTACATCATCGCTGTGCCATGGACGATGTTCGTCTTTCTCTGGCTGAAAACTCTTACCGGCGGCTTCCATTTGCCGCAGCCAACCGTGCCGCCAATTCCTAGCTGGACGCCATGGGTCGCGCTCGGCACGGGATTGATTTTGTTAGCAACCGGACTCTGGATGCTCAGCGCGCCTTACTGGATTTGGCGTCGGGGAAAAAGCACTCTGCACGTCATCACGAATCAGCGCGCCATGGTCCTCGACACCGCGCGTCCTAACAAATCGCAGTTCCTAACATTGCAGGGAAAGATCCAGTTCCGCATCACGGAATCCGAAAACGCCGTCAGCGATATCAACGTCGTTTCTGAGTCGGGTCAGGGACTACTCTTTCGCGCCGTGCGCAATCCAAAAGAAGTCGTTGCACAGTTACAAAATTCTGAGCGGAGTTAGAACCGATTCAGCGTTAAGACTCAGGCGGCTTCGGTGCAGAACCTAACAACCAGTTTTGTTCTTCGGCGCTGATCACTTTCGTCTGAACTTTCTTCTTGGGAACAATCATTGCGCTAGCTTTTCGCAACGCTGTCTTACTGTAACGCGCAGGTTTTTTCATTTCACGACTCTGGCAACTACTTCCGCGTCGATCTTAGTAGCGCCGGACTTTGCGCCTTCGAGGAGAGTTAGGAAAGCAAGCTTGTTCAGATTACGGCAGATGCCTCCAGAATGTTGATGAAGACTTTCCACGGCATCGGGTGTAAAGAGTTCGTTCATCCGACCAACAGTTAGTAGTCGGTATTGCAGATATTGCCCGACTTCTAACATAGGCATGGAACTCAACTCACTTTGGAAAAACATACGATTGCGCAATGACGCGTAGCTAGCATTTTGCAAGCGGCGCAGAAACCGTTCTTCACCGAAAAGCAAACACGACGCCAGCTTACAATCTGGGATTTCCAGGTTGCTGATCGTCCTAACAATGTGCAGGCATTCCGCGGAAAGCAGATGGCATTCATCGATAATGATCACGAGCCGACGGCCTTCCTCGTGTAACTCGATGATGGCGTTGCTCAGTAGTTTTACCAAGTCTTCCGTTCGACTCATTCCAGCAGGTTGAGCGACTCCTAGCTCGGATAAAATCTCGCGCAACAATCCGGTCTTACTCAAGCCTGGCGTGACTAACACCAGAATCGTCTCATATTTTTCCTCATCGAAATCTTTCAGCAAGATTTGTGTTAGCAACGTCTTCCCCGTTCCACTGGGGCCGGTGACCATTCCTAGCGAAATCTTGTGCTCGACCGTCATCCGCATTTTATCGATCGCTTCCTGATGCGCAGCAGTTCGGTAAAAGAATTCCGGGTTCACAGAATCGCCGAATGGATTGTCGCTCAATCCATAAAACTGAAGGAAGCCGCCCGTTAGCACTGGAGCTTTGACTTTGTGCGATTGAGCGACTAGTGATTCGAGTCCGTGTTGTGATGTGAGGGGATTCATAGCAATGTTAGGCGGGTTGCAGTTCGGCGGCGTTTTTTTCCATCGGAGTTAGAGTGAAATCAGCGCCGGTTAATAGCTCGGCCATGGCTTTCATGCGCGCAGAGTTATCATCATCGCGGCCACTGTTAACGAAAGGCGTGCGACTTTGATTCGACTCTTCGATGGCTTCATCGCGCGTGATAAAACCTAACACTTCGGGAGCCGATCCAAGAAACTGCCGCGCACAACCTAACAATTTTTCGCTGACCGATTCCGCCTCTTCCGCATTCTTGCATTGGTTCACTAACAATCGCACTTTTCCATTCATTTCCTGCTCGTGGATCGTCTTGATCATGCCATAAGCGTCCAGCGTCGCAGCGATGTTAGGAGTGGTGACGATAACGATTTCCTGCGCCTGCAAAAGGAAACTCAATACTTGCGGCGAAAGTCCTGCCCCAGTGTCGATGATCACGTAATCGATGGAGCGTTTCAGCCCGCGCAAATGTCGCAGCAAGCGGTTCATCCGCCGCATGTCGAGGCTCGCCAGACCGGCCACACCGGAGCCGCCGCAGAGGAGCCAAAGTCGTTCGTTGACGGCGGTGAGCGCATTTTGGATCGGCACGGTGTGATCGAGAAAATCTTGCAGCGTGACGGTCGGATTTACCCCGGCAAAGACGTGGACATTGCCGAGGCCAAGGTCGGCATCGACGAGCAAAACGCGGTGCCCGAGCTTGGCCATGGCGTGCGCCAGATTCACGGAGCAGGTGGTTTTTCCGACGCCGCCTTTGCCAGAACTAACTGCGATGAATTTCAACCCACCATTGGCTTCGAGCAGCTCGTTGCGGACCATTTCGATGGTGTTCCCATGAAGAAAAATCCGATCGTGGAGCCAGTGCAACATGGCCACGCCGTCCTCTTCGAGCGACGCCTCGCGGCTGCCGCGACCGGCCAGGCCGAGCCATTCGGGAAACGATTTTTCGAGGAATTGCACCCGGCTCGCTTCCATCGGAGTTGGAGTCGAATGGTCGGGCGGAGTTTCCTTCGATTTCATGAGCGGCTCACAAGATACGGTGTGTGATTTGGGAGTTGACTCCCACTAATAGTGTAGCTAACTGTTTTCCGAGTCTCAGGTCAAGATATTCAGCGGGGTTTTATTCCTGCGACTTTCCTCGATTTTCCATGCCAGCGCACTCTGTTTTTTGTTCCCACTGCGGTTCCGCCCAATCTGTCGAAGGCGCAGCTTCCTGGCATTTTCAATGCGCACGCTGCAACGGAATTACCATCGGACTTGGATCGCATTGGGAAAACGGCGCAGCCGAAATGGAAATGCCGCTGCCGCCCGTAGTGAGCTATCAGGAAAGCGTCGTCCGCTGCCGTGCCTGCGAGGCGTCGCTGACTTTGGAAATGATTGTGCGTTCAGCTAGCGAACCGTGTTCGCACTGCGCTGGTCTAGATATGGCACCAGAAATCGCGGTGCTGCCAAAGGCTGTGCTTTTGAGTGAAGCGGAATTGGCGTTTCTTGGTGCTGCCGGAGGTTGAGGCATGGCGCGACTTTCTCAATCCTTGCCGTGCCCGGCGTGCGGCGAGCCGATGAAAGTTTCCAAAGGGAAACTCGCGCAAAAAGTCTGCTGCCCACATTGCCGGCAGAACGTCGTGCCTGAGCCGGCTCCGCAGATAGCGCTGCAACCCGAATGGAATATTCCCGGGGCGGCGGCCCAGCTGGAGGATTTGCTGACTCGCTGTCGGGAAAAACGACGACTGCTGGAGACGACGAACGAGGAAATTGCCTCGCTGGAATCGCAGACTCGCGCGCTGGGAAACTGGTTGCAAATGCAGGCGCCGACTCCGGAAGATTCGCCTGCAACTCGCATGAAAATCGATCTGCAACTCCGGCTTTTCGAGCAATTGCAGACGTTGCCGCGCGGGCGGATCGCGCTCGTAGATTGCGATCCGCAAAATGAAAAATCGCTGGCGAATTTCATCCGACTCACGTTCGAGGCGTTCGGCTGGTCAGTCGAGTTGCATCCGATTCTGCGGGCCACGCATTGTGGGGAAGAAATCACGTTCGTGGTTGCGCCGGGAGCGGTGAATTACTCCGTCGCCGCGATTTATATGGCGCTGCAATCGGCGGGAATCCGGCTGCATAGTCAGATCGATCTGGACCAGCCGGAAGATTGCGCGCTGCTCTGCGTGCATCGGATTTCGTCGCTGCCGAAGCTCTTGCCGCCGCCGAAAAATGCGACGTCAGAATCGGCTGTAACTCCGATGAAAAAATCGGCCTAACCCAAGGTCAGAGCGATTCGTCGCCGAACCACTTCTTGCGCAATTCTTCGAGGAAACCGCGCTCGTTTAATGCGAGCAGGGCGCGATTGAGTTGCTCACGCAACGCGCTGTTTTGTTGAACGGCGAATCCGTAATTTTGCTTCTCGAAAACGGGGCCGACGAGCTGGAGATTCGAGTCGCCGGATTGATGGACTTTGTAGCTGAGAATCGGCGCATCGAAGACGACGGCCTGAACTTTGCCGTCCTTCAACGCAGCGATGCAGGCGTCGATGTCTTTTTGCGGCTGGACCTTGATCGTGCCGCCGCCGTTTTTGGAAGTCAGCCACGTTTCCGAGGTGCTGCCGCCGATCGTGGCGACGGAATGTCCGGGTAAATCTCCGGGGCCGCTGATCTCAGCTTTGAGGGAATTTACGGTCATCGTCGTGGTGAACGACGCGGTCAAAAATGACAACAGCACGATGCTGAGCAACATCCAGATGATCGCCACGATGCGGCCGCCGATGCCGACCGGGCCTTTGTTATCGGCGCCGCCGACGAGCAGCGTGGAAATGGTCCACCAGAAGGATTCCCACATGCCGTGATGATATTTTTCCGGCCACATCTCGGGGTTCACCTTGTGCTCGAATCTCCAGACGAGATGGCTGATGAGAAACATGGCAAAAATGAGGAGCAGGAAAACGCCGACGAGCTTGAGGTTGAAGAGGTTCTTCAACAACCCGGTGATGTTATCGAGCATGCCGGGGTTTTTGCCGGTGACGAGAATCTGCAAACCCGAGTCGTAAAACGGCTGGGTAAAGTCGCAGACCGCCTCGCGTTGCGACGTGATGCTGAGTGCACCCACGGCGACGTCGGCGGTTTTTGTTTCCAGCGCGGAAATCATTTCCTTGGCGCTCCCGACAGTGGTCATGTCGTAGGTCATGCCGGTCTCGCGGGCGAGCGCGTCCCAGAGTTCGACGCTGTAACCGACGCGACGTCCGTCTTTTTCAAACGAGAACGGCTCGACGTTACGCGTGACGACTTTGAGCTTCGGCGCTTGGGAAAAACCGGGGACGGAGAAGAGCAGCGCGAGGAGGAAAATGGGGATGAATCGCATGGAAGTCGGATGAGTTTTTTAGTGGTTGAGGTAAGTTTCCCAGTCGGCGGGAAGAGAGGCGAGTTCCACTCCACTGGCGAGGCGGCCTTCGTTTTGAGGCAGAAAAGTGGTGCTCGTTCCATAGACCATGATGAGGTCTTCGGAACCTTCACCGCGCAACGCATGGGCGACGCCCGGTGGAATGACGATCCCGGCATTGTCGGCTCCGCGATGGTTGTCGCCAGCGATGAATAAACGCATCATGCGACGCGGCATTCCGGCGCGTTCGTCCACGAGAAACAACTCGACCTGGCCCTGGACAAAAAACATCGCGTCCCACTGTTCGCGGTCATACGGGCGCAGCGAAAAGTCAGTCGAGTTAGAGACGAATAAGCGCTGGAACCACGCTGCTGCGTCCTCATTTTCGGGAACGAACGGCGGGTGAATGTGGAAGCCTTTGGCTGTGCCCGAATCCATTCGCGCCGTCGCCCATTGGGTCGGCCACATTCCGATCTTGCCGAAAACGCCTTCGTTGCGACGGCCAAATTCGCCGAAAATCCCTCGGTGACGCTGCGGAAACACTCGGTGCGGAATGATTTCCACGCCCGGAATCCATGCGGCGACGACTTCTGCGCTGGCATGCTCGAGATCGAGCAGTGAACCGACTGGAACTCCGCTCGTGGCGAGTTGCTGGAGGAGCGGCTGCGGCGCGTAGCTCTTGGTTTCCAATTGCTCGCGTGCTGCCGGATTCAATCCCGCCCATAAATTTTCGCTCATGCGGCGACTATTTCGACGTGGCCGAAAGCAGGCAAGAATTTTTCCTGCTTTGCGCGTCGCTCCGTGGTTTATTCGCGGCCACATGAGCGAATCTTATCTCGACGTCGCGCGGTCCGCCGCATTGGAAGCCGGAGCTTTTCTGCGGGAACATTTTGGATCGGAGTTGCATGTCAATGCGCTGGAAAAACACGACATCAAGCTCGAGCTCGACGTGCAAACGCAGGAATTGATCACGAAGAAATTGCTGACGGTGTTTCCCGATCACGCGCTCTACGGCGAGGAAGGCATCGCGGGAAATTCTTCATCGGAGTTCCAATGGATTGTGGATCCGATCGACGGCACGGTGAACTACTTTTACAGCATCCCGCATTTCTGTATTTCCATCGCGTTGCGGCAAAAAGAAACGCTGCTCGTCGGGGTGATTTACGATCCAATGCGCGACGAACTCTGGGCCGTGGAACGTGGCGGCGTGGCGACGTTGAATGGGAAGCCGATCCGCGTGAGCCAGCGCTCAGTGTTGTCGGATGCGATTCTGTCGGTCGGTTTTTCCAAGACCGGGACGACGATCAATGCGGGGCTGCCAATGTTGGAGAAAATGGTGCATCGGGCTCGCAAATGCCGGCTCATGGGCAGCGCCGCGCTCGACATGGCCTATATCAGTTGCGGCCGACTGGATGCGTATATTGAGCAAGGGATCAGTCTGTGGGACGTGGCCGCAGGGATTTTGTTGATCGAGACGGCCGGCGGAAAAGTGGAGATGAATCCGCGGCCGGATAATAAGGACAAATATTCCATCGTCGCCTCTAACGGCGTCGTGGACCTGAGCGTTTAGCTTCGTTCGCGCAGATTCGACTGGAACTCGGATCAATGTTACTCTGCGGCTGTCCGACAGACGATCGCTGATTTCGCGCAAGCGGAGTTGGAGGAAAGTCCGAACACCACAAGGCAATCCGCCGCGTAAAATGCGCGGGAGTTTCCGATGAAAATCGGATTCGACGGACAGTGTCACAGAAAACAAACCGCCTCTCGTTTGCTGCAAAGCAATCGCGGGGTCAGGGTGAAAAGGCGGGGTAAGAGCCCACCGGGCGCGTTGTAAAATGCGTCGCACGAAAAACCCCGGATGGTGCAAGACACAACAGGAGATCCGAGCCGCCTGCTCTCCGCCGCAAGGTGGAATCTCCGGGTAATAGTCGCACTCGAATCGCAAGATTCAGCGGTCCATTTCGATGCAAGTCGATTGGATTTGAGATAAATGATCGTCACGGCTCCGAGTGATCGGAGTTAGACAGAATTCGGCTTATCGTCGGACAAAACGGCGGCCACTGGGGTAACATCCGAGTGGCCGCCACCTTTTTGCGGCGCGAGGATTTCCGTCATCCAGGTGAAAAGCGTCACCCAAAAAGTGAGTGCCAGGCAAAAGATCGGAATCTGCAACGTTTGCGGCAGGCAATAGACAATCGTCACCACCGGAAACCACACCGCCCAAGTGGCGATGAGCCCAGGAATGATCCGAGTTCGATACCATTCTGCGGTGAGAAATTCGCGCGACCAACGATAGCCGCGATGTTTCCATTCGTAGAGCGTGACGCCGACCGGCGCGGCCAGAATCGGGTTGTAGAGAAACTGATCGACCAGAACTTTTTTTACGATCGTCCAAAAATGCGCGTCGTTGCCAAACCACTGCGCCTGATAGCGATAAAGCAAATCCACCCAGATTCCCTGCACGGCCCAATACGGCATCGCGAAACGTAAGTTGGCCCAGTTTTGCGACGTGACGCGGCCGCGTTGGAAGAAACAGACGCGCAGTATTTCCGGCAACAAACCGCCCGCAATCGACGCAGAGATCGATGAAAAAACGAAACCGCCGCTGGATTTCCAGATGGCGATTTGATCAAAAAACGGTCGCGCCGCCGGAGCTTGGTAATAGGCCAGAACGACCAGCACCATGATCGCCTGCACAAACAGCCCGGGCACCAATGTCGCACGAGCGGCCTGCAACCCGGCTCGGAGCGGATGGATGGTGGCCTTCATGCGGCGGCAACCATGGCGCGACGCTGAGCGTTGTCCAGCGTCCGCGCAAAATATGTTTGCTATTAGAATGTTTAATAATAGCCTGATTTTTCGGATTCCTCCCTCACTCGCCTCAAAAAAAACCAGATCACAGCACGTATTTTTGTTGATAATGAAACCGCCTTTCATAATCTCTGGCGCTCGCGGAGGGAATCACTTGCCATCCGCAGACGCGATTGCTTAAAAATATTCGACCCAACTGTGAAAATCATCTGTTCTAGTTTTATCAGCTCGCTCTCCGGAGTTGTCGCGCAGTCGTGATTTCCTGATCCATGGCCAATATTTTCCCACGCTGGACAAACCAGCTTCCGCTTAAAGTCCTCGTCTGCGTCGCCGTTTTAGGTGCCGCTGTCTCGGCGGGTGTGGCGTATTATTTCACTCCGAAATACACGCGAGTTGGATACCAACCTGTCCAGCCCGTCCCGTTCCAGCACGACATCCATGTGAATCAGCTCGGGATGGATTGTCGGTATTGCCATTCCAACGTCGAAGTTTCTGCGCACTCGAATATTCCGACTGCGCAAACTTGCATGAACTGCCACTCGCAGGTGCAGAAAAACAATCCGAAATTCGCCGCGCTGAAGACCGCTTGGGAAACCGGCCAGCCGCTGCCTTGGGTGCGAATTCATTACGCCCCGGATTACGCGTATTTTAACCACTCGGTGCACGTAAATCGCGGTGTGAGTTGCGTCAGTTGCCACGGAAACATCAATCAAATGGAAGTCGTCTGGCACGACCAGCCGCAGAGCATGGGCTGGTGCCTCAATTGCCACCGCAACCCGGAGAAATTCGTGCGTCCGATGGAGCAGGTTTTCAATCTCGACTGGAAGCCCGAAGGCAAGGATCCGCAAAAAGCGCAAAACGAATTGGGCACAAAACTGGTGAAGGAATGGGCCATTCGCCCGCCTCAAAATTGCGGCGGCTGCCACAGATAATTATCCCGGTAAATGAAACGTATTTTACAACACCCAACCGAGGCCGCCCTAGATACAACGGGCAAGAAGTATTGGCGCAATGTCGAAGAATTGGCTGACACTCCCGCCTTTCGCGGTTGGCTCGAGCGGGAATTCCCTCAAGGTGCGGCCGAGATGGAAATCGACGGTCTGAGCCGCCGCAGTTTCGTGCAAATCATGGGCGCATCGCTCGCCCTCGCAGGCTTCGGATTTAGCGGATGCCGCCGCCCGGAGATTCAATTCGCAGCCCTATCAAAAAGCGTCGAGTGGAGCATTCCCGGCAAGGCGCTTTACTATGCGAGTGCGATGCCGCGGCGCATGGGTGCGTTGCCGTTGATGGTGACCACGAATGACGGTCGTCCGACGAAAATCGAGGGCAATCCGATGCATCCTTCGAGTGGCGGATCGACGGATTTGCAGGCGCAGGCGACGATTCTCGACCTCTACAACCCAGATCGCTCCCGGAACTTTATCGGCAACGGCAAAAAAAGTGATCGGAGTTCCTTTGAAATCTACCTGAAGAGCCTCGCGCCGAAGCTCGCCGCGAACGGTGGTGCGGGTCTCGCGTTTCTCTCAGACGTAACCCATTCGCCAACGAAGGAACGCCTCAAAAAACAGGTTCTCGCGCTCTATCCAGCCGCCAAATTCCACGTTTACGATCCGACTGGCAGCTTGCTGAACGACGCCGTCGCCAAGTCTTTCGGCGAAGGCGTTTCGCTGCGTTACGATCTCGAAAAAGCAGACATCGTGCTCGCAGTCGACTCAGATTTCCTAGGGCTTGACCTGCCTGATCCGAGTGTAACTCGCGCCTTCGCCAAACGCCGCAACCCGGACGCGAAAATGAACCGCCTCTACGCGGTCGAAAATCGCTACACCGTCACCGGCGGCATGGCCGATCATCGTCTGCGCCTGAAGGCCAGCCTCGTTCCTGCGTTTCTGACCGCGCTCGCTTCTCAGTTGGGTCTGAGTGGAATCACGGCGGCTGCCACGAATCTCGGCGTCGATGCCAAATGGATTGCGGAATGTGCCGCCGATCTCGTCGCCGCCAAAGGCCGCAGCCTCGTCGTCGTCGGACCACGTCAGCCCGTAGAAGTGCAAGCCCTCGGATTTGCCATCAATCAGGCTCTCGGAAATATCGGCTCCACTTTACTCGGCGTCGCGGGTGTTCCAAGCATCGCCGCGCCATTTGCCGATCTCGTCCAGGCCTTGCGCGACAAGACGGTTTCCGCGCTTTTCATCCTGGAATCGAACCCGGTTTACACGGCCGCAGCTGATTATCAATTTGCCGACTTGCTGAAAAACGTCGCCGACGTGATTCATGTCGGACTCCGCTCAGACGCGACTGCGCAAGCTGCGAAATGGCACGTCCCGGGCACGCATTTTCTCGAAAGCTGGGATGACGCGCTCACGCCGGACGGCAGTTACGTCCCAGTGCAGCCGATGATTTTGCCGCTCTTTGGCGGAATGTCGGTGAACGACGTCCTCGCTCTCGTCGCCGGAATTCCGGTTCCTGCCGGAGCCGAGTTGGTTCGCGCAACCTTCGACACCGTCGCCGGGGGCGCAGATTGGTCGAAGTTTCTCCAAAACGGATTTCTCACCACAGAATCGACTCTGACTCCGCTCAGTTTCCGTCGTTTCGATGCGCCGATCGCGCCAATTGCCGCGCAAGGCATTGAGCTCGTCATGCCGCCGGATTACAAAATCCCCGACGGCAACAGCATCGATAATGGCTGGCTCCATGAGTTGCCGGATCCAATCACCAAGCTGACTTGGGATAACGCCGCTCTCGTTTCCCGCAAGTTCGCCAAGGCGCACGGCCTCAACGATAACGATCTCGTTCGACTCACTTTTTCCGGACGCTCGCTGGACGTGCCAGTCTTGGTTTCGCCCGGTCATGTGGACGATTCGATCACCCTGACTCGTGGCTACGGTCACGCCAATGGGACCGCAGGTAAGGTTGGAACTGGCGTGGGTTTTAACGCTTTTGCGCTGCTCACCTCGACCGCGCCTTACGTCGCGACGGACATCAAAATCGAGAAAATCGGTGGCCAGCACATGCTCGCCTTCACCCAGGAACATCATCAAATGGAAGGCCGCGCGCTGGTTCGCGAAGCCACCACGGAAAAGTTCAAGGAAGACCCGGAGTTTGCGAAATCGATGCATATCGACGGCCACATTCCGCCGAATATTTCGCTTTATAAATCGCCGTCGCTAGGACTTCCAGAGCAATGGGGCATGGTCATCGACCTGAACACCTGCACCGGCTGCAGTGTTTGCACGATTGCGTGTCAAGCGGAGAACAACATCCCCATCGTTGGCAAAGAGCAGGTGGCGAATTCCCGCGAAATGCACTGGTTGCGCATCGATCGCTATTTTGCCTCGGCTGGCGACGAGCACGATGAGACCGAGCCCGAAATGGTGATGCAACCGCTGGGTTGCCAGCACTGCGAAAACGCTCCGTGTGAGACGGTTTGTCCGGTCAATGCCACGGTTCACAGCGAGGACGGCCTTAATGTAATGGCTTACAATCGCTGCATCGGAACCCGTTATTGCGCAAACAACTGCCCGTTCAAGGTTCGGCGCTTTAATTTCTTCAACTACAACGAGCGTCCGATCGAGAAAATCAAAGTCGGCATTCTGCCCGAAGCCAGCGGTCTTTATTATGGACCGCTCGCGCCGAAAGGCACGGAAGAGCTCACCAAGATGCAGAAAAACCCGAACGTCACCGTGCGTATTCGAGGCGTCATGGAGAAATGCACCTACTGCATCCAGCGCATTGAGGAAGGTCGCATCACGTCACGCATCAAAGCGGGCGCGTCGGATCAACTCCGAATTCCCACGGACTCGATTCAGTCGGCTTGTATGCAGGCTTGCCCGACCGACGCGATCACGTTCGGCAATTTGAAAGATCCAAATAGCGCAGTCGCCAAGTTGCAGGACAATCCACGGCGCTACCGGCTCCTTGAGTATTTGAACGTTCGCACCCGGACGAGCTATCTCGCCCGCATTCGCAATCCGAATCCGAAAATGCCGGGCGCAGAGAAGGTCGCCGACATTTATCCCGACGAATACGAATCGCTCCACGGCGAAGGTGCACCGGGCGGACATGGTCCGGCTAAAAATCCAGACGAGTTACATCCGATTCACGAACCCGCAGGAGCACATCACTAATGGCAACATCCGACATGCTAGTCATGGGGCCGAACCCCACCGCCGAGGAACCGCTTCCGCGTATTCCTCTCGTTCTCAATCACCGCTCGATGGCCTGGGTCACACAGCGCATTTGCGGAATTGTCGAAGGCCCGACTCCGCTCTGGTGGATCGTCGCCCTGGCGATCTGCGGAACGCTGGCGCTCGTTTGTTTCTCCTGCATCGCCTACATGATCTCGACCGGCGTCGGCACTTGGGGCCTCAACCATCCCGTTGGCTGGGCGTGGGATATTACAAATTTCGTGTTCTGGATCGGTATCGGTCACGCGGGAACTCTCATTTCTGCCGTTCTCTTTCTGACCCGTCAGAAATGGCGCACATCAATTAACCGTGCTTCGGAGGCAATGACGCTTTTCGCCGTCGTTTGCGCTGGTATTTTCCCGGGCATTCACGTCGGCCGTATCTGGATGGTCTGGTTCCTTGCCCCGATTCCAAACGCAAATGCGATCTGGCCGAACTTCCGGTCTCCGCTTCTGTGGGACGTGTTCGCCGTGTCCACATATTTCACGGTTTCCGTGCTCTTTTGGTTCATTGGTCTGATCCCCGATCTGGCGACGCTCCGCGATCGCGCTCAATCCAAAATCGCCCGTTTTGCCTACGGCTTTCTCGCCCTCGGCTGGCGCGGCGGCAACCGTCAATGGCGTCACTACGAACTGGCGTATCTGATTCTCGCAGGCATTTCCACGCCACTCGTTCTTTCGGTTCACTCAGTCGTTTCGTTTGACTTCGCCACCTCCGTCATCCCCGGCTGGCATACGACAATCTTCCCACCTTACTTCGTCGCGGGCGCGATCTTTGGCGGCTTCGCCATGGTGCTCACACTCATGCTCCCGGCACGTGCGATTTATGGTTTGCACGATCTGATTACGCCGAAACACGTCGACGTGATGTGCAAAATCATCCTGCTTACCGGCACGATCGTTGGCTACGCCTACTGCATGGAATTCTTCACCGCAGCCTATTCCGGCAACCCGTATGAAACCTGGCTCTTCCTGCGTAACCGCATGGCCGACCCTTACATTTTTAGCAAGCTCTACAACGTTCCAGTAGCACCATATTGGTGGGCGTATTGGGCCATGATGTCGCTCAACGTCATCTCGCCGCAGATCTTCTGGTTTCCAAAGATGCGCTACAACATCTACGTCGTTTTCGCCGTCTGCATGTGCGTAAACGCCGGTATGTGGTTCGAGCGCTTCGTCATCATCGTGACCTCCATCCACCGCGATTTCATCCCGTCATCGTGGGGCATGTTTCATCCGACTTGGGTTGATATCTGGACCTTCACCGGGACGTTCGGTTTATTCCTGTCGCTCTTCCTGCTCTTCATTCGCCTTCTGCCAATGATCGCCATTTCTGAGGTGAAAGGCGTGCTCCCCGAGGCCGACCCGCATTATCATCCGAAACACGATGACCACGCTCACACTCCGCTGGAGGCGCACGTTTAAAATATGGCCGCACTAGCTGCACGACGCAAAATATACGGACTTGGCGCACGCTTTTCCAGCGCTGCCGAGATCTATGAAGCTGCCAAAACGATGCGCGACAAAGGCTTCCGCCGTTGGGACGTTCACACGCCGTATCCCGTGCACGGAATGGACGCCGCCATGGGCTTGGGACATTCGATCCTCGGAAAAATTGTCTTCTTTGGCGGGCTGACCGGATTTATCACCGCAGTTTCATTGGAATTTATCCCGTCGTCACTTCTCTATCCGCTGATTGTTCATGGGAAGCCGACGAACATTTTCACCGTGCCCGCGTTCTTCCCGATCATGTTCGAGCTCACGATTCTTTTTTCGGCGTTCACCGCGGTAATCGGAATGTTTTTGCTAAACGGAATCCCGCGCTGGAATCATCCCGTTTTCAACTGGGACGGTTTTGGTCGTTTCAGCGATGACGGTTTTATGATGATCGTCGAAGCGGCGGACCCGAAATTTACCGAGACCGGAACCTCTCAGCTACTTTCTGAGTTGGGTGCGAAGGATATCACGCTGATTCACGAATAAACGACGATGCGTTATTTTTTCCTCATTTTGCTTTTGGTCGGCATCGGCGTCGTCGCTGCCGCTGGCTTCCGCGGATCAAAATCCCGTCGGCCGCCCACCGAAATTTTCCCCGACATGGATCGCCAGGTGAAATACAAGCCGCAGAAAACCAGTGAGTTTTTCGCAGACGGTCGCGTGGAGCGTAACCCCGTCGCCGGCACCGTTCCCTTTGGCTACAATGAACCCCTCAAACAGACGCCCGGTCTCGAACAGGAAACCGGATTCTACAAAGGATTCACCCAGGGAAATGACTACATCGACACTGGAAAAATCGGCGAAAGCTGGGGCACCGGGATTCCTGTTGCGGTGACAGAAGCGTTCGTCGAGCGGGGACATCAACGCTATCAAATCAACTGCGTTCCCTGCCACGGAGCCACGGGCGCGGGCAACGGAATCACCACTCAATACGGCCTGGTTGGCGTGCCGAGCTATCATCAAGACCGCTTGCGGGCCATGGCGGATGGCGAAATTTACAACACGATCGTCCACGGCAAAAACACGATGATGCCCTATGGCGACAAGGTGCAACGGGAAGATCGCTGGGCCATTGTGGCCTATGTGCGGGCGCTGCAACGGGCGCAAAACGCTCCCAAAACCGACATTCCTATGGAAGTCCTATCAAAATTGGAGGCCAAGTGAGCGACCATTCTATTACATTACCGAAGCTGGAACAATTTGACTCCAAAGCGACGAGCCGCCTGAGTTTCTCCGCCGCGATTGTCGGCGTGATCGGATTGATCGTTGCCGCCATTTATGGCTTCAACGCCGCTCATGATGCCCTGCTCGCGAAACAGTTTGCCTACTCCTGGCTGTTTGGATTCCTCTTTTTCTTCACGATCTGTGCAGGCTCGCTCTTCTGGGTGATCCTTCACCATGCGACCGATGCCGCGTGGTCCGTCGTGGTTCGTCGCCAGATGGAAAATCTCGCATCCCTGATGCCGTATCTGGCGCTGTTTTTCATCCCAATCGTGTTATTCCGCACCACGATTTGGGAATGGCTCAGCGTCGACCCGGCGGAAAGTCCGGTCTTCGCCAGCAAGACTTGGTATTTTTACCCGATCATCGCAGGCGTCAAGATTCCCCTCTTCTGGCTACGCTCAGCGTTTTACTTCGCGTATTTCTCGTTTTTCGCGCTCACCTTCCGTAGTCACTCGGCTGCGCAGGATGCCACAGGCGACATCAAGCACAGCCTGAAAATGCGCACCAAATCCTACCGCGCTCTGCCGTTTTTCGCACTCTCCATCACCTTCGCAGGCATCGATTGGGTCATGGCCCTCAATTACAAATGGTATTCCACGATGTGGGGCGTCTACATCTTCGCCGGTTCCGCTCTCAGTTCCATGGCCGTCCTGATTCTTGTCATCACGGGCCTAAAAAAACTAGGTTACCTCCAGGTCGTCAACATGGAGCACTACCACATCATGGGGAAATTCCTCCTCGTGTTCTCCATCTTCTGGGCCTACATCGGCTTCTCGCAATACATGCTCATCTGGTATGCGAACATCCCCGAGGAAACCGAATATTTCCTCATCCGCAACACCGAGAGCTGGAACACCCTGAACATCTCGCTTGTCATCGGCCACTTCTTCATTCCGTTTCTGATGCTGCTCTTCCGGTTTGTGAAGAAAATCCCGAACGTTCTCAGCGCCATCGCCATCTGGATCTTGTGCATGCACTTCCTCGATCTCTACATCATCGTGCTGCCGAATATCCATCCATCCGGGTTCCATCCGCATCTGCTGGATCTGATTTGCCCAATCACCATCGGCAGCTTCCTCATCGTCGCCTTCTTGTTTGAACTCGGCCGCCGCTCGCTCTTTCCAGCACGCGATCCGCGCCTGGTCGAATGCCTCAAATTGACCAACTAATTTCAAACCATGGTCTCACCCGAAATTTCCCATGATAAACCCGGAGTCGTCACGGCGTTCCGCGTGCTGTTGACGTTTCTCGTCGTTGGAGTCGTCGTCGCGATTCTTCTCTACATAATGCGTGGCGAAAACAGCTACGACACTGCCCGCGCCAGCAAACGCTACGAAAACCTGAAAAAACTCAACGCGGAGAGCGCAAAGAAGGCTGGCGAATACGGCGTAGTCGATCCCGCCAAAGGCGTTTACCAACTACCCATTCAGCAAGCCATCATCCTGACTGCGCGTGACTTGGCGACGGTCGCTCCGCACGCCGCTTACGCGATTGCCACACCGGCGGTGCCAGCAACAGCAGCTCCCGCTACGCAACCTTCATCCCCTGCAACTCCAGTCGCTCCGGCACCCGCCGTTCCGCCCCCACCGGCTGCTTCAGCAACTCCAGCCGCCTTGCCATGAGTCCTATCTCACTCGAATCAACTTCCACGACATTGCCGTCATATCCGCAAGTCAGCGCCGCCGACATGCGTTCACGGGCTGAGCTCGACGCCTCCGCCTCGGTTCCCGTCTCCCTCCTTTTCGGAATGGCCATTCTCTGGCTCGTTTCCTGGAGCGTGCTCAACCTCGTCCTCTCGTGGAAACTGCTCTCGCCGGATTTCCTTTCGAGTTACAGCTTCCTCACCTTCGGACGGCTGCGTCCGGTGGCCGGCAGCATGTTTACCTACGGCTGGGCGTCGTGTGTCGGAATGGGCGTTTCTCTTTGGTTAATGGTTCGCCTTTGCCGAGTCAAACTCGCCTCGCCCGGTGCCGTCATCATCGGCACATTGGTATGGAACTCCGCTCTGTTTGCCGGAATTATCGCCATCCACGCGGGAGCCGGACGCTCGCTGGAAGCCCTCGAACTCCCCGTCTGGTCACAACTCGCCATGCTCGGCGCGTTTCTCATCATTGGAATCCAGGTGGTCGGCTTGTTCTACCATCGCCTTGAGGGAACCGGCTTCATCTCTCAAGCCTACATCGTCGCAGCCTTCATCTGGACCGCCTGGACGCTCTTTGCTGGCAACCTCATCGCCACCATGCCGTGGGTTCACGGCGTCGTCATCGCCATTAACAACGCCTGGTTTATCAACGGACTGACACACTATTGGTTTACCGCGATCGCTCTCGGCACCGCCTTCTACCTCATCCCTAAAATCTCCGGTCGCCCAATCCACAGCTACTACCTCGCCAATCTCGGTTTCTGGGCCTTCGCCTTCCTCGCTGGTTGGGGCGGTTTGCAACGTTACAATGGCGGCCCGATCCCCACTTGGTTGATCACACTGAACATCGTTGCCACCGCGCTCATGATCATTCCGGTTGCGACTATTGCAGTCAATCATCACCTCACCATCGCCGGGTCGCACCAGATGATGCATTACAGCCCAACCCTGCGTTTCACCGTGGTCGGCGCGATGGCGTTCACGATCTCCTCGCTCACCGCGATATTGTTCTCACTCCGCTCAGTTGCGCAGCAAACCGGCCTGACCTACGTCAATATCGCTCAAACTCACCTCGTGATGTATGTCTTCTACAGCTTCATCATGTTTGGCGCGATCTACTTCATCGTCCCGCGCATGGTTGGCCGCGAATGGGTCTCCGCGACCTTCATCCGCCTCCATTTCTGGGGCGTCGCCTATGGAATGGGCCTGACCATTATCGCGCTCACCATCGCCGGTCTCTTCCAAGGAAAAGACTGGGCCAACGCACTGGTTGATAATTCCACCGTCGCCCAAACCACGCTGCCTCTGCTGCGCGGCTCCATCATCGGTGGATTGCTCCTGCTCGGCGGACACTTGGTTTTTGCCCTCCATTTTCTCCTCATGATCCTGCGTCTCGGCCAGATCAGCGATGAACCGACCCTCATGGCGCACCCGGAGGAGGCTCACTAACATGAAATATTTCTTTCCCGGTATTCTCGGTGCGTTCGTTCTAGCCTGGTTTGTTCAGGTTGGGATTCCTTATGCGAGTCTTTCCAAGCTCGATCCGGTGGTTGATCCAGACACCAACGAACCGTATCCCTACAACGTCGCCGGACTCGCCCAACAAGGCCGCGCGGTTTACGCCGCCAATGGCTGCGTGAGTTGCCACACCCAGCAAGTGCGCGCCGCTTACATGGGCGCCGATGTGGATCGCAAATGGGGCACTCGCCAGAGCGTCGCTCGCGATTACATTTATGAGGACGCCGTTTTTCTCGGCTCGCTTCGTGCGGGCCCGGACTTGAGCAGCGTTGGCGCTCGCGATGTAGCTGGGACCAAAGCTGAAGATTTAGGTTCGGTTGAAGCTCGGATGAAAAACGCACAATGGCACTACGTCCATCTTTTCAACCCGCGCATCGTGCATCCGAAATCCAACATGCCAGCCTTCCCGTTTCTCTTTGAAACTCACAAAATCAAAGGCCAGCGTTCCTATAAAGCTCTCGATCTTCCAGCGCCTTACACGGCGGCGGATGGCTACGAAATCATTCCCAGTCCCGAAGCTGACGCCCTTGTTGGCTACCTTCTTTCCTTGAACAAAAACCACGATTTGCCGGAGATGAAAGGCGTAGCCGCCCCAGCCAAGGCCAAGTAAGCCATGAACGACGAGCCTACCAATAAGATCCCCGAATACCTCATCCCGCAGAATTATCCGAAGGATGAAATGCGCGGAAAGATGGATTACGACGAGTCGGCCGATGTGGCGCGTCTCCATGGCGCGGTCGGTCGGGAAAAAAATGAGCCGGGTTACAGTGGTATCAACAAGTCCATTCCCGGCTGGTTGATCTGCATCTTCTGCGTGCTCCTTTTCTGGTCTGGCGGCTATCTCGGGGCATTCTCCGGCGGCTTTAAAAACGACGTTTTCAATGACGAAAGCGGTAATTTCACTTCTGGCAAAGGCGCCAAGGGAGCAGATGCAGCCGTGGTCGAAAAAACTCCAGTCGAGTTAGGGAAGATTGTGTTTACGGGCAACTGCCAGTCGTGTCACCAGACGACTGGGCTCGGCGTCGCCGGGCAATATCCGCCGCTCGCTGCAAGCGAATACGTCGCCGGATCCGAACGACGTCTCGGGATGATTCTTCTCAAAGGTTTGCAAGGGCCGATCAAAGTCAAAGGCGCCACCTACAATGGCCAGATGCCGGCCTGGGCTTCCTCACTCAACGACAAAAAGATCGCGAACGTCCTCACCTACATTCGTCAGGAATGGGGCAACAAAGCACCAGAAGTTTCCGAAGCGGGCATCAAAGCCTTGCGCGCCGAGATCGCGGCGCGAGCCGACTCTTATCACGAAGCCGACTTGCTTGCTGTTCCGGAAGGCACCGCCCTACCGAAATAGCTATCGCGTCGGCGACATGCCGAAATGACGCCGGAAAAACCGGGCCGCTTCGTCTAGTTGAGTTGGGTTCAAGAGAAACCAGTGTCCTTTCTCTGGGACTACGATGAGGCGTGATTCGACTCCGACTCGCTTCAGTTTCTCGTCCAATTTCTGACTTTGCTCCAGCGGCACGAGCGTATCCTTCGCTCCGTGGATGAGCAGGAATGGCGGCGAATTAGAAGAGACGTGCTCCACCGGACTCGCCTCTTTCGCGAGCCCAATCTTCCCGGAAAACCGTCCGCCAAGCAGTCGATCGATATTGCTGAATTGCTTCGGATTTTCGTATTTCGCCCCAAGCGTCACCAAATCCGTTGGCGGATACAAGGCGCAGACCGCTTGAATTTTGGCTTTGCCTTCGACCGTTCCAAGCAACGCTGCGAGATGGCCTCCCGATGATTCACCGCTAATTCCGATGCGTTTTGGGTCGATCCCCATCTCGGCTCCGTGCGCCCGCAGCCAGTCCACCGCGGCCTGGCAATCCTGCAACTGAGCCGGGTAAATCGCCGTCCCGCTCAGTCGATATTCGATCGCCGCGACGGCGATTCCCGACCGGGTGAGATCGCGCAAATTAACGTGATACGCCTTGCTCCCAAACTTCCAACTCCCACCGAATATCCACACCACCACCGGTGCCGGCGTTGCAGTTTTCGGCACGTAAAGATCCATCCGCAGCGGATGATTGTCTGGCGTGGAAAAGACCACGTTGCGAGTGATCTTTTCGCCAGAACGCGGTAGGCCGTAAGGTGCGCAACCGATCAGCCCAGCCAGCGCAGATACGACTGCAACTCGAATCAGTTTTTTAAAAATCATCAGTGCGTGGACGCAGCCAGATCTTTCGGAGCCAACGCCGCGACTGCCCGGATCAATTGAATTGGCTCGATGGGTTTCGACAAGTGCAGGTGAAATCCCAGTTCCATCGCGCGGCTGCGATCCTGCACGCTGGCGTAGGCCGTCAGTGCAATCGCGGGAATTCGCCGGGCGTGATCGACCTCCATTTTGCGGACGGCTTTGATCAATTCGTAACCATCCGCACCCGGCATGGCGATGTCGCTGATCAGCAAATGCGGAAAGCCGCGCTCGAGATAGGCCACCGCCATTTCCACGCTGGATGCGCTGTCCACTTGCGCGCCAAATTTCCGCAACGTCAGCGCGATCATTTCCCGGGCGCTGTCGTCGTCGTCCACGATGAGGATGCGGAGATTTTTCAGGGTTTGTGATTCGGGTAAGATACGATTCACGTCGTAAGGTTTTTCGCCGCCGCGCGTATCCACGGCTACGACGGGGAGGAGCACGGTGAAGGTCGTCCCTTTTCCGACGCCATCGCTGGCCGCACGGATGATGCCGCCGTGTATTTCGACGAGATGGCGCACGATGGCCAGGCCAAGGCCGAGGCCGCCCTGTTGCCGGGTATTTGAGCTGTCCGCCTGCTTAAACCGATCGAAAATATAGGGTAGAAAATGGCGGTCAATTCCTTTTCCCGTGTCGCTGATCTCGATGCTGGCGAAAGAATGGGCGCGAGTCAGCTTCAAGTCGATTCGCCCGCCGGTCGGGGTAAATTTAACGGCGTTCGTTAGCAAATTGGTGATGATTTGCTGCAGCCGCCCCGGATCGGCATCCACCAAAAGTTCTGCCGCCTCCACCGTGTAAGCGACGCTCAAATGCGCTTGGTCGGCCAACGGACGGATCGCATCAGCCGCGGCCTCAACGATTTCCGAGATGGATAAGACGCGTTTTTCGAGGCGCAGCTTGTCATTGATGATCCGGCTGATGTCGAGAATGTCCTCGATCAATTGCGCCTGGGCCTTCGCGTTGTTCGTGATCGAATCGATCGCGTCGGGCATTTCCCCCGGCTCCAATAACCCCTCCTGCATCAGCCGGGTCCAGCCGAGAATGGAGTTGAGCGGAGTGCGAAGTTCATGGGAAAGCAGCGCCAGAAATTGATCCTTCTGCTCGTTGGCCGTGGCCATGTCGTCCCGAGCAGCGCGCAATTGTTCCTCCACCAGCTTCTGCTCGTGAATCTCCGTGCAAGTGCCGAACCAGCGAATCACTTTTCCTCGCTCATCATGTTGCGGTAACGCTCGACCAAGAAACCACCGATATTCCCCATCGCGCGCCCGGCGAATGCGGTATTCGATCTCGTAAGGCTCGCCCGATTTCAGCGAATGCTCCCAGCGTTCAAGAGCCCGATGGCGATCTTCGGGATGCAAAATGGCATTCCAACCCTCGCCGCGAGCCTCGTCCCAACTCGTCCCGGTAAAATCCCACCATTGCTGGTTGTAATACTCGTGATAACCATCGGGGCGAGTGATCCACACCATCTGCGGCATGGAGTCGGCCAGGTTTTGCAAAGTCGCGAGGTCCGACGCGATCTGTGATGGTGAACTTTTCGGCATGGTAGCGAGCACTAGATGATACGACTCGTCCCTTTTTTTGACTGTAATCAAATGATCCTCCAGCTAAAAACCCACCGCCGCGTCTCTTCGGAACTAAAAACTCATGCGAGTTCCATCCGATTCTGCGTTTCGATCAACGTTGCACCCGGCCAGACCCGTCGCCGCCGACCAGTGCCTCGACTTCTTTCAACGTCACGAGGTTGTAATCGCCGGAAATACTGTGCTTCAAGCAGCTCGCCGCCACGGCAAACTCAATCGCCTCCGACGCATTTTTCCCCGTCTGCAACGCGTAAATCAATCCACCCGCAAAGCTGTCGCCGCCGCCGACGCGATCCACGATTTCCATCTCGTAGCGACGGCTGAAGTTCGCCTTTCCATCTGTGTAAAAGAGCGCCGACCACCCATTTCGGCTCGCCGAAAAGCTCTCGCGCAACGTAATCGCCACGCCCTTAAACCCAAATTTATCCGTGAGCTGCTTCGCCACATCGATGTAGCGATCGTGCTCCAATGCACCCGAAGTCACCTCAGTTTCGCCCGCCTTAATCCCGAACACCTTCTCGGCATCCTCCTCATTCGCGATGCAATAATCCACCGACGCCATCAGCCCGCTCATCACATCGTTCGCCTTTTGCGACGACCAGAGTTTTTTGCGGAAATTCAGGTCACAACTCACCGTCACGCCCGCCGCTTTCGCCGCCTGCGCCGCTTCCAGCGACACCGCCGCCGCGGAGTCCGACAACGCCGGAGTGATCCCCGTGAAATGAAACCAGCCCGCATCCGCGAACACCGACGCCCAATCGATTTCCCCCAGCTTCACCTCCGAGATCGCGCTGTTCGCCCGGTCGTAGAGCACGTTCGATCCCCGCTGGGCCGCACCCGATTCTAAAAAATAAATCCCCATTCGATCTCCGGCCCGGACGATTTTTGACGTGTCCACACCCAACCCGCGCAGGCCGTTGATTGCATCCTGACCCAACTCATTTTTCGGCAACCGCGTCACAAACCGCGCTGGCAATCCATAATTCGCCAACGAGACCGCGACATTCGCCTCGCCCCCGCCGTAAGTTTTCTCCAGCACCGTCGCCTGGGAGAAACGCAAATGATTCGGAGTCGCCAGGCGCAACATCACCTCGCCAAAAGTCACAGTGGTTTTCATATCGCCCTAACTTAAATGAAAACCGCCGCCTCTGTGGAGCGGAAAAGTGAATCCGATGGAATTCCGCTGAAAAATTAGCGAGATGCCCAGCTAGGCATTTGGTTCGCGCACAAGGCAAAATGCGGTGAGGTTTCGCAAATTTTGCGCTATTCTCCCGCAAAGATGCACGATAATTGTCTATTTTTCGCTGGTGAAAAGGATTTCGCCAGGAGAGAGCGGGAATGAGGCGGGTGCCGGGATGGGGGCGACGGATTCTACGGGGCCGGCTTCTTTCAGCCAGTCGGCTCGGTGTCTTTCGCCGCTGCGATGGAGTTGTCCCGCTGTGGCAACAGTGATCGCGACAGCGGAGGGATTGAAGGCGATATGGTAGCTGCCGCTGCCGTCGCGAACGTCAAAGCCAAGCAATCCAGCCGGCAGCGCCGGGTGGGTGATGTTGGCGGGTGGCGAGAAGGTGGGGCGGAGTTCGACGAGGTAAAAGTGGCGTGTGCCCGCTGGATAGGTGGTGATTTCTCCCGATGCGGCGGCGGGGTCGAGCAATAGGAGGCGGCAGGATTTTTGGCCATCGCTTTGGTTCATCGCGCCACCCATGACGTCGGTGTATTCGTGGGCGAAGCTGGTGAAGTCGTGTTCGTGGAAGATAATGGAAAGGTTGCCATAAGTGAATTCGCCGTGTCCCAGATTTTGAAGTTCCTTGCGAATGCCCCAACTGCCGCGACCGCTGACGAGAAAAAGCGAGCCAAAGATGCCGGCTGCACGAGTTTCTGAGCCGAGTTCCAATTCAATCAAGCCGACGAGTCGCTCCGGGGTAAAAAGCCAGGCCTGGCGTGTGGTCCAATCGGTGGCGGGTTGGCCGTAGGCACCAAGGCGGGCGACGGCTCCGAGCGCGGAAGCGTGGTCGCCGACGGCGCAGGTGGTAATGGGTTCCCCGTTGGCGAGGGTGATGCGGCCGCGATGTTCGGTGTCACTGTCCTTGGCTGGGTCGAGGCGGATTTCCATGCCGGCATCCTGCAGCGCGGCATCAAGCGGCCAGTTTTCTTTTTTGCCGGATTCAATAACGCAACCGACGTAGCTGGATTTGCCTCGTTTGTCGTGAGTCTTGCGGGTGGTGCCGACGGTGGACCACGTTCCGTAGGTGGCACGCGGGCCCTCGATGTTGCGGTCGTAGGTGGTGAAATGATCCGGCCACGGAGCAGCGGGACGATTGGGGTTCCAATAGGATGCCTGCCAGAGGTCTCCGCCGATCCCGGAGTTGGCGAGATTGGCGACGCGCTGGTTGTGCGGGCAATCGAGAATTGCGGCGAGAACGGCCGCGCAATCGGATCCGGTGGCGGTGTTCCAGTAATGATGCCAGCTCGCGGCGGTGCTCCACTCAGCGACGCCGGTTGACGAGACCGAGAGCGGATAATACCAGCGCAGGCGTTTGACCATTTCAAGCGGACGCGAATCGCCAGTGATCTGCGCGGTGCGGACCAAGGAACGAATGGCAGTGGCGTGGTAGCTGGGGCATTCGTTTTGTTGCTCGACGTAGTTGGTGGCGCCGTCGGGCAAAATGTGCGGCTCGATGTAGGCGAGGCCGTGCTGGACGGCATCGGCGAACGCGGGATTGGGGAAAAGACGCTGCGCAATGGCCAAGGCGAGGACGAGATTGACGTCGCTATTCACCAGGCAAGGCGTCGTCGCGCTAGGCGGCTGGAACCACAGCGGATTCTTGAAAATAATAAGGTGAGCGTTGTTTTGGATGCCGTCGTCCATTCCATTGCGCACACTCGGGGGGATGATTTCCGGTCGGCAAGTGGTCAGGATAAGGTAGGCATCCGCGATCGTTCCACAGGGACCAAAGTCGCCCAAAACGGGGCCGCCGGGTGCCATGTATTCTGCGAAAAATGCGAGCCGCCGCAGGATGGGCGCGATGAGTGTGGGACCATCGCGCAGCGGACTTTGCGGATGGCAAAACGCCTCGACGAGTTTGAGAAGTTCGTTGGCACGGACGATAAAAGCCCAACCTTCCGCAGTGCGGGCGTGGCCACCTTCAGGACCCTTCGGAAACCGCAGGTCGGGCTCGAGGACTTTCGCGCGGAGCCTCTGGAGAAAATCTTTCACCACTGGATTTCCATCAAGGCGAGGGATGGGCGGAAGCAGATCGTCGTGAGTGTCAGACGAAGTTTCCATGGGAGTTAGACCGATATCGGCACGGCGACTCGCAGCGAGATCGGGCATCCTCAAGGCGTCCGCCAGCGCAGCATCCTCCACGAGCCACGCGTTTACAGCGTCGATGCGAGCATTGTGTTCCGAAGCGCTCAGAAAGACCAGACTCAGCCAAAGAAAGAAGAAAACGCGAATCGGTAACATTTCGCGATTTAGCCACAAATGAACCGCCAGCACGAGATGCTCTTTTTCAGTCGAGTCGGAATGGTTTCGACGTTCTCGAAAATTAGAGCAGCTTCACGAAACGCTGGCCAGGGAGTTGTTTGACGAGGCGTTTCATTTCCAGGGCGAGCAAGGTGGAGAGGACTTTGCCGGTGGGCAATTTGGCGTTTTGGACGATGCGGTCGATGGGGGTTTCGTCGTCGGTGATGGCGTTGTAGACGGCGGTTTGCTCGTCGGTGAGATCGATCGGGGCGCTGCGAATCAACTCAGGCTCGTGTCTAAAAAGCGTGCCGAGATCGTCGAGGATGTCGGCGGCATCCATCACGAGTTTGGCGCCGTTTTGGATGAGTTTGTTCGAGCCCATCGAGTTCGGTCGGTCGATCGGGCCGGGGACGGCGTAAACGGTGCGGCCTTGTTCGAGGGCCATGTTCGCACTGATGAGGGCGCCGCTATTGAGCCCGGCTTCGACGACGAGCAGGCCAAAGCTCCAGCCGCTGATGATGCGGTTGCGCATGGGGAAAGTTTGTCGGTCGGGTTGCACTGTTATGGAGAATTCGGAGACGACGGCTCCGTTGCCAGCGGCAATTTTTTCCGCGAGTTCCTGGTTTTCCGGTGGATAGAGAAATTGGAATCCGCTCCCAATGACGGCGATGGTGCGGCCCTTGGCGGCGAGGGCGCCTTGATGCGCGGCGGTGTCGATGCCGCGGGCGAGTCCGCTGATGACGGTGAGGCCGGAGTAGGCGAGTTGGTAGGACAGTTTGCGGGCGGATTCGATGCCGTAATGGGTGGTTTTGCGCGAGCCGACGATGCCGATGGCGTGCTGGTCCTTTTCCAGCAATTGGCCCCAGACGTAGAGGACAGTGGGCGGATCGTGGATTTCGCGAAGGAGCTTCGGGTAAAACGAGTCGGCTTGGGTGATGACGGTGACGCCGTATTCCTGGATGCGGGCGAGTTCGGCACTGAGGTCGATGGTGGTTTCCCAATTGGCGATTTCGGACGCAGTGTCGGGGCCAATGCCCTGAATGCGTTGTAACTCGGATGACTTTGCGCGGAGGATCGCTTCGGGAGTCTCGAAGGCGTCTAGCAACTTGCGAATCCGAATCGGCCCGATGCGCGGGATCATATTCAGCGCGATGCAGGCCTCGGTGTGGTTCATGTTAGCAAAGTGTTAGCGGAGTGCTTCGATCTCGCGGCGGATGTCTTCCATACCGATGTGACTCGAAAGAAAAGCATCGCCAATGCCCGGTGTTAGAACAAAACGGATTGCGCCGCCGGAAAATTTCTTGTCTTTTCCCATCGCAGTTAGAATCGATTCTGTGGAGATGGTTTCCGGCAGTTTCGTTGGAAGTTGAAATTGAACTAACATCGCTTCGATGGCGTCGAAATCTTTCTGCGGAAGCCGGGCATTTGCCAGCGACAATCGCGCGGCTGCTAACATTCCGAGACTGATCGCTTCGCCGTGCAACATCGCTCCGTAACCGGCGGCGTTTTCGATGCCGTGGCCAATAGTGTGGCCGAAGTTGAGTAAGGCGCGCAGGCCGAGTATTTCGGTTTCGTCTTGGCTAACAATCTCGGCTTTGATCTCGATATTGCGCTGAATGATGGATGTGAGCTTTTTGATGTTAGAGCGATCGAATATCTTCAATTTTTCAAAAAGATCTGCATCGCGAATAATGGCGTGCTTGATGATTTCCGCGCAGCCTTCATTGAACTCACGCTCGGGCAAACTGTGCAGCGTAGTAACATCGACTAACACTGCCCGGGGTTGGTGAAAACTGCCGACGAGATTCTTGCCAGAAGCGAGATTGACGCCCGTTTTTCCTCCGATGGAGCTATCGACCTGTGCTAGTACCGTCGTCGGAATTTGGATGTAAGGAATGCCTCGAAAATAGATTGAGGCGACAAAGCCTGCGAGGTCGCCAATGACGCCGCCGCCCAGCGCGATAACACTGGAACTCCGGTCTAAACCGGCCTGAGCCATCGCGTTGAGAATGCTTTCCGCAGTGGCTAATGACTTACTTTTCTCCCCGGCCGCGACCGTAATCTGACTAACATCAATGTTAGCAGACCGCAGACTATCTAACACGCGCTCTGCGTAAAGAGAACCCACGAGATCGTCCGTAATAACGACCGATTTTTTTCTAAGCTCAAGGCTGGCTGTTAGCTCGCCGCTAGTATCCAGCGTGCCAAAGTGAACGGAGTAAGAGCGCGATCCAAGATCGACGGCAACAGCCATTATTGTGCGTCGTATTTCCAGCGTTTTTCACCGTCTCCTGGTGATTTATCCATGAAATCTTTCCAAAGAATATCTTGGGCATGACCATCTGCATAGAGCACGTTTACGCGTTTTCGGGAAGAATGAGTTCCACGGTCAGCAGTGGCTGGAGCCGTGATAAGAACATCGGTATTTCCAGTCCCTTGAAAAGTGATCGAGGATGCATTCGTAACTGACGGCGCAAGCATAATGAGACTAGTAGGAAAGTTGATTTTCGAGCTATCGACGCCAAGCAATTTCGCACTCGCGGCCTTTGGCGCCTCGTCATTGATTCCGTAACTGATCGCTGTAGTGGCGTCTTCCTTAAACACCCTCGTCGCAGAAGGAGCATCAAACGGGGACTTGAAACTTTTCCAGGTGGAAACGTAGGTCGGCGCGAGCTTTTGGGGCCATTTCCCATTTGAGTCGCTGCCTAAGACATCACCATCATTATCACCTTTGTAAGCCTGCACTCCGATACCGAGCTGGCGCAGGTTGCTCATGTCGCTTAATGCCTTGGCTTTCTCCTGGGCTTTTTGGAAAACGGGAAGCGCGATTCCGGCGAGGATGCCGATGATGACGATGACGACGAGAAGCTCGACGAGGGTGAAGGCTTGAGTGGACGCTGAACGGTGTTTTTTCATGGAAATTCCGGGTTGCTGGGGACATCGAAACCTAAGTCGAATCAGAAATTTTGGAAAGATGTTTCTGGCTTCACAAAGAAGACTTGCGGAAAAGTCGGGGAAGGCTATTTTTGCCGTCCACAAAACGCTCGGGTGGTGAAATGGCAGACACGTACGCTTGAGGTGCGTATGCCGAAAGGCATGGGGGTTCAAGTCCCCCCTCGAGCACTTTCTCGTTAGATATCGCGGCGAGATATCGTTCTAACTCGGATGAGCTTCCGTCGGAGCGACGGGCAGAATCTCCAGGCGACGCGGGATTTTTTCTAAAGTTGGGGTTGAATTGGGCTCGGCCAAAGGTGGCGGCTGCGCGTCCTCGACGACGCCGTTTTCCAGGGTGGTTTCCGTGAAATAGATGAGCGTTTCGGCGTTTTCCGAGGTGGCAATCTGAGTCAAAGATAATGGGCGGAGGTGGAGCTTTCCTAAAAAGAGTGGAGTTCGAGCGAACTCACGGGCGATCAGTTCGGGCTCGGCTTGCCAGGTCGAATTTTGGCCGCGGATTTCGATGGGTTGGGCCGCGGTGATTTGCAAATCCAGCTTCCAATCGGGCGAAACCCAGGGGAGTGCGAATCGATTCACGGCGGGCAGGGCGACTTCGGGTTGGACGATGTGCAGCTCGCGGTGGAGCACGGCGTTTTGCAGTTGGACGGCACCGGAAATGAGTCGAGTTCCATCGCTATCTTGCAGGTGAACGCTGCCGTTGACGACGGCTTCGGATGGATCGTTCTGCGCAGAAAGCGTGAGGTTTTTTCCTTCAATCGCTAGATCGACGGGAGCGTTTGGGTTGAGTCCAGCGGAACCGCCGACGTTGAAAGTGCCGCCGCGATAGTTGCCGGTGATTTTGTTTACGGATGTGAGTCGGTCTTTGGCGAGCGTGACGATGCCGTTGAGTTTTTGGAGTGGATAACTGAGCCAGGCGGGCTGCCATTCGGTGTTTTGGAGAATGATTTGTCCGTCGAGTTGCGGCGTTTGCGGTGTGCCGCTGAGGGTGAGATTTGCACTCGAGTCGCCCTTGAATTCACGCGCTGGAATCCACCACGGATGGAGCGCGGGCCAAGCGACGCGGGTGGCGGTGATGGTGCCGGAAACGGGCGCAGTTTCGTCGAGCCAGCGGCCTTGGATGAGATTGGCTTGCGAGAGCGCGGTTTGAGCGGTGACGTCGAGCGTTATGGAGTCGCGCGGCTCGCCAGAATTGATTTTTGATTCGAGTTTGAGTTGATTCTGCGCGACGCTTGCCGTGACTTGAAAATCGGAGAACGGCGCGAGGTTTTCCGAGATAAAAAAGTCGTTCACTTTGAGGTCGAGTTCGGCTTGAACAGAATCGAGTGGCCCTTCGGCGTTCAGCGAAAAAGTGATGCGACCTCGAACGGATTGGTGGCCGCCAGCGAGCTCGGAAAGTTCGTCGAGGCGAATGCGATTTCCGATGATTTTTCCGGTAGCGGACGCTTTCGAATCGAGCAACGAGGCGAGCGTCGGCGTTTCGAGTGCCGAGAGCAAATTGATCGGCAGCGTGATGTTTCCCTCGACGCTGGACGCGCCGCTGCCGACGACGTGGAGGTCGCGAAGTTCCATGGATTCGGGGCGAACGATGATGGCGGCGTCGAGTTTCACGGTCGGGCGATGGAGCGTGATGTGGTTGAGCGTGATGCCGGCGGGCGAATACGATCCGTGGGATTCGACGTCGAGCGGCACGGCGTTGGCCTCATGCGAAACGAGGAAATCGCTGAGATTCACTTTGAACGCGCCGGAATGCGCGTGGCTCGTGCCGTCGCCGCTCCACCAGAGCTTGACGCCACCGGCAGCGGCGTGATCGGCGACCGCTTTCGGGAGGATCGCCGCGTAATCGGCAATGTCGCGTGCAGTCACTTGGAACTCGCCTGAATATCGGCGCGGCTCGGCCAGATCGAGCGTCGCCCAGCCCGTAGCCACGTCGTCGCGCCGGGCGAGTTCGAGCGATTTCGCGCTGACTTCGCTGCCTTGGAGTTCGAGATCGCCACGGGCGCGGTCCACCTTCACGCCGCTAATTTCCAATGGGCCGCCGCGCATTTTCAGATTGCCGGAAAACTGGCCGTTTAGATTGCGCACTTCACCGGCGAAAAACGCTTCGCCCGCGAAGCTTTTTTGACCGGGTAAAACGAGCAGCGCGGCGGAATGGAGATCGTCGATCTGGGCGAGGACCTGGAACTGAAATTCTGAGGGGAGTTGCGTCCATTTCACGGGCAGATCGGCGGTGCCTTTGAGCTGGATTTGGTTCTTGTCCTGCACAAGGTCGAACTGCGGAATATCGATGTGCCGGTTGATGAGCAACCCACTGGCGATGAGCGAGTTCCAGCGGCGTTCGTGCCAGCGGAAATCCGTCGCATTCAGCCGCAACGTGGTGGTCGATTTAGCGAGTTCGTTCGGACTCCCATGAAAAGTTAATCGGCCCTCGTGGATGATGCCGTCGGCGAAGGTGTCGTTGCCAAGAAATTCGCCGAGTTGGCGGACGGATAAATTCCAAAACGACGACGCAGTATCGATGTCGATGGGCGATTTTCGCCGATCCAGATCGACGTCAGTGCGCCATTGGCCGCCGAACGCGCTGAAGAGCAGGTCGGAGGTGATTTTTTGCCGGTCCGGCCGAGTGAAATCGAGCGCGCCACGTTCGAGCACGAGATCGGGCGTGAATTTGATGCCGCCGACGTAGAGCGCGCGGTCTTTGATCGCGGTCGTGCCTTCGAGGTTGTTGAAGGTGCGTTTCCATTGGAAAAGCGCGGCCTCCATGTGGGGAATGTCGATGTCGCCAGCGACGTTGGGCTGGAAATTGAAGTCGGCATTCGCGACGTCGATTCGGGCGTGGCCGCACTCGAGATGCGCCGAGATTCCGTTTCCGACGAAGGCATCGGGAAAGCGATTTTGAAAATGCGTGCTGATTCGTTTGGAACTCCGCTCACTTTTTGTCGCAGTGCCGCTGGCCCATTTCCAATCGACCTGCGTCTTGCCGACGGTGATTTTTTGAATGGGCGACTTTTCTTTATGAAAAAAATACCGCCACGGGGAGAATTCGACCTGGATTTCGGCGGTGGAAACGTGGTTGGCCGATTGCGAAAGTGAGCGGAGTTCCATGCCACTCAGGACGGCGTGACCGGTGAAAAAATCGGCTTCCACTTTGGAAAAATTGACGCTGGTGTCGGATTCTGCGGCTCGCGAAATCAGATGACGCCGCAGCCACCAGGTGAAGACGCCCGGTTGAAAAAGGTAGATCAAGAATGCCAGCGCGAGCAGTCCGGCGAGGTAAAACTGCCAGCGCACGCCGCGTTTGCGAGGCTGGGGAATGAGGGCCGGTGTTTTTTCCACGAGAAGGGGGAGAGTAAGCTGAAACGCGAAGGCGCTGAAAGGGCGATTTTAGAGCGGAGTGCGAACGATATCGGCGGTGGAATCCCAGTGATCGTGGAGTTGACGGGTAAATTGTTGCTCGGCTTGGGAAACCATCGGCGCGGCTTGTTGCCGGGCCTGATCTTGCAGCGCTGCGATGGATGTTTCCAGATCGTCGGCGGAAATGGGGTTCCAGTAGCCGTTTTCGAGCGCTTCGACGTGGAGTTCCTGTTGCTCCACGGAGAGCAAATTCGCGGGCGGCAGGAGGATTTTGGTGTGGCCTTTTTCGACGGAAATCTCGAAGCGGCTGAGGAGGTTGAAGCCGGCTTTGATGCGGTATTTGCCTCGGAGGCGGAGGGTTTTTGTGCTGCCAGCCCAGGTGTGGGCAAATTCTCGTTCGAGTTCGAGGTCTTTCACGAGAACGGCGAGTTCGGCGATCCCTGCGGAGGTTTCGCTGAGGACACGGCTGCGCACGCGGATTCTCGGCTGGAATTGCGTTAGCGCGAAAAAACGTGAGCGGAGTTCCAGTGCTTTCTTCTCCAGCACCGCCTCCGTGGCGGCAGCGATTTTCTGCGGGAACTGTTCCGCCCAGCGCTCCGCCAACCACGCGCCAGCGGTGAGCAGGACACAGAAAAAGAGAAAGCCTAGGACTCGGCCTGGTGGAACTTGCATGATGAACTCTCTACCGGCGGACACGCCTCTAAATTTGCCCTTAAAAGAGTACTGGCCGCCGAACTAAAAGTCCGACGGCCAGCTGTTCCCCCCAGAACAATTCTTGAAATCTGTAGAGATATTCCCACATCTTTTTTGATGCGCAAGTGACTTTGTGAAAAATTTCACAAATTACTTTAGGCCATTAAGCAAAGGGACCCATTGCACTGGAACTCGACTCAAATATCGGGGGTGAACTCGACGACTGGAGCCTTTTTGGCCAGACGACGTTGCCGGAGGGACATCACCACGTAAACGATGAGGTAAAAGACGCCCGCGGCCGCCACAGCGAGGATGAAGGATCCCAGTAACGTGGGCACCCCGATCTTCACGAACGTTTTCCAGTGGAAGACTGTCTCCCGGATCGTGGAAAGTTTCATCCTCGGCTCGAAATGATGCGGGTGCGAGAGGAGCCATTTCCCGATCTGGAAATCGACCCGGTAAATGACAGGCGCGAGAAAAAAAAGAATGTCGTGGAGGGTGATGGCGATGATCGCAGCGATGGTATTTGCCCGTAACCGGAGAGTCAGCAGGTAGCTGATGAGCGTCTTTAATCCAAAGATCGGAAAGAACGGGAAGAAACCGAAAAACATCCCGATGGCGGATCCCAAGGCGACGGAATGGGGTGAAGCATTTTGCGTGAGGAGCTGATGGAGCTTTTCCTTGATCTGAAAGGCCATGGGCGGACGCGCAGCCTACACGCTTTGCGCTGGAGGAAAAAGTCCAATCCGGGACATTCCACGCTGGAGGGTTGCGCCGGCTCGCGCGCGTGGCTATTCGTTCCTCATGATCCTGCCGACTCCACTCTTCTTCGAACCACTTTTTATGGAGCGCATCTGGGGCGGAAGTCGGCTGCAATCGCTCTACGGAAAACACCTCCCGCACGGCACGCGCATCGGCGAATCTTGGGAAATCGTCGATCGTGAGGAAGCCCAGAGCGTGGTCCACATGGGGCCGCTGAAAGGGCTGACTTTGAACGAACTCTGGACAGGTCATCGCGCGGACGTTTTTGGAAAAGATTACGTTAGGCACTCGACCCCGCGTTTTCCGCTGCTCTGCAAATTGCTCGACGCCGAGGAACGCCTCTCGATCCAAGTCCATCCGGCGAAAATTGCGCCGATCCTCAGTGGTGAGCCGAAGACGGAAATGTGGTATATCGCCGAATCTGGGCTCGACCACGCGATCTTTGCCGGGGTGAAAAAAGGAACCACGCGTGAATCGTTTGAAACTCACCTGAAAAAAGGCACCGTCGAGGAAATCGTCCAGCGCATTCCGGTCGAGCCGGGCGATGCGATTTTCATCCCGAGCAGACGCCTGCACGCCATTGGAGCGGGAAACGTGATCGTTGAAGTGCAGCAAAACAGCGACACGACGTATCGCGTTTTTGATTGGAACCGCGTCGGGCTCGACGGCAATCCCCGCGAGCTGCACGTCGAGGCCTCGCTCCAAACGATCGACTACACGGACGACGATCCGCAACTCGCTCCGCGTGATCAGGAACGCCTCGTCGCCTGCGAATATTTCGACGTGGAAAAATGGGAGCTGAACGACACTCGCGCCTCGATGACCAACGAACGCTTTTGCATCATCACCGTGCTGACAGGCCGCATTCGCTGTGGGCGTCGCGTCTTTAACGCAGGCGAATTTTTTCTCGTCACCGCCTTGCAGCCGGACAAAACGCTCTACCCGGCCGCGCCGGACACGACGCTTTTGCGCACCACGATACCGGTCTAACTCCGCTCAGATTTTCCACTCTGCGCCAGCGGCAATTTCACCCGAAACGTCGTCCCCTCGCCGCGCCTACTGACCACTTCGACCGCGCCGCCGTGCGCCTGCACGACGTGTTTTACGATCGAAAGCCCGAGCCCCGTCCCGCCGACTTCACGCGAACGCGCCTCGTCCACTCGATAGAATCGCTCGAAGATGTGCGGCTGATCTTTTTCCGCGATGCCCGGGCCATGATCCCGAAAGGAAACGCAGACGCAATCCGAACGTTTCTCGCCGATGATTTCCAATGGCGCGTCGCCGTTGCCGCCGTGCTTGATCGCATTGTCGAGCAGATTGAAAAACACCTGATCCATGCGATGCGCATCGAGTTCGATCCGCGGAAAATCGGGCGGAAAATCCATCTGCACGCGCAAGTTTTTTGCAGTCAGCGCTGGCTCCAGACGCTCCACCACGCGCTGCAGAATCGACTGCAACTCCGATGAAAAAAAATCCAGCGTCATCCGCTGCGATTCGAGCGACGAAATCGTCAGCAAATCCTCCACCAGCAGATGCAGCCGCTGCGTGTGTTTGTCCATTACCTTAAGGAACTTACGACTCGCAACCGGATCGTCGAAATCGTCTTCAAGCATGGTTTCCAAGTAGCCGCTAATGATCGAGAGCGGCGTGCGCAATTCATGCGAAACATTGGCCACGAAATCCTTCCGCATTCCCTCGAGTTCCTTCACCCGAGTGAGATCGTGAAAAACGGCCAGCGCCCCAACGATTTCTCCATCCGCGCCGGGCAGTCCAATACTCGTAACTTCGAGCGTTTTTGGAATCAGCCGGCCATTTTCACTCACATCGACGACGTATTCCGTGGTCTGCGGCTCTGGCGTGGTAAAGCTGGCTTCGATCGCGCGCTGCAAAACGTGATTGCGAAACAACTCGAGCAACGTGCGATTGATCGGCGACAAACCCGCCGGCAGGAGCCGATAAATCGCCTGATTCGCCAGCCGAATGCGCTTCTGGTTATCGAGCAAAACGACGCCTTCGCGCATGCTGCCGAGAATGTTGCGAAGATTCAGTCCTTCATCGCGCGCACGGCGTTCCGTTTCGCTGTTGCGGGCGGTCCATTCGTCCAGCGCGTTGGAGATTTCCTGGATGATCGGCGCACCGCCGACGGGCTCGTTTTCTGGCGTGAGTTCACTCAAACTCCGCTGCATTTTTTGCCTCAACCGCCGCAGCGGCAGGTGATAGCGCAGCAGGAAAAAAAGTGATCCGAGTCCCAGTGCAATGGCCAGCAGGATCGTCATCCGGCCGGGTCACCGGAGCGGCCGCGCGACGAGAATTCCCGTGTCGGTGCTGTAATGCGCGATGTAATCGGAGAGCCGTATATCGACGACGACTTTGCCGTAATTTCGCGGCGCCGAGGCGTGCATGAAATGGAGAACGCCATCGGGCGTGCGCAGGGCGAAGCCAACGTGCGACGTTCCCACGCCCGGGCCATCGCGCGAGGTTATGCCGATGATGTCGCCGCTTTGCAGATCTTTCTCGATGCTGGCGATCCGGTTTTTTGGAATGTGATAAAACGGCGTCGCCGCGATGCGCGCTTCATGCCGGGCGATACCAACGCGCAACTCGGGATTCGCTTTCAGATAACGATAATTTTTCCAGCCGACCGTCATTTCGCGCGCCATGTTCATCACGCGCACGCCGCCGAGTTCCCGCGTAAGATCTTTGACGAGGCCGCGCTTGTCGTTGTCCCAAAGCCAGTCTTCCAAATAATGCAGTCGCGAGAGATACGTGCTATCGCAATGGCCACCACGATAACGATCCAACTCGACTTCGCGCAACATCTGCTCCGGCGTCCAGTTGGCCCGCGGCTCCGAGATCATCCGGGCAAAGGCGAGCGAGACTTCGAAAAACGTCCAGCAATCCAGCCCGTTTAGATTGATCGACGGGGCCTCGATGTGATCGTCGATCTCCAAGGTGAATCCTTTGTAAGACGTGCCGCGCAGAGCCTGTCCAACGTTGGCCGCACGTTGGCCGATCGGTAGCGCGCTCCAGTTTTTCGCCTCCGCCTCGGAGACGAGACGATCGAAAGTTTTGCGTCCTTGAAAGACGGTTTCAAACGGAAGTGATGCGGCTTGCATCGCACTCACCGCGAAGAGAAAAAGACTTAGGAAGAGAAGGCGAAATGTCACGAGGCGCACCATGGCTTGCTTCCGCGAGGGACGCAAATTTTCCAGTCGAGTTAGGTTGCTATGTTACGGAACGAGTTCGACTCGGAAGAAGGTATTATTCGGCAAGCTTGGCGGAAGTTCCACACTTTGCGGTCCGCTGACGTTCGGCAGGATGTTGGAGAAAACTGGCGTCCAACTGGAGAAATCCGTCGTCGAGCTGACGCGGTAAAGTTTGCCTCCGACGGCGGGAAATTGGAGCGTTAATGTATTCGTTCCGTTGGTCGCTGATAGGACTGCTTTAAAAGTAGAACTTGGTGAAACGGGATTCGTCCCAGCTCTGAATTCTTGCAAATTTGTCAGTCCGTCGCCGTCGGGATCTGCTGCGGAAATGTTCTGAATCGTATCCAACCCGAATCTATTTTTCCACGAGTCGGGCAAACCGTCGTTCGCGCTGCTGTGGGAATCTCGAACCAGAATCGCGGTGCTATCGCCAATGTAAGAACCTTGTTCTGCGCGAAGAACGACGTTTCCAACAATGCTAGTAATCGGGCCGATGAAAATGCCGCCGACCAGACTGACGCTCGTGGGCGAAACCGTTGCCGACACGGCGGTCAAATTAACGAAGCCGTTCGCGGTCGAAACGGGGCGTTGCCCGGAATCGCGCGCGCTGATTTTCACCGCAAACGGAATTCCCGCATAGGCTTCGCTAGGCACGTAATCCCACGAGAAATGATCCAGCGGCCCGTTTTCAGCGGAGTTTAAGTGAAATGTGCGGGAGTCCATCGCGCCGGTGGAATCCGTCACCTGGACGGTGAAATCAAACGACCCAATACTGTTGCTAGTGCCGCTAAGCAATCCGTTGGCGCCGAGATGTAATCCCGCTGGAAGAGTGCCGCCGATGAGCGTCCAGCCATAGGAGTTTGAGCCGCCTGTGACGGAAAGATTTTGCGAATATGATTCGTGGACGATTTCCAGCGGCAAAGTCGTCGGAACAATCTGCGGTTTCCAGTCGGCGATTCCGTCCGCATTTCCGTCGAGGAGTCGGAGGAGATTCAGCCGTCCCCCGGTGACCACTTTTCCGTTGAGCCCAGACTTCTGATCGACCGCGGAAAGGACGCGCGCCCGACGTTGGCCCATCGTGTCGCGTGGAAAATTTTGTGCCGCGATACTGACGGCGCCAGCGATGTGCGGCGTAGCCATGGAAGTCCCGTCGAGAAACTGATAATTTGGCGCGCCGAAAAAACCCAGTGTGCCAACTTTCGGCAGCGACGACTTGATCGTTCGCCCATCCGCTTGCGACAGCGTGTAGGCCGGAATCCATCCGCCCGACGTTTGCAAAGTGCCGACAAACGCTCCGCTCACGTTGTTGTAAACAAGCGCCGCAGTGGCTCCGGCATTCATCGCGTTCGTGACTTTCGTGGCGAACGTCTCCGTTCCCCGCAGAATTAGAGCGATGTGACCGCGGACCGACTGGGGAAATTCTGCCGCCGTGTTACCCGTTCCGCAATCGATGAGGTTTCCAGAAAGACCACTGGTCGTTCCGGCGAAAGTCATCGGGGAGATTGAGTAAATGATGCCGGCGGTTTGCAGCGCGATGGTCGAGGGTTGCGTGGAAAGAATATTCGACCCGGGCGCTGCGATATCAACCGTACTCGACCCAAAATTCGAGTAACTGGCGAGCGCATCATTCTGGTCCGTCGCCGCGACAACGATGATGTTTGGGAGCCGGTAACTGGCTGGATAAGTCGGCGTGGTGTCGTTGTTGGCGCTGCTGTTGCCCGCTGCCACGCAAAGCAAAATGCCCGCATCGCCCGCCGCCTGGATCGCTGCATTTTCCGCCGAGCTGAAACCGCCGCCGCCGTAAGAAGCGTTGAGCGCGACGATGTTGACGCCGCGATTTTTCAAAGCCGTCGCATATTCCAGCGCGCTCATCGCGGCCGACGACGTGATCGTATTTCCGTCCGTAGACACTTTCAGCGGCAACAGCCGAGCCCGCTCATTGACGCCGATGACGCCCGTTTGATTGTCGCCGACGGCGCCGATCGTTCCCGCGACATGCGTGCCGTGCGCACCGGAATCCGCCGGGTCCGCATCGCCGCTGGCAAAATCATAACCCGTCACGTCATCCACAAAACCATTGCCGTCGTCATCCACGCCATTGCCGGGAATCTCCTGCGGATTGTGCCAGATATTGGCCGCAAGATCCGCGTGCGTTGTGTCCACGCCCGTGTCGATGACCCCGACGACAATCTCGCTGAGCGGAGTTCGAGCGAACTCACGCCCCGCCAAAAATCGAATGTCGCTCCCCGCTGTGCCAGGTCTGCCATTGATGGTTTGCCCGGTGTTATTCAGCGCCCACATCTCAGGCAAACGCGGGTCGTTGGGCGTCGCGCTGATCCTGCGCAGATAATCTGGCTCCACAGTTAGGACGGTCGGATCGGCCTTCAATTCCGCGATCAATTGCGCGGTGGTTTTCTTTCGCTGGCTAACGAGCATCGTCTGGTGGTGGCGCTTCTCCGACAGCAGCCGAAAGTGTCGCGTCAAGGGCAACGCGCGTTTTTTCAGCGCAGTTTGAGCGGATTCAGCGGTCGTTCCCGCCTTGAAAGTGACGATGACATCACCCTCGACAAATCCTTGCGCGCGCACATTTCCGACGACGCAAAGCCAGCCCGCCAATGCGAACGCGCTGACGCGTAAAATGTTAGGCGGAGCCATGGGAAACGATACTGCAAAAGAATGCGCCGACCAACCGGAAGAGGAGAAACTTCCAGCGTTCCGTTCCACTTAGAAACGGCACTCGTTAGATAGTGGACGTTCCAATTCGGCCCGCGCTGGGGCAGAGGTCGGCGAGCTCGCATTGGCTGCAACGCGGGCTGCGGGCAACGCAAATGCGGCGGCCGTGCGCGATGAGCCAGTGGCTGAAGATGGTCCAATGTTCGCGTGGAATCAGGCGCATGAGGTCGCTCTCGATTTTTTCAGCGTCCTTTTTCGTGCTGAGCTTGAGGCGAAAACTGAGTCGAGTGACATGCGTATCGACGACGACGCCTTCATCGAGGCTGAAGGCGTTTCCGAGCACGACATTGGCCGTTTTGCGTCCGACTCCGGCGAGGGTGATGAGTTCGCCGAGGGTTTGCGGGACTTCGCCGTTGTGGTTTTCGACGATGTCCTGAGCGGCGGCACGGATGTTTTTGGCTTTGTTGCGAAAGAAGCCGGTGCTTTGGACGAGTGCCTCGATTTCTTCCTGACTCGCGTGCGCGAATTCCGCCGCCGTGGGAAACTTCGCAAACAAGGCGGGAGTGATTTTATTGACCTGCACGTCGGTGCATTGGGCGGAGAGAATCGTGGCGATGAGGAGTTCCAGCGGATTGGAAAACCGCAGCTCGCAATGCGCGTCGGGGTAAAGCTGCGCCAGGCGCTCGACGAGGAGCGTGGCCCGTTTTTGGCGGGTCATCCAAAAATTGAGCGGAGTTGCAGTCGATTCGCGGCTGTCAAACCTTACCCTTGGCCTGCGCGGCAAATGGGCTTTCGGGATATTTCTTGAGGAGATCACCGTAATATTTTTTGGCTTTCGCCGCAGAGTCGGCCTTCAGTTTTGGATCGGTCGCTGCGGTCGATTGTGCTTCCAAAGTTTGCGCTCCGAGGAAAAGACCTTCCGCCGCCACGGCTGGGACGCCGCCGTAGAAATAATCGGTCTTGATGAAGAAATCGATGGCTGAGGCAAGGTCGCCCTGGTCGCGGCGGATTTTTCCACTGAGGACCATGGCTTTCGCGCGCAGATCGTTCGAGGCGGTCTGAGCTTTGATGATTCCCTCGAGGAGTTTCATCGCGTCGTCGTATTTTTTCTCACCGTAAAAGCCAGCGGCGATGCCGAGATCAGCCTGGAAGATTTTCGTGGACCATGGGTAGAGGTCTTTCAAGCGGGCGAACAATTTGGCGGCTCCGGCAGCGTCGTTTTTTGCCTGCAAAACCTGGCCCTGTCCAAACAGCGCCGTCGCCTGTGCTTCCTGGGTGCTGAGCGGCGCCTGTTTCGGATCCGCTCCGGGGTTTGGATAATCAACGGTCAGTTTCTGGTAAATCGCAGCAGCCTCATCGACTTTTTTCTCGCCGAGCAAAGCGGATCCATAAAGGTCGAGATCGCCGGAGGCATAAACCAAACTCGGATCATACGCAGCCTGCATTTGGACGAGCGCTTTGGCCGGATCGCGCTCGTAAATGAAGGAAGCGAGGGTGAAGAGGAGCTTGCTTTTGGTCTTCGGCGCTGCGTCGAACTTGGCGGCGAATTGAGTGAAATAGGATTCTACGTCGGCGTTCTTTTTCAGGTTGGCGGCGACGAATTGCTTCTGTGCATTCAGGATCGCCCGTGAGGCGTTGGCGACTTCCGGGCTGTCGGGATATTTGTCCACGACGCGCTCTGCGTCGCCGATGGCTTTGTCGAGAGAGCTTTTCCACGTGGCACGATCAGCCTCGGTCAACCCAGCGTAGCGGCCGAGCGTTTCGGAAACGCCGGCCCATTGAGCGCTGGTTTGCATGAGGACGGTCGGCACGAGCGGGCTGTCGATGTTTTTGTCGATGAACTCGTAATAGACGTTGATCGCGTCGGCGGGCTTGTTTTCGGCGATGCGATTTTGCGCGATGTTGGCGTAGGCGTTGAAGACTTTGTTGTCCTTCGGATACGCCGCGATGAACTCCCGCATGACGGCGTCCATGGCTGCGACATCGTTCTTTTCCTTGGCGATATCAAACCGCTGGAAATAGGTGAAAGTCGCCGCGTCGGACTTCGGAAATTTCGTCGCGAGCGTCTTCAACGTCTGCACCGCGGTGTCCGCAGCACCTGCACCGCGCTGGGCCTGGGCGTAGGTAAAAAAAGCGTTGGGAGTTAGATTCGTATCATCAGGATACGTGGCTACAAACGACGCCAGGGCTTTCATCGCCTCGGGGAATTTTTGCTGCTGGACCATTAAGAAACCGCGCCAGAAGCTGGCTTCCTTAACCACCTGCGGCTGATCGATGAAATCCTTTTGCAGTTTCGCGTAAATCTGGTCGGCGTCATCGAGTTTCCCAGTGGTCCGGAAGACTTCTGCGAGACCGAGATTCGCGCGAGCGGCTTGAGCTTTTTCCGGATTGGACGCGAGGAACGTCTGGTAAGTCTTGATCGCCTCGTCGAAACGCTGGAGCTGCGAATACGCCCGCGCTTGTTCGGAGAGTGCAGCCGCAGTCGCCTCACTTTTTGGGTAGAGCGTGACTTGCTCCTTGAAATAGGTGAGCGCCTTCACTGGGTCGGGCGGCATGGTTGGAGAACCCGCCGTGAACATCGCGCCGATTGCTAGCGGCAGATTTTCCGCCATTGGATCGCCCTTGAATTTGCTCTGGAACGCCTCGTAACCAGCAACAGCCTTGGAGGCATTTCCCTGCAATGCGTAGGTCATCGTGCGGAAATACTGGATCGTTTTCTTGTCTGCATCCGCAGTGGTTAGCGGCTCGAGATAGTTTAATAAGACGCGAGTTTCATCGTAACGTGGCTGGGCTGGCGTGCTCAGTTGATAGAAGATTTGGGCCATCTTCATGTGCGAAGCGACGCGCTGGCTGGCCTTGGTTTTCAAGCCCTCCAGCTTGGACGATTCGCGGCCGATCAAGTTCTGCAACTTCTGGACGGCCTTGATGTTTTTCGTGGCTAGAACTGCGGTGGTGCGCGCTTTGAGCGCGTCGATTTTCACCTGTTGTTCTCGGGCCACGACATCCGCTGGCTCCACGCTGCGATAGGCGGCCAGCGCATCTTGCAACAGCTTCGCGCGATCGGCCAGAGAACTGAAAACGGCGCGATTGTAAAACACTTCGCCGAGCTGGAATTGCGCGTCGCTGATCAATGGCAGATCGGTTCGTTTGCTAATAATATCAGCGAGAAATTTCTGCGCCTCATCGTAGAACGGAAAAGCGACCGGAGTTGCATTCCTATCTTTGCTGAGCGTTTGGTTCGCCTTCGTTCCGAGCATCAACGCGAGCAAATACTGGCTGTCCTGAACCGACTCGCTCTGCGCAAATTCCGCGAGATTTTTCCGCAGATTTTCGATGGCCGGATCGATCTGTTGCGTCTGGTAATAAGCGATCGCCAGCGAGTAACGATTGTTCTCCACGAGATCGCCTTTCGGATATTTCGCGATGTAATCGTTGAAGGACTTGATCGCGTCGTTGAAGAGTCCGGTCTTCTTCGCATCACCTTCCGGCAGCGCGGCGGCTTTTCCAAAAATCGCCTCCGGCAACAACCCCGAAGCGAGTTCGACGATTTCCGCCGGAGCGGGCGGGATGAGCAATTTCTGATAAAGCGGGATCGCTTTGTCGAACTGCGCGAGAATCATGTAGCTGTAGGCCAGCTTCAATTGCGCATCCGAGACGACGGTCGAAGTGGGGTAATCCTTAACGAATTTCTCGAACTTCGTCGCTGCATCGGTGTAGTTGCCGTCGTTGATCGATTGATTGGCGGAGTTCAGATCGGCTGCCTGATCCTGCGCATGGAGCGGCACCAAATTCATCGCGCAAAAAAGAGTCAGGGAGGAGAGAAAAAAGGAATATTTCATTCGAGTTAGAGCCGACTATATAGAGGCGGAGAAGCGGTTTCCACCGTAAAAAAGCACCCGCGCCGAGCGCTATTTCTTGATCAAGTCGTGTTCCTCCAACACGCTCCGCAAGCTCTTCGAATCTCCCGGCGGGAAAAACGTCTCGCTGCGTTTGAGCCAGTCCTGGCCTTTTTGCGCATTGCCCGCGATCAACTCGACCGCCGCATTCGCGAAATAATACGCCGCCGTCTGCCCCGGATTCGGAATCGTTTTCGCACGTCGCCGCGCCTCTTCGACATCGCCCTTGAGCGCGAGCGCCAGCACGATGCGATACATGCAGACCTCGTCCTTCGGTCGAGCTTCGAGAATCCGCTCAAACCCCGCCAGGGCCTCGTCGTATTTCTTCTGCGCGAGCTGGACTTCCGCCGTGTTGAAATATCCCGGATACGAATTCGTGTCGTGAGCTATCAAATCCTGGAAAGCGACCATCGCTTCGTCGTATTTTTTTTCCTTATAAAGCACCGCGCCGCGCAGGTTGATCGTCGCCGGCTGATCGGGCAGGACCGCATTCGCTTCCTCCATTTTTTTTCTGGCCGTGGCGTAGTCGTCAGACTCAAACGCCGCCGCCGCTTCCTGGATCTTGATGTCAAACAGCCGTTGCGTTTTCGCATCCGGCCCTGCGCCATAGCACTGCAACTCCGATGAAAAAACGGCAGCCAGCAATAGTGCGGAGAAGACAAAAAAACGGTAATTCACGCCCGCAGCATACAGACAGTGTCGGGTTCCTCAACATTTCCGCCTCGAAAACTTGCCAGCTGCCTCTTTGGCCTTAAACCTTCCTGCCCGCATGAGCCGCTTTCGCCTTTTTGATCTCAATCCCGAGCAACTCGAGGCCGCACAATCGACTGAAGGTCCGCTCTTAATTTTGGCCGGTGCAGGCACTGGAAAAACCCGCGTGATCACGGCGCGAATCGCCGTTTTGCTCAGTCAGGGCGTGCCGAATTCGCAGATTCTCGCCGTCACGTTCACCAACAAAGCCGCCAACGAAATGCGCGAACGCATCAAGGGCATGGTCGATGACGCCAAGGGGCTGAACATTTCCACATTCCACTCGCTCTGCCTTAGAATCCTCCGCGTCTCGATTGAAAAACTCGGCTACAAAAGCACCTTCTCCATCTACAGCGAAGGCGACCAGCTCGGGCTCATCAAAAAAATCATCAACCGCGTCGCTGCTTCCGACGAAAACATGGAACCCAGCGCGGCGAAGGCGCTCATTAGCAAAGCGAAAAACAACGGCTGGCGTCCGCCCGATGATGACGAAACGCTCCTCGGCGCGATCTACCGTCAATATCAGGCTGATTTGAAACGTCTCAACGCCGTCGATTTCGACGATCTCCTCATGCTCGCCGTCCAGCTTCTCAACGAGCACGACGACGTGCGCGATCTCTGGCGCGGGAAATTTCGCTACCTCATGGTGGACGAATTTCAGGACACGAATCGACTGCAACTCGACTTGGTCCGCCTCCTCGCGGGCACTCCGCCCAACGTCTGCGTGGTGGGCGATGACGACCAATCCATCTACGGCTGGCGCGGCGCGGAAGTCTCGAACATCCTCGAATTCGAGGCGCATTTTCCCAACCCCCACGTCGTCAAGCTCGAGCAAAACTACCGCTCGACCAACGCCATCCTCAACACCGCCAACAGCCTCATCAAAAACAACCCGCGCCGCCGGCCAAAATCGCTCTGGAGCGCCAACGGCCCCGGCGACAAAGTCCGCCTCGTGCAAATGCCCGACGACCGCGTCGAGAGCCAGTTCGTCGTCGAAGAAATCCAGCGGATCCAGATGGAAAACCAGCTCCCGTGGGAAGAATTCGCCGTCCTCTATCGCATGAACGCCCAATCACGGCTCCTCGAAGAAAACTTCCGCCGCCTGAAAATTCCCTACCGTCTCATTGGCGGCAAAAGCTTCTACGACCGGCGCGAAGTCAAAGACATCCTCGCCTACCTCAGCGCCATCATGAACCCGAGCGACGACGTTTCGCTCCTGCGAATAGTGAACACCCCCGCACGCGGCATCAGCTCCACCACCGTCGAACGCGCCCTCGAACAAAGCATTGCCGACCGTTGCAACGTCTTTGAAACCCTCCGCTCCCCGTCTTTCCTCGCCACTTTTTCCAAGAAAACCGCCGAGGCCATCCGCAGTTTTGCATCCCAGTTAGATCGATATGAGACCCGCATATTGGAACCGCGCGCCGACTACGCCACCATCGTCAAAGCCCTCATCGCAGAAACCGGCTACATGGACGACCTGAAGCGCAGTTGCAAAACTCCCGGCGAACTCCTCCAGCGCGAAAGCTCCGTCCACGAACTCCTCAACGCCCTCACCGAATACCAAACCCGCGCCGACCGCCGCTCATTCGACTCTAACTCCGATGAAAAATCCACCGGCCCTCATGGACTACAGGGTTTCCTCGACGAACTCACCCTCGACCAACAGCGCGAAGAAGAAGACCAGGACGACAAAAACAAAACCGGCGTCACCCTCATCACCTTGCACGCGGCGAAGGGCCTCGAATTCAGCCACGTCCATTTAGTCGGCCTGGAAGACGGCATCCTCCCCCACAGCCGCAGCAAATTGGAAGGCACCCTCGACGAAGAACGCCGCCTCCTCTACGTCGGCATCACCCGCGCGAGAAAATCCCTCACCATGACCTACTGCGCCAACCGGCTGAAATACGGCAGCGCCAGCAGTTGCACCCCGAGCGAATTCATCAAAGAACTAGCCCCCGACGACCTCGAAACCACGAGCTACCATACCCTCATGACCAAACCCGTCACCGAAGAAGCCGCCCGCATGAGCTTCGCAAGGATGAAAGAAATGATCCGGGGGAGTTGAGCCATGCTGTCTAAGCTCTCCTTTTATGACTTCATCAGATAGGGGTCTTCTCGTAGACTCTCCCATGTTACTAAGTCAATTCTAAATACAGGATGAAAGTGGCTGACTTGGAAATAGCTTTTTCGGTACACTAATTCAGTCATGTCATTTATGTGATTTCTTTGATGGATATGAGCGCCTCTTCCTTTACGATTAAAGGGAGGTTGCAGGGCTTCAATCGCAGCACTTTCCCACTTATCAAGAGCATCCAGAGGAAGGGGGAAAATATAAATATAGCGATAGGGTTGACGGTTGTGGCTAAAAACGCGGTTACTGTTCGTGAGAGTTTAAAATGTCATGCAGACGTTTGTTTAAAGGAGGAGTAAGTCGGACGAGCCAAGTTTCGTCAATGAGACCGACATCTGCAAGGTCACGGAGGTGGACTCGGTCTTTGTCGCGGTAGGCTCCTAACTTCATTCTAACCAAGGCTTCCAATGAAATGAGGCGGAACTCGCCTGTGTCTTCACTTTCGCAAGTACTAGCATTGGGTTCGGGTTGATCTTCGCGGGTTTTTTCGGCGGCAAAGACGATGTGCACGGCGTCGCGCACTTTGCCTTCCGCTCCTTCGAGAAAAACATCCATTGAACCCGCTTGTCCTAACGAAGCGACGCGGCGGTGGCTGAATCCAGCAGTTTCCATGGCGGCGATGGCAGCGGGAAGATCGCCGCGTTGTAGCAGGATGTCCACGTCGCGAGTGTTGCGCACGGCGGCTTCGTCAGCACGGGAAACCCAAGCGGCGACGGCGTTTCCTCCCACTACGGCGTATGGGACGTTGGCGGCAGACAATGCCTGCGCTGCTAGCAACAGGCGGCGGCGAACTCCTTCGATGGCATCGCTCATACGATTCCAAGAAACAGGACCGAGGATGGCTGGCATAAATAGAACGATGGAGTCAAAAGGGAAATTCGTCTAGTTTTCATTAGGGAACCGCTGATTTAAGTGAAGGTTTGCAGGGGAGATTTGATTAGGGCGAAGATTGTGGATAATCACTTCATTTTCAAGGTCGCAGCGGAGACTT
>JAYVOE010000104.1:0-24864 GCA_043758065.1 Spartobacteria bacterium | reverse complement strand
CGATCAGCGCGTCGATGAAAGCGCTGAGTTGCACGACGCCGCGTCCGATGAATACCGGGACGAAGTTTTGCGTCACCGTGCGAACAGCCGGATTCTTCCACGAGCCGAAGAAATCCAGCGACGGTGCGATCCTCCATATCACTGGAAGTTGAATGAGAAATTGGGCCGCACTTCCAGCGACTGACGCCCACGAGAGAGTGACGGCAAGTTCGTTCTGACTCGAATGTTTTCCCCACCAGAACATCGCGCCAATCATCACGGCGTTCCAAAGCACGGGCGCGGTGTAGGAAAGAAAAAACTTGCGATGACTGTTTAGAATTCCCAGGCACCAGGCCGATAGCACTAACAATCCTGCACCTGGAAAAAGAATGCGTGTGAGCTGAATGGTTAGATCACGTCGTTCGCCGGAAAATCCGGGCGCAATCGCTGCGACGAGCCATGGTGTTAGGAGCACGCCTGCTAACACTATGACCGCGACGACTAACAAAATAATCGACGCGATGGCCCCGGCAACGCGGCCTGCTTCCTTCTCGTCGTTGTTAGCTAGCAACCGCGAATAAACTGGGATGAATGACGCGGAGAGCACGCCTTCGCCGAAAAGATTTTGCAGGAAGTTCGGGATGCGAAACGCGGCGTTGAACGCGTCGGCCGCCGCTGATTGGCCGAAGTAATGGGCGAAGACTCGCTGCCTGACTAGGCCCGCGATGCGGCTAAGTAAAATTCCCGCCGCAACGAGTGTGCTGGCACTTTTTTTTGAGCGGACTTCCATCCGACTCTAGCTCGCGCTGCGCAATTGAAAGAACCGGAAAAACTCCGCGCCTTCCCGCAGCCGCCGCTTCATCACGTCCTTGTCGCGCAACATCGTTTTCAAAATCCGACTGATCGGACGGAACCGGAAGTAGTAGCTTTTGTAGAACTTCTCGACCGACGCGAAGATTTCTTCCTTGGTGAGATCTTTGTATTCCAGCGCCGCGATTTGCTGGCCCGCGTCATTGACTAGATCGCCCTCGCGGAACCACCCGTTTTCCATCGCCTGACGATACAATTCCGTTCCCGGATACGGCGCGGCGAGACTCACTTGGATCGAAAATAAATCGAGCTCCTTGGCGTATTCGATGGTCTGTCGAATCGTCTCCGGCGTCTCGCCCGGAAGACCGACGATGAAGGTTCCGTGAATCGTAATTCCAAGCGAGTGACAGTCCTTTGTAAAACGTTTCGCTTCCTCGATCTTCACGCCTTTTTTGATGTTATCGAGGATCGCCTGGCTGCCGCTTTCGTAGCCGACTAACAACAAGCGCAGCCCATTGTCGCGCATCGTTTTCAGCGTTTCGTAACTCACATTCGCCCGCGCATTGCAGCTCCAGGTGACGCCGAGTTTGCCCATCTCCACCGCGATTTCGCGAGCGCGTGGCGCGTAAGCGGTGAAGGTGTCGTCGTCGAAGAAAAACTCCTGCACTTGGGGAAACAGCGCTTTTGCATGAGCCATTTCGCGACCGACAGCGGCGGGCGATTTGGCGCGATATTGATGACCGCCCACGGTCTGCGGCCAGAGGCAAAAAGTGCATTGCGCAGGGCAGCCGCGACCGGTGTAATGCGAAACGTAGGGATGTTTCAGGTAGCCGATGGCGTAGTTTTCGATGGTTAGATCGCGCTTGTAGATGTCCATCACGCTCGGCAATTCGTCGAAGTTATGGATCAACTCCCGTTCGGCGTTGTGGACGATTTTTCCATCGGACTTCCAACTGATTCCGGGGATATCGGCGAGCGATTTGCCCAGCGCGATATCCCTGCAAGTGAAATCAAATTCCTTTCGGCCCACCCAGTCGATGGCGTCCGAAGCGCCGATCGTGATGTCCGGCAAGACCGCCGCCTGCGCGCCGACCAGACCGACGCTCGTATCGGGTTTTTGATTTTTCAGCGCCTCAGCCAGTATCGCATCGCCGCGCAATGTCGGGTTGCTCGTGTGAATGACGACAACTTCATAGTCGCGAGCGATTTTCAGCACGTCATCGATGGAAAGATTGTCCGCCGGAGCATCGACCAGCCGGGAGTTATCGACCAACGCGGCGGGCTGGGCCAGCCAGGTCGGATACCAAAAAGAACGCACCTCGCGTTTCGCCTGATAGCGCGAGCCCGCGCCGCCATCGAAGCCTTGCCAGGAAGGCGGATTTAAAAACAACGTCGGTCGACAATCCATGGTGTTGATTTATCGTCTCCGCCAACCTTTCCGGCAAGTTGATTGAGCGAAATGAGCCGTTGTTTGCGACCCATGACACAACTCCCGGTATCACGATCTTATTGGCAAACGGACGTTCGTTTGGCGTTCGGATCGTCATGGGAAGGGCGATCGGGCGGCAGTGGCATGATGATCTAAATGCCCAACGGGCGTTTAGACGGGAGTTGCATCGCTATGGAAACGACCAACCGGTGCGGTGTCCGCAGTTCCATCGTCATGGCAAAGGCTGACTGGTCCCTTCGCTGCCTCTGGATCGTAGCGCAAACCCCTTTTTGAGACTGTGAACACCGCAAGAATGATACTTTCGGGGAGCGCACACGCCTGGCGTCAATCTCCCGAACTGCGCCGCTACGGCTTTAATGTGCGGCAGAATCGCACGGCCAACAAAGCGGCTGCGCCAGCGCCGACAACGCCGCAGTCCGCATGAGCCCTCGGCAATAAAACTCACTGGCGATGAGGCTGGCGGTTTTTGTTTTAACGAACTTCAACGATGCGCTGCCCAGACTGGAAGGCGGATTCGATGGAGGCGAAAGCGTTTGCGAAGGCAGTGAGCAGGGCTTCCTTGCGGCAGTTTCCGAGACGCAGCCAGACAAGCCGTCCAGTGTCCGCCGGTCGTGTGGCGAGGATGAAGAAGTCTTCATCTTTGGAGATGACGATCCGATCTTCGGCTTGAGCCGTGCTCCAGATCTCACGGTCGTCGGCTTGTCCTTCCTCTCGATCCAGAACGTGGACGGCGTCGTGGCCATTCGCACTCAACCAGCGGGCGAGCGCGGCTGGCAACTGGTTATCGACGACGAATCTCACGCGAATCAGGCGTGATCAGGCAGCCACGGCCAGAACAGTGTGGTCGGTCTGGCGGGCGGCGTAGGTGAGGGCGGCGGTGATGTCGTCGGGCTCCAGAAAAGCGTAATCTTCCAGGATTTCCTCGCGACTGGCACCGGCGGCGATGAGTTCCAGAACGTCGCTGACCCGGAGCCGGTATCCCCGAATGCAGGGGCGTCCACCACATTTGCCGGGCTCAATAGTGATGCGGTCGAGGAGGTTCATGCCTGAAGTATGAGCGGAAGTAGCGAAGATTCAACTTCGGAAACTGAGCGGAGTCAGGATGTTATCACTAACAAAAAAGCCGTTGGGGACGGCCCGGTTATAGGCAGGGCAACTGGTAGGGACATGCGGCTCGCATGTCCGTTGTTCCCCAATTGCGGACGAGCCAGCGGCTTTTTGATTCGAGTTAGATCGGAATGTTAGACGGTGCCGATGCTGTGGAAGGTGGCGTCGGCGGGGAGGACGGCGCGGTCGCAGAAGTCGCCGAAGCCTTCGCCTGCGTTGCGCTCGACGGCGTAACGTTTGATGATGGGAGTGACCAACGCGACGGCGTCGTCGAGGGTGACGCTGGGGGAGACGAGCCTGTTTAAGCGGGTGCCGTTGTAGCTGGCGCCGAGGTAGAGGGCGTATTTGTTCGGGGCGCGTCCGACCAACCCGATTTCGGCAAGGTAGGGGCGAGCGCAGCCGTTCGGGCAACCGGTGACGCGCAGGCTGATGGCGTCTTCGCGCAGGCCGGCTTCGTCGAGGACGACTTCAAATTTCTCCAAGAGCGCTGGCAAAATGCGCTCGCTCTCGGCGAGGGCGAGGCCGCAGGTGGGCAGGGCAACGCAGGAAAGCGCGTTCAGCCGCAGCTTGGTGTGATGGTTTTCGCGAGTAAGGCTGTGTTTCGCAAGGATGGCGTCGATGGCGTCTTTCTGGTCGGCGTCGATGCCGGAGATGGACAAATTTTGCGACGGAGTGAGACGGAAATCAGCGGTGCTGCCGTTGAGGAGTTCGGCGATTTCCCGCAGGGCGGTTTTCATCGGCCAGCCGGGGAGGTCTTTGATGCGGCCGCTCAAAATGTGGAGTCCGTAAAACCAGGTGTGGTCGGCGCATTCGTGCCAGCCGTGCGGGTCTTCGATGGTGGTGAAATGGAACGGGCGCGCGGGTTCGAAACGAATACTTGAGCGGAGTTCCACTTCACTCTTAAACCACTCGATGCCGCGATCCTCGATAGTGTATTTCAGGCGGGCGTGTTTGCGGTTGGTGCGATCGCCGTAATCGCGCTGGGTCATGAGGACGGCTTCGCCGATGGCGTTGACTTTGTCGGTGGTAATGAAACCGAGGACGTCGGCGAGGCGTGGGAAAGTTTCGGCGTTGCCGTGGCTCATGCCGAGTCCGCCGCCTACGGTGACGTTATAGCCGATGACTTGTCCGTGCTCGACGATGGCGATGAACCCGAGGTCCTGGGAGAAGACATCGACGTCGTTGGACGGCGGGAGAACGAAGGCAGTCTTGAATTTACGAGGCAGATAGGTCGGGCCATACATCGGCTCGACTTCGCCGCCAGCGACGAGTTCTTCATCGAGGTAAATCTCGTGGTAAGCGTGGGTTTTTGGCAGGGCGTATTCGCTCCAGGCGACGGCTTGATCGTAAACCTGCCGCGAGACGCCGTTGTATTCAGGGTTCGGCGGGGCCATGACGTTGCGGTTGACGTCGCCGCAAGCCGCGATGGAATCGAGCAGAACGCGGTGCATCCGCTGGACGAGCGCCTTGACGTTGCCCTTCAGAATCCCATGGAACTGGAATGTCTGTCGGGTGGTGAGGCGCAGCGAAGGCGAGGCCATTTCCCCGGCGAGCGTGTCGAGGGCGATCCATTGCGCAGGTGTGGCGCGGCCTCCGGGGAGTCGGACGCGAAGCATGAAGGCGAACGCTTTTTCCTGCCCGGCTTTTTTGAGTGCGTTGCGCAGGTCGCGGTCGTCCTGGAGATACATGCCGTGGAATTTCGTGAGCTGGCCGCTGTCGTCGGAGATGGCGCCAGTGGAGGGGTCGGCCAGTTCCTCGGCGATCTTTCCGCGGAGAAGATTGGAGGCGATTTTGATCGTCTCGTTGACGATAAGTTTAGGGGCGGGCGGCGTGGCGACGGGCGTTTCGGTGGTCATAAAAAAGGGCTTCAATAATAGCCGAAAAATGATTCGAGACGAATTTTTTCATCGGAGTTGCAGTCGTATCAGTGGCAACTGCCGTTTTCCATAAAGTGGCGGATGGGCAGGGATTCGAACCCTGGTTGCCTTTAACAGCAAACACGCTTTCCAGGCGTGCGCATTCGACCACTCTGCCACCCATCCTTGGTTTTAATTGCGGATGCCGAATTTGCGTGGTTTTCAGCCTCAACGCAAGCAGGGAAATTACTGTGCGCCCAGTTCCGCCTTGGCCGCGGCGATTCCGGCCTGCAATTCCGCATGGCGATCGGATAAAGTTTTCATGCGAAGGCCATGCCTATGAAGCTCCATGTTCAGCCGGCTGACGTTGCCGCGCAACTCGGTGATTTGGGTGGTGTTTTCCTTGAGTTGACCCTCGAGGCTGGTGAGTTCCTGCTGGATAACTTCTGCGTTTCGTCCAGGCGTGGCTGGTGCGCTTTTCGGTGTTTCGATCACGAAATGATGTTTGCAAAACGGACACTCGGCCAGTTGTCCGCGCATCGTTGCCGGGGCGGCGATGGCCTGCTGACACGCCGGACACGGGATGACCCAGGATTCGTCATTTGAGACGTCGGGAGGATTCGGGTTAACGGACATGTCTCCCGTTGTTTAAGCACATTCGATTCCAACTCGAATGAAAAAGCAGTTTTTTCTACGCCAGCCGATTTGTTCGTTTACAGGGAAGGCTGCACTTGGCATTTTCTCGCTGCTCATGGACTGGACGCTCATCACTTTTACCATTATTTCGGCGATCAAAACGCTCGCCATAATCTTCGGCGTCGTCTTGCCGATGGTCTCCTACACGGTCTATGCGGAGCGGAAAGTCAGCGCGCTGATCCAGGATCGCATCGGGCCAAATCGGGTCGGATTGCCGTTGACGCTGTTTGGGGCAAAAAAAGATCTGAGTATCTTTGGGCTTTTTCAGCCGATTGCGGACGCGGTGAAACTCCTCATCAAAGAGGACTTTACGCCGAACCACGTCAATAAATTCTACTACTGGCTGGCCCCGGTGCTCGGCGTGGCTCCGGCGTTGATCACGCTGGCGGTGATTCCGTTTGGCAGTGTGCTGAATCTCGATCCGATCCTCGTTCCGCTCGGCCAAAAACTGGGCATCGATCTTGGTTTCGGTGCGATTCCGATGGTCATCGCGAATGTCGATATCGGCGTTCTCTTTATCTTCGCCATCGCCTCGGTCGGCGTTTACGGAATCGTCCTCGCCGGTTGGTCGGCCAACTCGAAATATCCGTTTCTCGGCAGCATTCGTTCCAGTTCGCAGATGATCTCCTACGAACTGTCGCTTGGCCTGTCGGTCATCCCGATCTTCCTGCTCGTCGGCAACCTCAATCTCTCCACCATCGTCCAGTATCAGATCGAAAATGGGTGGCTGATTTTGCCATTTGGGCCGCATGGATTTACCCTCCAGCGCTTCCTGCTTTGGATTCCGATGATCATTTCTTTCATCGTCTTCACGGTCGCAATGTTCGCGGAAACGAATCGACTTCCATTCGACTTGCCGGAAGCGGAACAGGAACTCGTCGGCGGGTATCACACCGAATATTCCTCGATGAAATTCGCCCTGTTTTTCCTCGGCGAATACGCGGCTATGATCGCCGGTTCGTCCGTCATCGTGACGCTATTCTTCGGCGCGTGGCATCTGCCGTTCATTCCCGATGGCAATGTCGGCGGTTTCGCTGGAATTTTCTGGGGCCTCGTGAACATCGCGTCCTTCTTCGGAAAAGTGGCCGTTCTGCTCATCTTTTTCATCTGGGTGCGTTGGACTTTGCCGCGTTTTCGCTATGATCAACTCATGAAACTAGGCTGGTATTTCTTCTTCGAAGTGGCCTTGGCGAACATCTTTCTCGCCGCCATTATCCTGGCCCTCGTCCCCTGATAACACTCTAACTCGACTCATTTTTTTCCTCATGGCCTACACCGTTGCCCGCCCAAAGATGACTTTCGCCGAGAAGATGTATCTTCCCGCCATCGTCGCCGGACTCGCCATCACCGCGAAACATTTCAAAAACATGGTCCTCGGCCGCACCAAGGTGGTCATGCAATATCCCGAGGAAAAATGGGATTCGCAGATGCCCGAGCATTATCGCGGTGCGCCGACGCTCGTAAAAGACGAGCACGACCGCGAACGCTGCGTGGCGTGTCAGCTCTGCGAATTCATTTGTCCGCCCCGCGCGATCACGATCACACCGGGCGAACTGCCAGCCGAATCGAAGTTTGCCAAGGTCGAGAAATATCCCGAGGAGTTCAAAATCGACATGATCCGCTGCATTTATTGCGGGCTTTGCGAAGAAGTCTGCCCGGAGCAGGCCATTTTCCTCCGCAAAGATTACGCCATTACCGGCCTGACTCGTGCGGACATGGTTCACGATAAAAAGAAGCTCTACGAACTCGGCGGCGAGATGAATGGCCTCGTTCACAAATGGAATCCGCTTAAATAAATCATGCCTCCGATTCTTTTTTGGGCCTTCTCCGGCTTCATGCTCCTTTTCGCGGCGATGGTCGTCGTTCTTCGCCAGCCGGTCAGCAGCGCGCTGAGTTTGGTCGTTTCGTTTTTGGCGCTGGCCGCGCTTTATGTATCGCTCGATGCGTTTTTCATCGGCGTCATCCAGGTCATGGTTTACGCCGGGGCCGTCATGGTGCTCTTCCTTTTCATTATTATGTTACTCGACTTAAAAGCCGGCACGCGCCGCGATTTTAAGTTGCCCGCAACGTTCTCCGCACTGGCGGTCGTCCTGATTTTCGGCCTGATGGTGCGTGGCGTCGTCTCCACGTTTGAAATGGGCGAGGCTCCATTCCCGGTGCTGGTCCACAGTGATAAAAACGACATCTGGCATGTCGGCGACACGCTCTTTACCAGCTTCAATCTCCCGTTCCAGGTCATCGGCGTCCTCATCCTCGTCGCCACGGTCGGCGTGGTCGTTCTCTCCAAACGGGAGCTTAAATAACATGGTCACGCTCAACGATTACCTGCTTGTCAGCGGGCTGCTTTTTTCCATCGGACTTGCAGGCGTATTGCTCCGGCGCAACATCCTCATCATCTTCATGTCGTTGGAATTGATGCTCAACGCGGCGAACCTCTCGCTCGTCGCGTTTTCCCGATTCCGCACCGTGGACGGCTTGCCCAACTACAACGCGCAGGTGCTCGTTTTCTTCATCATCACCGTCGCCGCCGCTGAAGTGGCCGTCGGACTCGCCATCATCGTCGCCCTCTATCGCCAGCGGCAGACGACCCACGTCGAGGACTTGAACTCCATGAAATTTTAATCGTGATACCCTGGATCGTCCTTTTTACCCCGCTCGCCTCCGCGATTCTCATCGCGCTGGTAACGCGTCCCTCAAAAAACCTCAGCACCGCCATTTCCGTCGCAGCCGTCGCGATTTCATTCGTCGGCAGCCTGATGTTATTCGGAAAACCGGACCACTCGATGGATGTTCAGTGGAGTTGGATAGAACTCCCCGGTTTACATATCCCGATCGGAACGTCGATCGACCAACTCACGAAGCTGATGCTCCTCGTGGTCACGGGCATCGGTCTCTTAATTCACATTTATTCCGTCGGCTACATGAAGGACGACGATGGGCGCTCGCGTTATTTTGCGGCGCTGTCTCTCTTCATTTTCTCCATGCTCGGCATCGTTCTCGCGAACAATTTCGTGATGATGTTCATCTTCTGGGAACTGGTCGGCGTCAGCTCGTATTTGCTCATCGGCCACTGGTTTGAGCGTCCCGCAGCCGGAGATGCGGCGAAAAAAGCCTTCCTCACGAACCGCATCGGCGACTTCGGATTCATGTTCGGCATCCTCTGCGTTTGGCTCGCAACGAAATCCGTCGTCTTCAGTGAAATCGCACCCCAATGGGAAAAACTTGGGCTGCCAAGCTGGTATATCACGATCGCAACGCTCGGCATCTTTATGGGTGCCATGGGCAAAAGCGCGCAATTTCCGCTGCACGTCTGGTTGCCCGACGCCATGGAAGGCCCGACGCCCGTCTCAGCCTTAATCCACGCGGCAACGATGGTCGCTGCGGGTGTTTTCATGCTCGCGAAAGTCTTTTTTCTCTTCGTGCCGGCGGCGTTCACCCTGCAATTCATCATGTGGATCGGCATCGGCACCGCCGTCATGGCCGCGTTCATGGCCACGCAGCAGGACGACATCAAACGTATCCTGGCCTATTCCACACTTTCTCAGTTGGGTTACATGGTAATGGCCGTCGGCCTGGCCGCGCCGCAAATCGGCATGTTCCACCTCTTCACCCATGCGTTTTTTAAGGCGATGCTTTTCCTCGGTGCCGGATCGATCATCCATTCGCTGCATCACGAACAGAACATCTGGAAAATGGGCGGCGTCGGGAAGAAAATGCCGATCACGTTTGCGACGTTCACCATTGGCACGCTGGCGCTGACTGGGTTCCCGTTTTTGAGCGGCTTCTTCTCAAAAGACGCGATCATTTACGCGGCGTTTGAGCACAACAAAATCGTCTTCGCGCTGGCGGTGCTCGTGGCGTTTTTGACATCGTTCTACATGTTCCGACTTTGGTTCATCACCTTCCTCGGCAAACCACGCGCCCATGGAGCTGAACACGCGCATGAGTCGCCGCTGATCATGACTTTGCCGCTGATTCTCCTCGCGATTCCGTCGGTGATTGCCGGGTATCCGTTTTTCATCGGGAAATTTCTCACGCTGCCCGAGGAACACGCCCCAGCGATCGTCATGGGATCCGCCATTGGCGTCTTTGTGCTCGGTTTCATCGTCGCGCTTGTCATTTACAAAGGTAAAACCAGCGACCCGATCCGCATTCCGCTCTTCGCCAACCGCTTCTACATCGACGATTTCTATAAAATTTTGATCCGGGCTACACAGGATTCTGCGGCAGTCGTCTCCGCATTTCTGGACAAGTGGCTGATCGACACCGTCCTCGTCCGCGGCGTCGCTGCCGGTGGCGTCTGGTTCACCGGCTACATCCTGCGTTTCCTCCAATACGGAAACATCCAGGGCTACGCCATCCTCTTCGGCGTCGGCATCATCGCGCTGCTCTACTACGTCGTCTTCGCCTAATTTTCTGTGAATATCCTTCTCCATCTCATCCTGCTGCTGCCCCTCGGCGCGGCCATTGCGATCTTACTCGGATCACCCGCCCGCAAAACCGCTCTCGGCGCATCCATTGCCGCTCTGGCGCTCACCGCACTTTCCATCGTCGGCTATCTGAAAACCACTGGCGGCTTCCAATTTCAGAGCAGTTTCCCAGTCGTATCGGAGTGGGATCTAAAATATTTCCTCGGAGTCGACGGCCTCAGCCTCGCGATGGTTTTGCTCTCAACGCTGGTCACCGTCGCCGCCGTTTGGGTCACGCCAAAAATCGAGAAATCCGAGAGCGCCTTTTACGCCTGCCTGCTCTTCATTTCAGCGGGCGCGATTGGCGCATTCCTCTCACTCGACCTCTTCTTTTTTTACGCCTTCCACGAACTGGCGCTCATCCCCACCTTCCTCCTCATCGGCATCTGGGGCACCGGCGAAAAACAGCAAGCCGCCTGGCAGATCACCATCTATCTCGCCATCGGCAGCATCATCCTGCTCGCTGGGCTGATCGGCATTTATCTCGCCATCCCGTTTGATCAACGCACGTTCGACATCCCGAAACTGCACGCGCTGGCCCAGACGACTGCGTTCCTCCCCGGTAATTGGATTTTCCCAACGCTGCTCATAGGCTTTGGCGTGCTTGTTTCGCTTTTCCCATTCCATTCCTGGGCTCCAAAAGCCTACGCGTCGGCCCCCGCTCCTGCCTCCATGCTTCACGCTGGCGTCTTAAAAAAGTTCGGACTCTACGGCATGTTGCGCATCGCGCTTCCGATGTTTCCGCTCGGCATCCAGCAATACGATTACCTCATTCTCATCTTGTTGATCGGCAACATCCTCTTTGTCGGCCTTGCCACCATTGCGCAGAAACAACTCGATACCACCCTCGGCTACTCGAGCGTCATGCACATGGGCTACATTTACCTCGGGATCGTCAGCATGAATCTCACGGGCATCAATGGCGCTGCGCTCCTCATGTTCGCCCACGGACTCTCCATCGCCGCCCTTTTCGCCATGAGCGGGATGATCCGCGAACGCACCGGCACGCTCGAACTTTCCGACCTGGGCGGTCTCGGCAAACGCGCTCCGGCTCTCATGTTTTGCTTCGGCCTCGCTACGTTTGCTTCCATCGGATTGCCCGGTTTCGGCAACTTCGCGTCCGAAACAATGGTCTTCTTCGGCGCTTTTTCAGGCGGGTTTGAGTCAAATGCATTTTCCACCGGCGCCTTTAATTTCCATCAAATCGCCACCATCGTCGGCCTCTGGGGCGTCGTCATTTCCGCCGTTTACATGCTGCGCGCCTACCGCAAAATCTTCATGGGCGACCTCGTTTCTCGTTGGGCTGGCATCGGCGACATCACCTACAAATTCCCGCTCGCCCTCCTCATCGGCGCGCTCCTCGTTTGCGGCTGCTATCCGCAAGGCTTCCTGCGCCTCGTCTGCCCGACGCTTTCCCATTTGCTTCCCTAAAAAATGAATTCACCGCTTTTCCTCGAGGCCGCCGTTTTGTTTCTCGGCCTGTGCCTGCTGCTCTTCGAGGCCTTCGTCCCGACACCGACCCGTCGGGGCTTCGGCCTTTTCGGAGTGATCGGACTTACAGCGATATTGGTTTACAGCTTTTTCATCACCTCCACCACGGGTGTCGGTGCTTTCTACGTCGTGGACAGCCTCGGGATGTTTTTCAAACAGCTCGCTCTCCTCACCACGATCGTCGTCCTGATCATGAGTCTGGAATACACCTCCACCATCCATCGGCTCGTCCCAGCAGAAAAAAAAGGTGCGGGTCTGGGTGAATTCTACGCGCTCCCAATTTTCACTTGTGCCGGTCTCATGTGGATGGCGTCCGCGGCGGATTTCATCATGATTTTCGTATCGCTGGAACTCGTCACGATCTCGTTTTACATCCTCGTCAGCTTCCTCCGAAGGTCGCGTCCATCGCTCGAAGCGGGCACGAAATACCTCATCCTTGGCGCTCTCTCCACCGGCATTTTGGTTTACGGAATCACCTGGATCTTCGGCGTCACTGGAGAAACCAACCTGCTCGCCATCGGCCAGGCCGCCGCCGACATCGGTGATAAGAATGTAACTGCGCTCACTTTTGGCGTCGTCCTCGTTCTCATCGGACTCGGCTTCAAAATCGCCGCCGCACCTTTCCAATTCTGGGTCGCCGACGTCTATCAAGGCGCCCCCACACCAATCACCGCTTTTCTCTCAGTCGGCTCCAAGTCCGCTGGATTTATTGTTCTGCTCCGCTTCCTGAGCGTCATCCTTCCGTTGCCAGTCGTCGGCGCAAAAGTCACCGTCGGCCTGTCGATTCTCGCCTTCTGCACGCTCATTTACGGAAACTTCGCCGCGCTTCCACAGACCAATTTGAAGCGGCTCCTCGGCTATTCCAGCATCGCGCACGCTGGATATTTGCTCATGGCCGTCGTCGCGATTCAAGCCTCAACCGCCGCCGCCGCGCAACAAGCTATCGCCTTCTATCTCGCCGGTTATTTGGTGATGACGCTCCTCAGTTTCCTCGTCCTGATCCTGGCAACCAACCAGCTCGATGGTGACGACATTTCCCACTTCAACGGCCTCGGCAACCGCAGCCCGTTCCTCGCATTCGCCATGCTCGTCGCTATGATGTCACTCGCTGGCGTTCCATTCACCGTCGGGTTTTTTGGAAAATTCATGGTCTTCAAAGTTGCCCTCGAAGCCCATCTTTATTGGCTCGTCGGCGTCGGCGTGATCAGCGTCGGCTGCGGTTTTTATTACTATCTCAAAGTGGTCAAAGCCATGTTCTGGAACGTCTCCGCCATCGAGACTCCGACCGTTTTTCCGATCACCGCCCTCACCCGCGCCACGATTCTCGTCGCAATCGCTGCGACCTTCATTCTCGGCGTCTACCCGTCGCCGGTTTTGCATCTGCTGAACCGCTAGGAATACAGCGCGTTCACCAGGCGCAACGACTTCGCATTCGGAAAAATGCCGAGTTCCATCTGATTCATCACGTAGGCGAAGGAAATCCCGTTCTCCGGATCCGCAAACGCGTGGCTGCCACCTGCACCCGGATGCCCAAACGCCCTCAGCGATGGACCAAAAACTGAGCGGAGTTTCAGTCGATTCTCCAAGATCGGATCCAGCATGAATCCGCAGGAAAACGCCGTGTGTTCCATGGTCACCACATCATCGCCCTGACTCACGATCTGGCTCATTTCGCTCAAACTCGACTCAGAAAAATAACGCCGCCCGTCCCATTCTCCGCCTTGGGCCAACATCGCATACCATTTTCCTAGCGATTGAGCCGTCCCGATCCCGCCAATCGCGGGCAGCGAGACTTGATGTCCTTGCGCCGTGTTCATCGAAGCCACGCTGGCCAACCCTGCCGGAGTCGAGAACGCCAGATTCGTCAGCGATTCCCGATCGGCCATCGCTCGCCAGAACGACGTGTCGGGCAGTCCGCCAGAATTTCTCGCGGGAAACACGGGCGCAACGGACATCGCAGAATCGACTGGAAGTCCGATGAAAATTTCCAGATCCATCGGCTCCGCAAACAGCTCGCGCCACATTTCGCCGAGCGTTTTCCCCGTCATCCGACGAACCAGTTCATCCAGCAAAAATCCAAAGGTCCGTGTGTGATATCCGTGCCGCGTGCCCGGTTTCCAAAGCGGCGTTTGCTGCGCCAGATCCGAACAGACTGCATCGTGATCAAACACCGAGATCGAGCGATCCACCAAACCGGGAAGCCCGGCCTGATGCGACATGAGTTGAGTTAGGGTGATATCACGTTTGCCAGCCGCGCCAAATTCCGGCCAGATGTCGGCCACATTTCGATCTAACTCGACTCTTTCCTGCTCCAAAACTGCCAGCAACGTTCCAGCCGCCAACGCTTTTGTCGCCGACCAAAATAGGACCGCCGTCTCCCTCGTCCACGCCGTGGTTTTCTGGCGGTCTTCAAATCCACCCGCCACCGAAACAATCTCTCGCCCTTCGTGCCAGATCGAAACGGACGCTCCAATTTCGCCAAATTCCTCGAAATTCCGACGGAAAAGCGCCTCGATCTCTCCAGCTTTGGACGAAAAATCCATCAGACTTCCTGCCAAATCGCGCTCAGATCCGGGTCGTGCTCGGCGATTTCGCGGAACTTTTTGTTCATCTGGAAGCTGGTTTTGAGATACGCCCGCGCCTGTTGCATCTCGCCGAGAACCGCGTTGTAGCAGGCGAGATTGTAATAATACGTCGCTTCATCGAGAAGCGCTGGCGGGCCAGAGATCAACATATCGCGCGCTTCCAGCGTCTGTCCGAGCTCATGCAGACAAAAGGCCGCGTGGATGAACCCGATCGGCAACTCCGGATGATCCTCACAAATTTTACGGCTGACTTCCAGCGCACTCTGGAATTGTTTGAACTGTAGAAGGAGGAACATGCGCGCTTGGGTCACGCGTAATTCCTGCTGAAACTGCAATGGAACGAGCGCGAGTTCAGCTAACGCGTCCTCAAACATCCCCAATTCTCCGTAACCTTCCGCTGCCTGTAAAATCCGATCCAACATCCGACTAAAGAGAGATTTTTCGCCGGGAAAGTCAACCGGAAGGTCGCTTCGACTGTCTGATTTCCATCGAACTTGGACCCGATTGGAAAAAACCAGATGTGCCTAGCCCGATGTGTGTTATCTTGCCAGTCCAAAATATTATGCAAAAGAAAAGTGCTTTTTCCCGTCGTTTACCTGATCTGGTCACTGAGGAGTTGGTCAACGTTCTCTCTTCTAAAAACATTTTTGAGTTTAAAGAACTCTTTAATGTCGTGCACGAGAATTTAAAGGCTCGCAACGCCGCCAGCGGTGGAGAAGAAATGCTCCGCCTGCGTGCTTACGAGAAACTTCAAAATCTCGTCAACCGCGGAGCAGTGAAGAAAACGCTCAAGAAATACAAAGGCGTTCCTGAAGAATTAGCGAAGGTCGTGCCGATCGTCCCGAATGTTCCAGCACCGGCTCCCGTGGTGGAACCAGCCGCTGCGTAAATCGCGCCTCCAATCTTTTGAAAAAATGCCGCTGTTGAGAAACAGCGGCATTTTTCATTCATGGACGTTAGTTGGCACAGTCAGTGCTTTATTTATTTCCATGAAGAATTTTCTCATTGGCTTCGCAGTTCTCGCGTTTTCGTTTCCCATTCTGGCCGCCGATGCTCCGGAATCGATCCAAGATTTGCGAAATGAAATTGCGCAGTTGAAAGCCAGTCTCGCCAAGGCGCAGGAGCAAAGCGTCGCCAATTTTGCGACTGCTGTGGAGCTCCGCTCAAAATACGAGGCGGCCGTTCAGCGCATCAAAGAGGCCAATGATGTCGCCCGCCAATGGCGCTTCCAGGCAGTCAACATGAAGCACGAGCTTTCCTACGCCAAGGCGCTTGCCCAAAATGCCCGGGGAGAGACAACGGTTGATCTGGTCAAAGCGTTTGCGAAATCCGACGTGCCGCAGTTCCGAATCACGAATATCGCCGCTCGCGCTGAAAAAGGCGACGGGATCGCGATGCGCTAATTTTCTCAGTCGAGTTCCAGTGAACTCTTAGCGGCGTCGCAGCGTGATCCGCTTGACCGGGAGGTTGCCTTCCGGGCTCTCGCTTTTGATAAACGGATCGTCCTTGAAGGCGTTGTGGACGAGGCGCCGATCATACGCATTCATCGGGTCCAAACCAACTACGCGCCCGGTGCGGCGAACCGTTTCCGCCATCAGCTGCGCCCGAGCGACCAATTTGTCGTCACGCATGGACCGATAATGCTCAATATCGAGGTGAACCTTCGGCGCGTTCTTATCTTTCGCCTGGCAGACTTTGTTAACGAGGATTTGGAGATTTTCCAGCGTCTCACCGTTGCGACCGATCAGCAGCCGGCTTTCGTGCGTGTAAACTTGCAGGTTGGTCCCGTGTTCATCGGGGCTTTCCACGATTTCAAAGGCGAATCCGAGATAGCCCAGGATGGTGTCGAGGGTGTCTTTCGGATTCATAAGCGGAGTTAACGTTTGGCTTTGGCGAGTTTGGCGTTTTGCGGCACCGTATTCACTTTCACCAGCTCAGGCAGCGGTGCGTTTCGAGTGAGATACAACTGCACGATGGAGAATATATTCTGAACCGTCCAGTAAAGTGCAAGCGCAGAAGCATAATTGTAGCAGATAAACAGGAAGAATATCGGCATGAACATGAAGATCTTCTGCTGCGAGGAATCTCCTGTTTTCGGCGTCAACTGCATTTGCCAGAGCATCGTGACGGCCATCACGAGAGGAAAAATATTGATCGGAAAGCCAGCGACATGGGCCACGGTATCGGGCTGGGAAAGGTCGTTCACCCAGAGAAAACTGCTGTTTCGCAATTCGACCGCCACGGCTAGCATGGAGTAAAAGCCGAAGAAAATCGGCATCTGCACCAGCATCGGCAGACAGCCCGCGAAGGGATTCACGCCGTACTCCTTGTAGAGCTTCATCACCTCGGTATTCATCCGAGTTGGATCGGACTTATACTTCTCCTTCAGCTCATTCATTTTCGGAGCCAGAAGGGACATCTTCTTCATCGATTTCATCGACTTGTTTTGGATCGTCCAAAGCGCGGTTTTGATGATGAGCGTGAGAACAATGATCGCGATCCCGTAGTTTTTGACGAAGCCGTGAATCCAGTTCATCGCTTGCAGTAACGTGCTGCTGAAAAAGCCGAAAAAGCCAAATTCCATGACGCCTTCCTGGCTGTTGCCGAGGGTTTTCAGGCGGCTGAATTCCTTCGGCCCGGCATAGAACGTAAACGACTGCGTCTTGCTCTCGCCCGGTGCTAGCGAAAACGAAGGAAACCCGAGCGCGCCAATGATTGCATAATGCTTCGGCGCGTCCGTCGTTTTCTGCGGCAACGCATAGCGGCTGGCCCAGATCGTGTCGCCGCGCAGCTCGCCGAGGGGCTGGAGCATCGTGCTGAAATACTGATTCTTCGTTCCCGCCCACAGAATGCTGCTGGCAGACTCGCGAATCTCCGTTTTTTCCGCAGACGTTTCGATGCCGATGAGCGGAATGCGGCCCGCACTGAACGTATCCACGTTCTTGTAGATCGTCTTGGAACCCGCCTGATAATCGAAGCTCGTGTAATGCGTTTGGTCGTGCTCATGGATCGCGACGGCCGCTCCAGTCGTCACAAACCACGGCTCGACATTCAGTTTGGCTACACCCGGATTGGAAAACGCGACTTCGTATTTGATCTGGTAATCGTCCTTCACAACGTCCGATTTCCCGACGGTGAACGTCTTCCGAATCTGCACGCCTGAAGGCAAAATAGATTCGAGTTCCAATGCATTCTGGCCGATTTCGCGGATGGTTTCGTTCGTTTTCGGCCATTGGCCGGGCTGCGTCGAGATGACGCCAATCGGCACCTCGGAGGTCGAATTAATGAAAACGTGGGAGCCGTTTTCGCCCTTGTGCGTCAGAAGCTCGATCTGCTGAATGCCGCCCGCTGAGGTGAAGGTGTATTCCGCGACAGCCGTCCGTAGTTTCCTGGTTTCCAATGGCAGGGCCACTGGCTTTTCTGATACGGCTGTAACTCCGTTGGAAACGGCTTCCAAACTCGCCACTGGAGTGGCTGACGCAGCGGGAGCCGGTTGGTGCTTGGCTTTTTCCGCAGCCAACTGCGCTTGGGCAGCCTGATACGCCTTGGTTTGTTTTTGCGCTTCGTATTGCGACCAAAAGAGGCCACCGAGGCAGAGAATGATGATGATCCAGGCTTTACGGTCCATTAAAATAAGTTCGCGATGAGTTGATTAAGAATGCTGGCAGCCAGCATGTTTGCCTGGGGGATTTTTTGGAGGGACGGGATCATAACCCGAGCCGCCCCACGGTTGGCAACGGCAAATGCGGCAGATTCCCCGCCACGTTCCTCGTAGAAAACCGTGAGTCTCGATGGCGCCGACCATGAATTCACTGCAAGTCGGCTCAAAACGGCAGCCGCCTCCCATCAGGAGCGAAAACACGGGCGACAACGTGCGTTTGTAGAGCGCGAGTGCTATTCGAAGAAAGCGGCGTTTCATGATCCGGCGCAGAGGATAGAGGCGCGGCGTGCGAGCTGCAACCAGTCACTTTCCAGCCGCTGATAGGTCGCGGTTTTCGCCGGATGACGCGCGATGGTGACGATCCAGGCGTTTTGTGCGAGCTGATGTTGATGCAGCCGGAAAATTTCTCGCAACCGACGCCGCAGGCGATTCCGCTCGACGGCCGAACCGACGCGTTTCGACGTGATAAACCCGATGCGCAGCGTGGAATCGGGTGCGGGTTGGAGAACAGAAAACACCAGTAGCTTCGAATGCTGGGCGATTCCTTTTTCGCGAACCTGGCCAAATTCACCCGAAAGAGTGAGGCGGCGGGATTTGGGAAATGATTGATCCACGCCTTATTTCACAGAGAAAAATCTCTGCGATACGATTCTAACTCGACTGAAAAGTCGGTCGGTTATTGACCGGTGTGACGTGCAAAATGCACTTCGACGCCCTTCGGCAACAGACGCTTGCGGCCCTGACGACGGCGGCGATTGAGAATGGCACGACCGTTTTTGGTCTTCATGCGTGCGCGGAAACCAAACTGTTTTTTACGAGTGCGTTTGGAAGGTTGGTAGCAAGGTTTCATGATCTAGGCGCGGTAAAAAGTTGGATGGCGAAGGTAGAGGAAGAATGCCAAGTGTCAAGGCGTTTCACATCCGCTCCGGAACCTCGATGCCGAGGAGGTGAAGTCCTTTTTGCAAGACGCGCCCAGTGGCGTCGCAAAGTTTCAGTCGAGTTGCACGCGTATCACCGTCGGATTTCAAGACGGGGCAGGCCTCGAAGAAGCTGTGGAAAGTGGAGGCGACTTCGTAGAGATAATTCGCCAGAAGATTCGGCCGGTGATCGTCCAGAATCGTGGGCAGGACTTCGCCGAACTGGAGCAACTTTTTCACCAATTCGATTTCAGCTGGATCGGAAAATGAGACAATCTCGGACGTTGGCGTCCACAGCGTTTCCAGCTTCCGGAAAATGCTGCGGATGCGGACGTAGCTGTATTGCAAATACGGCGCGGTGTTGCCCTGAAAACTGAGCATTTTGTCCCAGGAAAAAACGTAATCGCTTTGTCGATTCGGCAGCAAATCAGCGTATTTCACGGCGCCAAGGCCGACGATGCGGGCAATTTCGCGGCGTTCTGATTCGGGTAAGAGCGGATTCTTTTCGGTGACTTGGGCGAGGGCGCGCTCCTCAGCCTCATCGAGCAGCTCAGCGAGCCGGACGGTTTCTCCACTGCGGGTTTTGAAGGGTTTGCCGTCGTCGCCCAGGATCGAGCCAAACCAGACGTGGCTCAGAGTCAGCGGAGCCTCCGGCTGCCAGCGGCGGAAGATGGCGGCGAGCTGCCGAAAATGTTGCTGCTGCCGGCCATCGGTGACGACAATAATTTCGTCCGGCGCCCAGGTTTTTAGCCGGTATTGCAGCGTCGCCAGATCGGTGGTGGTATAATTGAAAGTCCCATCACTTTTTTGGACCATCGCCGGGTTGTCGCGCCAGCCGTCCTCGTCGCGAATGAGAAACGGATCTTCTTTTTCCGGCAATGCGCGATCCGAAAAAACGCAAAGCGCGCCTTCGCTTTCGCGAGCGATATTTTTTGATTGGAGTTCCAGGACAATCTCGCGCAGCCAGGGATTGTAGAAACTTTCGCCCAATGTGACGTCGAAACGCACGCCGAGCCGACCATAAATCGTGTCGAATTGCGCCTGCGACAGCCGGATCATTTCCTGCCAGAGCGCGAGCGTTTCTGGATCGCTGGATTGCAGGCGGCCCAATTCATTTCGCACAGCTTCCTGAGTCGCCGGATTGTCCCGGTAACTGGCCGAGACCAGTTTGTAAATGCGCTCCATTTCGGAAAGTGAGTCGAGTTCCAGCGCACTCTGGTCGAGCAACGTTTTCCAGCCGTGAAGGAGCATCCCGAACTGCGTGCCCCAATCTCCGATGTGGTTGTCGCGCACCACTTTGTGCCCAAGAAATTCAGCGATTCTCGCCAGGGCATCGCCCAAAATCGTGCTGCGAATGTGGCCGACGTGCATCGGTTTCGCGACGTTTGGCGAGCTGAAATCGATGACGTATTGACGTGCCTTTTCCGGGGCGGGAACACCCAAATGCGGATCACTGCACAGTGCGGAAAACTCGCGTTCCAATCGCTCGTTGAGGATGCGGAAATTAATAAATCCAGCTCCAGCGATCTCGGGCGGCGCGCACAAATCGGCGGCGTCGAAGCGAGCGATGATGTCCGTCGCGACTTCGCGAGGATTTCGCTTTGCGGCTTTCGCCAAAGTCATCGCGACGTTTGTTTGGTAATCGCCAAAACGCGCGTCTGCCGTGGCGGAAATTTGAATTTTCGCTTCTGGAAACTGGGGAAGAACTGCCGCCGCAAGTCGTTCCGCCAACAAGGCGTGGAGCGTCGGCATCAGAACTGAGTCGAGTTAGAACGAAATCTCACGACTGCGGATCGCGATTTTGAAAGATCGCGAGAATCTCCTCTGCAGATTTTGCCGTCCGCAAACTGTTTCGGACATTGCGATCGTTGAGGAACTTCGCGATGGCCGCCAGCGTGCGCAGATGAGTTTGGAACTGATCCTTCGGCACCACGAACAGGACAATGAAATGGACGGGCGCATTATCCAGTGAGTCGAACTCGATTCCCTCGCTGGAACGCCCGAATGCCGCGACGACTTCCGTGACATACCCCGACGCGTGCGGAATCGCGATGCCGAAACCAATGCCGGTGCTCATCGTTTCCTCTCGCTGTTTCAAAGCTGCCAGAACGGCGTCGCGATCCGAGCTTTTCACTTTGCTCTGCGCAACCAGCAAATCGACCAGTTCGACAATGGCTTGCCAGCGCTCGGTGGCGGCCATTTCCGGGATGATCTGTTCGGCGGTTAAAAGATTACCTAACGTCATGGGCTTGAGTGGCGTGATCCGTCTGGGGGTTGCTACGATAACGGGCGAAATGATGAAGACAAGCGTGTTTTAAGTCGGGTCCGAGGCCCGTGAAAGAATGGCCGCGGCTGCCATCGTATTGTAGCCGATGGCGGAAATTCCGGCGCGTTTTGCGTGGCCTTTGCGGAGAAAATGCGTCGCGAGGACAATTTGCTGCAGGGTTCCGGCGCCGACGGATTCGCCGAGAGCGGCCTTGGGCGTGAGTTTTTTTGATTCGGGCCAGATCGTATTCAGGGCGGTGGCCTCGGCGTCGTCGAGGGCGGTTCCATTCGCTCCGCTAAAGACGACATCCGGCGATGCGCCGGTTTCCGCGAGGACTTTTTCCAAAGCTGAGCCTGCGTTTGTGGCTTTGAAAAACGGAATGCCGCGGTGCAAATTTTCGATGCGAGTTCCAGTCGATTCACGGGAAAGCACGACAGCGGCCGCGCCTTCCGAAAAGACGGTCCCGCGATCGCTGCTGAACGGGCGCGTCTCGTTCGCGCTGGTAAAGAACCGGCTGCGCCGAAACGCTTCGCACAGAATCCATTCGGCTTCTTCGCTCGCGACGACGACGCAGTGTTTCACCTGTCCGGTGGCCACGAGGTCTGCTCCGAGGCTCAGCGCGGACAGGCCGACCATGGAATCGCCGACCAGCGTGTAAGTCATCCCATTCAGCCCGAGCAAGGCCGCGAGATGACTGGCGGGCGCATTGTAAACCGTCTCCGGAAAGAGCAGCGGACTCGCTGAGCCAGCTCCGGTGCTGATGACGTCGTGATAAAACCGCGTCGTATAACGCACCCCGCCGCTGGAAATTCCGAAGACGATACCGATCTCACTCGTCTCACTTTTTTCGTCCAGTCCGGCACCGCGCAACGCTTTCATTCCCGCGATCGCGGCGTAGTGCGAAATCTCGCTGGAACGTCGCAAACGCGGATGTCGCTCAAACTCGCGCACGGCCTCGCGCGGCACGGCGAGAAACGGGAATTTGCGCGTGGAAAGACTCGAAGTCAGCTCAGAAATCGGCGCACGTTCACCGGCTTCGATTTTTTGCCAGGTCTCGGCCACATCGGTGCCAAAAGGCGACACGATGCCGATTCCAGAAATGGTGACGTCGTCCATCTAGTTGCGCTGGAGAAGGATGGCTGCGTTGGTCCCGCCAAAGCCAAACGAGTTCGATAGCACTGTGCGGATGGTGGCCGGACGCGACTGGTTGGCGACGAGGTCGAAGGTGTTTTGTGAGTCGAGTTCCAGTGAATTGATGTTCGGCGGGAGGAATCCGTGTTCCATCGCCAGCAACGAAAACGCCGCCTCGACCGCGCCCGCCGCGCCGAGCGAATGGCCCATCATGGATTTCGTCGAGCTGACTGCAACTCGACTGAAAATTTCCGAGATCGCAAGTCCCTCCGTGGCGTCGTTGAATTGGGTCGCCGTCCCATGGGCGTTGATGTAATCGACTTCACCTGGCGAAATTCCAGCCGAATCGAGCGCGCGCTGCATCGCCAGCTTTGGGCCGATGCCCGACGGATGCGGTTGCGTGAGATTAAACGTATCGGTCGAGACTCCGTAGCCGATGACCTCGCCGACGATTTGGGCTCCGCGACGTTCTGCGGACTGCCAATTTTCCAACGCAAACACCGCCGCGCCCTCGCCTAAAACCAGTCCAGTTCGATTCGTATCAAAGGGCCGGATTTTCTCGGAAGTCGAAGCCTGCAACGAATCGAAACCGACATAAACCAGCTCGCTCAAGGCATCGTAGCCGCCACACAAAATCGACCGGCAACGTCCCGCGCGAATCAGCGAAAACGCGTGTCCGATCGCGTTCGTTCCCGTGGCGCAGGCATTGGCGATGATCTGAATCGGAATGGCGTGGCCGACGGCTTCGAGCGCGTCGAGGACGGGTTTTTGCGGCGTGTAATTGGCGACGGCTGTGGCCAACTGTGAGCGCTTTTTTCCATCGCGAATCGCCCGGTAAAATTTCTCGCCGAACGTCATTCCGCCGCTGGTGGTCCCGATGACGCAAAGTTCCGGCTGCAGATTTCCCATCTCCGAAACTGCCTCGGCCATCGCGGCGGTCAGCATGTGTGCCGCCGGGTGCAATCTGCGCCGCTGGCGGCTCGCCATATCGATGAAACTCGGATCAATTTGCGCCGCCGTCTTGCATTTTGTCTGGCTAACGTCGAACGCCGTGACCTCGCGCACCGCATCGCGCCCTTCGCGCAACGCCGTCGCCGTATCATTTTTGCCAATCCCCAGCGGGCTGACCACGCCATACGAAACGATGGCGACCCGATGGCTAGGTGGTTGTGTGAATGTCATTTATGGGTTGCGGACGGGGACGGGACTCTATAACAGGACGGGGAGATTTTTGTAAAATGTTCAACGGCGATTCCACCACTTCACTCGATGTCTTCCTAGAAAATAAAGGCGATTCTGCCGCAACTCAGCCGGCCAGTCGTCTCAGCGATGCCGAGGCGGTCGAGTTGTATGCGTGCCAGGATTTGGAACATCTCGCGGGAGTGGGATTTCGGGCTCGGGAGGCGCGTCATCAGCGCCGGGCTTTCTACACGATCAACCGGCACATCAATTACTCCAACATTTGCGTGCTCGACTGCGATTTTTGCGCCTTCGCAAAACGGAAACGCGACGCCGAAGCCTACGAGCTGAGCATCGACGAAATCGCCCATCGCGCTCAGCAGGCAGCTGACGCCGGCGCCTGGGAAATCCACATGGTCGGGGGCCTCCATCCGACGTGGAAATTTCCGATCTATCTCGAAATCTTGCGCGCGATTCGGGCGGTCAGTCCTCGGCTCACCATCAAGGCGTTCACCGCGATTGAGATCATGCACCTCGCGTGGGTTGGAAAAATGTCCATCGAAGCCGTGCTCGATCAACTTCGCGACGCCGGTCTGGGTTGCCTCACCGGCGGCGGTGCGGAGATATTCGAACCGTCGATTCGCAATCAAATTTGTCGCGGAAAAGAATCGGGCGACGAGTGGCTGAACGTCCATCGGACTGCGCACCAAATGGGCATTCGCTCCACCGCGACGATGCTTTTCGGCCACCGGGAAACGGCGCAACATCGGGTCGACCACCTGCGGCAACTGCGCGATTTGCAGGATGAAACCGGCGGCTTCCTCGCCCTGCTGCCATTGGCATTTCACCCGGCTCATAAACTGACGCATCTGCCCGCCGTCAGTGCCGAGGAAACGCTGCGCAACATCGCCGTTTGCCGCGCGTATCTGGATAACTTCGATCACATCAAAGCCTACTGGATCAGCTACGGACTCGAGCTCGCCACGCGTTGTCTCGACTTCGGAGCGGACGATCTCGACGGCACGATCGAGGAGGAACGCATCTACCACATGGCGGGTGCCGATTCGCCTCTGGCTCAAACGGAAAACTCGCTCGTCAACGCCATCGAAGGCGCCGGATACGAACCCGTCCTGCGCGATTCGTTTTACAACGTCGTCCAGAAAGTCGCTTAGGGAACCGCTGATTTAAGTGAAGGTTTGCAGGGGAGATTTGATTAGGGCGAAGATTGTGGATAATCACTTCATTTTCAAGGTCGCAGCGGAGACTT
>JAYVOE010000103.1:0-3465 GCA_043758065.1 Spartobacteria bacterium | reverse complement strand
GAGACTAAGTCTCACAATCCGGCTGTCAAATGCAACTTCCGGTTTTTTGACTACGAAAACGACGCCCCGTTTTTCTTCATGCGAGTTCCAACCGACTCTGTTTTAGTGCCAAATTGGCGCGTCGGTGGAGCTTTTCGGAGCGATGACAGGGTATTTTCCCGCTACAACCCTCCAAAATGCTTCGTTTTAGAGCCAAATTGGCGCTAAAACGGAGCTGTTTGCTGGAAACGAGGTGTTCAGAAGCGTGTGAACGCCCTCCCGACATCAGTGAGACGGCGTTACCGGTGCAGCCGCACGGCGACCGCGAGGAAAGTTTTGGCCGAGGGTGTCGAGCAAGCCCTTGAGCGACGCGGGCGCGCTGATCTTGAGTTGCTCGTAGATGCGCAGCGCGAAGTTGATCAGGTCGATGCCGATGCTCATCTCGGTGTCGTCACAGGCTTCGTGGAGTTTCTGCACGCGTGCGAAAAGCGGACGGTATTTATCGAGGGACGCGATGTCGGTCTCGGCATCGGCGACCCCGATGCTGGACGGCAGAAAAGCGGGATTCTGCTGAGCGGCGATAATGGAGTCGCGCACCAGTTGTTCGCGCTGGCCCATTTTGGTGAGATTGGAGCGTTGCTCCATGGTGAGACTGGAACAGTGAGGAAGCAGTTTCGTTTCCAGAACGGTGAGTGCGGCTTCGATCGCAGTGAGATCGTCAGCAGGAATGTCGAGTGCGATGAGGTTGATGGCTGGTGCAGGCATAGAGCGGAGTTTTTTATGTAAACAGATCAATCATGACAAGACTTTTTCTGGTTTATTCACAAGCTGCGACGCTGTTCCGGCATGATTCCGCTGGAACTCGGATGAAAAAACCGCCGTCGCCCGGTTAGCGTTCGTCTTCGGCCCAGGAGGCTCGGGCGTAGCCGGTGACGTCGCCGACGCCTGCAAGTGCCTGGTCGTAGTGCCAGCTGGTGTTGCCGTTGCCGCCGACGGTTTTCGCAATCCAGGAGCCGCAGAAGTCGGGGTTGCCGCCAACGGTCATATCGTAGCCGGGGGCGTCGAGGGTGAAATAGACGTTCCCGGGGTTACCGGAGTTAATGTCGAAGGTGAGGCTGCCAGTGGCGGGGTTAATGCCGTAGAATTGGAGGTTTTGGGCGTTGTTATTCAGGTTGTTAATGTTCCGGTTTTTCATTTGGAAGTTTCCGGCAAAGTAGAGTTTGAGGGTGACGCCGGTGGCGACGGTGATGCTGCCAGCGTTGCCGTTGCCGCCGACGTCGCCGGTGATGTAGACGTTGGCCACTCCGCTGGTTTGGCCAACCGGCAGGGTGACGGCGAGGTCGGTTAATGAGGTGTAAGAGCGATAGATGGGCGCGGAGGTCGGTCCAGCGACGAGCGCGGAAGGGCAGGCAGTCGAAGCAGTGACGACCCACGAGGGAACGGTTACAGGAGTGGGAGTAATAACGGAGTTGTTATTGATGGTGCCATGGATGTTTCCTGACGCCGGGACGGAGCCGCCGTTTGTTTCGACGTTTCCATAAATCTGCCCGCCGAGTGACGAGATGGGAGCGTTGATGTAGACGGAGCCATTCGACCCCACGCCGGTGGTGGCGTTTCGGGGAGTGCTGCTGTAGAGCCCACCGGGATAAGTAACGGTGTCGGTGGAATTAAAGCTGTCCACTATCGGGATGGCCAGCGGTGTGCCTGAGGTGGCCGCGGTATAGATGGCGTAGGCATACGGGGTCTGGGGTTTCACAACGAGCTCGACCCGGCGAGTGGCCTGCGGAGGGACGGCGACGTCGGAGCCCGCAGGGTGGGCGTAGTCGCCGTAGGCCTTAATGAAATGGTCTTTGGTGAGATCGAATTTGCGGAGAATGTTCGATTTCGTCTGGGAGCCCGGGCCGTCGTTGTTGATGCGGGCCAGACCGGGGATGCCGGCGTATCCGGTGGAACGAACGCGATACCATTGGTTTCCACCAACGACGAAGGACGACGGGGCATCCACTTCGACGTGATACCACAGATCGACAGTTCCCTCGCCAGTTCCGACGAGGTGCGCACTACTCGGGACGTCGTTGATGATTCTGTTTCCCGCAGCTAATTCCGCGTTGGCATCTGCGGTGTTGGCGACCGTGACCCAGGTGCTGGTGGTGGAATCGTATTTCTTCCAGCCAGCCCAGGCACCGGTCGTAAGGGTGGCGCGGATATTCGCCAATCCATAATCGGCCCCGGCATCGGCAGCATTAAGTGCTTCACCCCAGCCGATGGCTTTTTGTGTGTAATTGTAGCGGCTGCTGACGTTTTCCAGCAGTGTGGCGGCGACGAGCGAAAGGGTGGCCAGCGTGACCATGGCGATGATCAACGTGCTGCCATTGCACTGAAACTCGCATGGGTTTTTCGGTTTCATGTTCACAGGTGGTTGCGCAGAACGGTGGTGAGGGAGGCGGTGGTGGCCGATCGAGTGGCAGCCTGGTTCTGTCGGTTAAACCTTGGTTGAAATGTGAGGCTCACTTTGACGCCGGTCGCCTGCCCTTTGCCGCCACAAGAAAAATTCCCTGTGCTGCCGCTGTTTGCAGGATCGACGCAGGTAAAATGGTAATCCTCTTTTTCCGCCGTGAGCGTCGTCAGCATGGTCGTGGTCGAGGCACCCGTGGTCGGCGTATAAGTGCGGGTGATGATCTGGCTCGGCGACGTCCCGGAAATGGTGTAAACCACACTCGGCGTAGTCGCGCTGGAGCCGTAGGAAATGACGCAATTTGCGGAGATGGTGGGCGTGCGTGGCGTGTTGGTGGAATCGAGATAATCCACCAACACCATCGAGAGTGTCTGGCCGGAATTAGAGACGCTGCCGCTTTTCGCCCGGCGCAGGTCCATGGAGACCTGATCGAGCACGCGGCTTTGGTCGCTGAGGGCTTTGTAGTATTCTTCGCAGGAGGAATACGTATTTTTTAAAGTGATGGAGGTGGTCACCAAACCAGCGAGGATGACTCCCGCCACACCGGTGGAAACCATCAGCTCTGCGAGCGAGTAAGCTCGGGTGCGAACGCTGGATAAACGGTGCGGCTTCATGGATCGACGCGAGCGATGACGGTTGTGGTGCCCTCTGTGCGGGAACGTCCGTTGGAGCCAGTCCAGTTAAGGGAAATGTCCACCCGCGCCATCGAGCCGCTGGCGATGGCACTGTTCGTGGTGGCGACAGTCACCGTGCCGTTGGAATTCCGCACGACTGAGATCGCCGGATTTAGTGCCGTGGGGTAGCTGTTTACGGTAATCGTCTCCGTGAGCGAACCTAATTGGCTGGCAGACGCCGTGGCGTTGTTAAGGACGCTGGTTTGTAAGTAGCTGGAACTCGTGAGTTGAGTCCAAGTGCAATCTCGCAGCGTCGCCGTGCGCTCGGAGAAGGCCATGGATGCCAGAGCTGCTTGACGGCCCGTGTTGGTGATCGTCATGCAATGGGAACTCAGTGAAAAGAGCCCGGAAAAAAAG
>JAYVOE010000102.1:0-25277 GCA_043758065.1 Spartobacteria bacterium | reverse complement strand
CGACACCCGCGCTGAAATAATTTCCCACACAACCCAAAGCTAAAAAAATAATGATAACACTCAAAGCAACTGAAAAACATTCCGAATATCTAGAATCGATTGCCGACCCCGCAGATTTCTTTGCGGCAATCGAACCGACCGATGACGAATATACCCGCATCCGAAACCTAGCGGTCGTTCTACCGGCGGTTACTTATGTGCTTCGCTGGGCCGGTAGCGACAAGGCCCGTCTTGCAATCGTTGGAAAATTGTTGGGAATGGACCAACGCCCGCAATCTGAAATTGCCCGTGACGCCAATATTTCCGAGACGCGAATAAGCCGAGCAATCAAGGCAGGAGCAGACTTTTTGCAAGTTTCGCGCAAGACTCTCGAAATGAAAATCGTAGAGTGAAAATGACTATCGTTTTGAGGTAAAAAGCCTTTTTTGCGCAAGACTATCTCTAAGTGTGTATATGGCAACTCCAACTCCCAGCCCCTTCAAATTGACACCGATTTCTTCGCCTGAGCGAATTACAGAACTGCGCGCCCAGCTAGATGCGGCGGCTAAAATTAAAAACGAGCAAGTAGCTGGTTTGATCGCTCGATGCAACGCAATCAGCGTCGTTAAGCCTATAGATATTGCTCACGCTTATTTGAAAGAATCCCCAGGCGGAAAAAGCGTTTTGAATATCTGCGAAAGAATTAGTCAAATGATCGATGACGGGAAGATCATTCCCGACGCGGTTTTCGAGGGGCGGACTACTCAGTTTGCTTTTAAGAAATGCCGCGTGTCATCGATTATCGCAACCCTACAGGGCAAGACGCCCGCTCCGCAACCAATCACACCTACACCCGCCCCCGCCGCAATCGCCGCCGTTATCGGAACCGAAATAATGAAACTTACAACCCACCCCGCAGCCGCCGTCCGAAATCCAATTCAAAACGGAATTGAAAAATCTCTAGCGGCTGTCGCAAAAATTGATCGCGCTGCATTCGATCAACTGAGCCACGCTGAAAAATCGGCCTTTTGTGTTAATGGCGGCAGAATTGCAGAGCCGGTCGCACCACCGGTCCCACCTATCGCGCCGAACGCTACCAGTATCACCCGCGCACAGTTCGACACGCTCACTCCGCAGGCAAAAGCCGACTGGTTCAAAGCTGGCAAAAAACTAACCAACTAACAATTCCACCTACATTAAAGAAATGAAAACTAACGTTCTAAGTATCATCGAAACTTTACAAAACCCCTTTGTCGGAAAAGCCACTGAAAAGCTGGAAAAATTGCGCGACGACATGGGCTCGCTTCCTACCGGAAGCATTCTCCTTTGGACCAATTCCGAGGCTTTGAAAGAACTCATCGTCGAACGAACTCAGCACGTGCTCTTATCCGCACAAAATGGTGGGGCATTTTACGACGTTGGAAATAGCAAAATGTATGCTCGCCAGCTTACCGAACACGGTGGCCACACTCTAAGTCTCAGCGATGCGGTTATCACGTTGAAAATCATGCAGGAAAGCGCGGAATACAAAGCCGCCGCCGCTATGATTTTGCCACTAATGAAGCGCAAAGCGGAACTCGAATCAGATGTTCAGGCCGAAATCCAAACGCACGCTGATCGGGCCGCAGTTTTGCGCGAGAGTCTAGCCAAGGCCGAAATTACTGCACTAGCAACGGTTCACGGGGACCCCGCCGTTGTAAGGGCCGCAGAGGAATTACAAAAGCTAGTCGCCTAGACAGACCCCACCCGCCAGTAGAAGTCTCCTTGGCATACCCTATTAAACAGGTTGATTAGCAGAGGCTAAGGATTGAATGAAAATTTCCAAAAAAATTACTCACACGAAAAAGCCACTCATGGCGACATCGTTAAGCGCAGCCGCTGAAATCATCGGAATCAAACCCGCGTTTTTGAGCTGGGCGAAAAAGAAAGGTGTGACGGCATTCCGCGCAAACGGGTCTGTATGCATTTCCGAGTTGGAGCCGTGGCTTATTAAGAACCTTCCCGAGCCGATGGGGCTTGGCGTAGCTCTCGGAAAATTGCAACGGGAGCACCCCGGCCTGAAATACCTGGAAGTGCCGGAACTCGCCGACGACTTCGACCCGGAAACGGATTCGGCAGATAGCTTCATGGTCTTCGATGATGGCACGCGCCGACCTTTAATATTCGTTCCATAATGCGTCACTCAAAATGCAGAGCGATTCTTGAATTTTTGCCGGAAATTCCCGCAAATCTCGAAACCGCATTTCAGATGCTCGAAAGACTGACACCCTCCCGGCCATCGTATGAACTGGCAGACCTGCCAGCGCAGACCATCAAATCACTGCGAAGGCTCACCCGCCGCCGACCGCGTTAATCACGGAGCTACTCGTGAGAGTCATTCCTCGCCCCGGTGCGAGGCTCCGAATCCGGCAGAAAGCCGCCCCTTGCCGGGCGGTTTTCTTGTGTCCGGGCAACGAAAAGCCAGACGATTGGCCGACGAAACCTTGCGCCAGATGCCGCTACGATTCTTCGTGGGAAACTTTATATTTCGGAGAAGAAATCTCATGGGGGACAGCTTCCGAAAGGGATAGCTCAAAATGATCCATCCCTTCCAACAGCCGAAAAGATCGCAGCACAAACAGGTGTAAGCCCTGCCCCCATCAAATTCGACGCACGACGTTGCCCGTGGTGGCGTTTTGATTTCCGGGAAAGGTTGAATCTCTGCGGCAAATCTTCGCGGCAAACTCTATAACTCGGAAAAGAAATCTGCAGGTTTTGATCCCGGAACGAGCGGAAAACCTTCGCAGATTTCTGCAAAGGTGATTCAGACGCCTATCGACACCCGTGCCGAGCTTGCGTTGAAGCTGGAGCCGCTGTTGAAGGCTAAGGCAAGGGAGAATCTTTCAGCCGTGGGGGGAGATAGAAAATCGCCTTTGCAGATTTCTGCAAACCCGATTCAGACGCCTAACTACACCCGTGGCGAGGCTGGAGCCGTTGCTGAAAGTGAGGGCTAAGGAGAATCAGGTAGCGGTATTGAAGCAAGGAACTTCCGTTCCGCAGATTTCTGCAAAACGGGAACCTATCGACACTCGCGCAGAACTAGCCAAGGCCGCCAACGTCTCCCACGACACGATTGCGAAAGTGAAAGTGATTGCAGAGAAAGCCAGCGAGGAAACGAAAGCAGCTCTCCGTTCTGGGGAGACTTCAATCAATGCCGAGTATAAAAAGTTGACCGTTCACGTCGGATAAATCGCCGCAGAAATCTGCCACAATTCCAAAATTTGAAACGCGAAAGGAACTATCCAAGACCGCCGCTGTGACGTGCCTTGCCCCACGCCTCAATCTGCTTGGCCGGTTCCAGCTTACGGCAAAATTGCCGAAAGCTGCATCCGGCGAATCTCGCGAGAAAGCTGCCGACTGTCCCATGGGACAGCACACGAGAATGCCTGTATTGCCTTGCCGATTTTCGGGAATGTTACCAATTGGCAACAAACCCACCGGAACTATGTCCGGCGCGCCCTTGTGCTACACTTTGTGCGACTTTGAGATCGTTTCTGGCGTCATGGGAGAAACACCGAGAAAACGTCATAAACCATTCATTTCACAGGGTTTACGATGTCAGGATGCAACGCAAGAAAACGCTGAAAAACCGCTAAAAAGAGAATTTTAAGTCCGGTGCGTCTGCCATTTCGCCACAGCGGCGGCGTTGATTGATTCAACAGGTCGCCAAGGCTTCCCGCAAATCACGGCGCAAGGTTCATGCCTGCCATGGAGTCGCGCAAGCGCAAAATCTGGGAATGCATCACCGGTGATTGCCCGGCGCAATTTTTGCCATCCTCTGGATCGTTGGAAGAAAAAGCGGTCACTCTGGCCAGAGCCACAGCAGTGGAGGGTATCCCCACCCGCGTGATGACAAATTCCGGCAGTAGGGGTTTATGCACCTTCTGTAAGTCGTTGATGGGGAGGAGGATTTGCCAAACAGAACGGGTTGCAGCGGGGATTTCTTGGGGGATGGGGCGGACAGACTCCCGGATTTCGCAAACAGACGGGGATGGAGGGGTTTTGACCGGAGTTGGAGTCGATTCAGCCATGGATGGAGGCTGTTTCCTGAGGGTTGGAGGCGCGCAGACTGGAGTTGGAGTGGATTCAGACTCGGCTGGAGGCGGTCGGGCGCTGGGGAGGGAGGGTTCAGCTTCGAGGATGCGTGCTCGTTGTTTGGTTCCAAATATTCGGGCGGGGACGAAATTTCAGCGCGGCTCGGAGACGAAGGCACTGGCGCGGAGGTCGGCCACTTTCCAGAGGGCGAGCGATTTATCGGGGTAGGCGCCGTCGTTTTCGGTGCAGTCTTCGTTGATGATCTGGAGCGGGGGAGGGAGGTTGAAGGGTGGTTTTTCCAGGTTGATCGGACGCCAGTCGCCCGTGCGGATGTCGTGATTTTCCTCGCGGTCGGTGAAGGTGGTGGTGAGGAAATATAGGGAATCGCTCTGGCAGATGTTGGCGAGTGCGAGGCGGATCTCTGCGTAGGAGAAATGGACGAGGCAGTCGCGAGTCAAGATGAGGTCGACTTGGGGAAGTGGGCTCAGGATGAGGTTGAGGCTCTCGAAGCGGATGCCGGCGCGAGCGTAGCTGGAGTTATCGGCAGCGATGAGTTCCGCAACGATGTCGGCCCCGGTGTAATGGACGCCGGAGAGGTCTACGTGGCGCATCCAGTAGAAGTCGCCGCAGGGGATGTCGAGGACGGTGGCGATGCGGAAATCTTTCCACAGAGCGGGCAGGGCTCCAATAATGAGTCGAGTCTGATGCGTATCGGAGCCGGGCCCGGAGATGGAGTCCGCACCGCGGAAGCCGTTGCTTTTATAGATGTCGGTGAAGGTGTCTTCGATGTTTTTTGGGGGGACGGACGGGGTGGAAATGGGCGCGGGAAGCGGCCGGGTTTCCAGAAGTGCAGGGGGTTCGGGGCGGATCGGTTTGGGACGCGCGGTGAGGGAGAATCTGGTGAAGAGGTTATTGAGGAAGTCCATGGCCGGGGTGGCTAGTAATCGTGGAGGGCGTCGCGGGCGGCTTGTTTTTGAGCTTTGATTTCTTCGCGGGTGTAGCCGTCGATGAGGAGGGTGATTTCGCCTTTGGGCGGGTGCGTTTCGTAGTGCACTAGCAATAGGGATGGAACTCCGATGCGAAATTCTTCGTATTGCTTGGTGAGTTCGCGGGCGACGCAGATGCGGCGTTGCGGGGCGATTTGCGCGAGGACGGCGAGGGTTTTCGTGATGCGGTGGGGCGATTCGAAGAAGATGGCGGTGTTGCCGGTGGCGCAGGCTTCGGTGAGGATGCGTTCGCGCTGGCCGCTTTTGTTGGGCAAGAATCCACTGAAACTCCACTGGTCGTTTTGAAATCCGGAGCCGGTAAGGGCGACCAATACGGCGGAGGGGCCGGGGATAACGGTGTAACTCAGCTCATTTTCGATGCAGGCGGCGATGAGGCGTCGGCCGGGGTCGGAGACGCTGGGCATGCCGGCGTCGGTGATGAGGGCAATGTGGATGCCGGCGCGGAGTTTTTCGATGAGCTCGGGGGTGCGGCTGGCTTCGTTGTGCTCGTGGTAGCTGACCATGGGCTTGTGGATTTCGAGCCGTTGGAGGAGGCGCAAGGAATGGCGCGTGTCTTCAGCAGCGATCAGGTCGGCTTCTCGCAAGGTGCGGGCGCAGCGTTCGCTGATGTCGTCGAGGTTTCCGATGGGGGTGCCGACGATGGAAAGCATGGGCAGAGTCCGATGGAACTCGAATGAAATACTAGCCGGAAATTACCAGCCTTCGCTGATTTTCGAGGTGAGCCGGACGGCGGCGTCTTGGGCGGCGAGGACGACGGCCTGGCGTTCCTGTTGCTGGAGGTCGTCGCCGACGAAGAAGCTGGTGGTGCCAGTGACTTTTTCGGTGTCGAGGAGTTCGCCGGTGACGCGGTTGGTGAGTTTAAAGGTGAGGTTCACACTCAGATTGAACTCGCGTGTGGCGTCGACGTCTCCACGAACGGAGCGGGCGCGGCGGCGGGCGATGGTGTCGATCTCGCCTTCGAGGATGGCGTCTGCATTCGACTCGGACTCGACTGAAAATGTGCCGTCCTGCTGGATTTGCTGGATGACGCTGTCGGTGACGAGTGCTTCGATGCGGGGCTCCAGCGTTTTATTGCGAAAAACGGGGACGGCGATGCTGTGGATTGCCGCGAGATAGGCTGGTTTCGCCGGTCCGATCTGGTAACCCGCGCAACCGCCCAACAGTGTGCTGATGAGCAGAATCAGGAAGCGCCTCATGGTTTATTGAGCGGGGAGCGAGGGTTCGACGGACGGAACCGGGGCAACGTCGTCGGGCGACGTGCGCATCGGGGTTTTCGGCGGCGGCGTTTGCTCGGGCAAATCGGGGCCGACGAAATCGGGGCGCGATGTGGTGTCCACTTGAGCCTGCATTTTTTGTTTCAGCCTGGCTTTGCCAGCGTCTTGCACGGGGCCGGCAAAGGTGAGCTTGTCTTCGCCGACCAACGTTTTCAGCGCTTCCAGACGCGTCTTGGCGGTTTTGCCGTTTTCTGAGTCGGGTTCGGTTCGAATCACTTCGTTGTAATAAATCGCGGCGGCTTTGTAGTTTTTCTGTTTGTCGTAGAACTGCGCGACGTTGAACGAACTGTCGGTCTGCTTCGCGCCGAGGCCTTGCATGTTTTGTTTAGCCTGCGCGACTTTCTCGCTGTTCGGGTAGCGATAGATGAAGTCCTCGAAGGCTTCGTGGGCCTTAATGGAGGCGGATTGATCGTATTCGCCGGAGCGGCTGGCCTTCATGTAAACGTAGCCGATTTGATATTGCGCATCGTCGGCCATGTCGGAGTAGGGGTAGTCGTCGATGATTTTCTGGTAAGCCTCGATGGCGCGTTTGTAATCGCCCTGGCGTTCACGAGCCTGGCCGATATTGAACTGCGCGGCGGAGGCAAACTTCGCGCTGAACGGGGCGTTGGTGATGACGGTGGTGAACATTTCCTCGGCCTTGACCATGGAGGGCAGGGTGGGGACGCCGAAAAGCTCGAGGCGTTTACCGTCGAGATAGAGTTTGGCGATGTTAAATTGCCCCTCGATGGCGCCTTCAAAGTCGGTGCTCTTCGGGTATTTCGCGATGAGCTTTTGGTATTCGGAAAAAGCTTTATTCGCGTCGCCCGCTTGCTGGGTGAGTTGCGCGACTTTGAATTGCGCATGGGCCGCAACCTCGGATTTCGGGTAGCGTTTCACGACGGTGCGATAGCTGGCGAGGGCGCGTTTTGCGTTACCCTCGGCTTCGGTGGCCTCGGCGAGCTTCATCTGCTCGGCGGCATTTCGCTTTAACTCGACTGGTTCTTCGTCCACACCCGTCGTCGTGACCTGGCCTTCGCTAAAGATGACCGGGGCGGGACTTCTCTGCGGAAAACTGACGCAGGCTAAAACAAAGATTAGTGACGATCGAAACCAGCGGCTCATAAAGAATGCGGAGCGTATCGTTCGCCGAAAGAGCCGTCAAGCGGGCCGTCGCAGGAAATCGGAGAGGCGTTTTTTTTCATTGGAGTTCCAACCGACTGCGTGGAAACTACGCGAGCTTTTCCACATGAAAAAAATCCCGCGCGTCGCGCTCGCCTCGTTCCTGGGGCTCCCCGTTTTTCTCTCCAGCCTCGTGGCGCAGACTCCCACACCGAAGCCCGCCCTTGCCCCGTCCTGGGAAACACAGAAGCTGGCTGGAAATTACGAAATCAACATCCCGGCGCCGCGCGGTCAGATCACGGATCGGAATGGAAGTCCGCTCGCGCAGACGCGGCTCGGCTATAATCTCGGTCTGAAATTTCCCACGCCGCTGAATTGGAAAGACCCGGAGATCATCAGTTTTGGCCGTCGGCAAGCAGCGCTCGCGCAAGCCATCGTCGGCGGCGAAGTGACGTTTGAAGAAGCAACGTTGCTCAAGCATTACCATAATCGCGGCGTGATGCCGTTCGAACTCGTGCGGAATTTAAGCGACGAAAACACCGAAAAGCTGAAAAAGCAGCTCCCGACCGGCTTCGTGCTGCTGCCGAATTATTTCCGAATTTATCCCCAAGGAAAAATGGCCGCCCACGTCATCGGCTATTCCGGTCGCCAGGGTCACGTGCAGACCGGCCCGATCGAGAACAACGAAAAACTCTGGCCCGAAATCGAAGGTCGCGACGGCATTGAGCAGACTTTCAACGACCAGCTCACCGGTCAGGCGGGTCAAACTCGGATCAGTTTCGACAAAAACGGCGTGAAGATTTCCGAGTCGATGACGATTCCGCCCAATCCGGGTTACAACGTCGTCACGAGCATCGACGAAAACCTTCAGCGGCTCGCCGAGGAAAGCCTCGAAAAAGGCTGCAAACGCGGCGCGATGGTTATTCTCGATCCAACAAACGGCGACATTCTCGCCATGGCCTCATGGCCATCCTACAATCCGAACGACTTCATCCCGACGATTTCTCCGAAGGACTTCGATCGCTATAACAAAGACCCGAATATCCCGTTGCTTCCGCGCGCCTTTCGTTCCTCTTATCCGCCCGGGTCGACTTTCAAGGTATTCACTGGCCTCGCCGCGCTGGAGAGCGACACCATCGATCCGAACGACCACTTCGATTGTCCCGCCGCGCTGTCTGTCGGGCGAACGGTGATGCGCAACTGGAAGAAAAAAGATTCCGGCTCGCTCGATTTCACGGAAGCGCTCACGCAATCCTGCAACACGTGGTTTTATCAAGTCGGCATGAAGACCGGCTCGCGAACCCTGGTTGATTACGCCCAGCGCCTCGGTCTCGGAAAAAAGACCGGAGTTCCATTGGGTTCAGAAACCAACGGCCGCGTGCCGACCGACGAATACATGGAGAAAGTTTACAAACGGAAACTCCTCAACGGCGACGTCGCCAACATGGCAATCGGCCAGGGCGACTTACAAATTTCTCCATTACAAATGGCCCAGGCAATGGTCGCCGTGGCCAATGGCGGCACGCTTTTTCAACCGCGTCTTGTTCTTCAAATCCAGACGCCCGATAACAAAGTCGTCAACGCCTACGGAGTGCGCGCCAAGAGCCAGATCGAGATCCGCCCCGACGTGGTGAATACGTTGCGCAAAGCCATGATCAACGTCGTCTCCGGCGCGGCTGGCACGGCTCACCAAGCTGCCGTTCCCGGCATCGAGGTCGCTGGTAAAACCGGCACTGCGCAATGGGGACCGACGCATAACCAGCGCACCGCCGCGTGGTTCGCCGGTTTCGCTCCGGCCGATCATCCGAAATATGCCTACGCCGCAGTCTATGAAGGCGCTGCTAACAATAACGACGTCCACGGTGGAACGCACGCCGCGCCGTTGATTGGACGTGTCTTGCGGCAGGTTTTTGCCGATGAAAAGCAAGCAGCAAAGGACAAAAAAAATAAGCTGGACGACGAGGACAAAAATAATAAAAAGGAAGATGTCCAAGACGAAGAATAGCGTCTAACCCCGATCAAAAAATCCCTCCAGAATTATGAGCCTTATCTCCGACTTCAAAAACTTCATCGCCAAGGGAAACGCCTTCGACCTAGCCGTCGGCGTCATCGTTGGAGCCGCGTTCGCTCCTGTCGTTAAATCCATGGTGGACGACATCCTCATGCCCGTCATTTCGCTCCCGCTCGGCGCGATCGATTTCCATAATCTCTACCTGCCGCTCACTCCCACCGGCGTCTCCACATTAAAGGCCGCGCTCATGACGCATGCTCCCGCGCTGACCCTCGAAGAGGCCCGGAAACTTGGCTCGGTTATCTCCTACGGAAACCTGCTCACCGTCCTCGTCAATTTCTTTTTCCTGATGCTCGGCGTCTTCGTTCTGGTGCAGATCGTTAACCGCCTCAAACGCAAGGAAGAAGCCAAGCCATCGCCGGCGCCGGAGCCGTCCCGCGAATCCGTATTACTCACCGAAATTCGCGACGCTTTGGTAGCTAGGAAATAGACCGATTCGATTCTAACTCGGATCAGTTTTTCGGCTTAGATCAAAAAACCAGTGTTTAGTTCTTGCTGCACAAGTTAAGAAATCTCATAATTACCAGCAGTTAATTTAAACCCCACACACCTATGAACATCCTAGCCACATTTACCCATCTCCTCGCACAAGCCGACATGTCCCCCGAAACCCAGCGCGCGGCTGCCGTCGGCGGCGGCATTGGCGGCATCATCGGTCTCGTCATAGGTGTCATCGTTATTGCCGGACTTTGGAAAGCCTTCCAGAAAGCTGGCAAGCCCGGCTGGGCTAGCATCATTCCGATTTATAATGCCATCGTCATGCTGCAAATCGCCGGCAAACCCCTCTGGTGGATCATTCTACTCTTCATCCCATTCGTGAACTTCATTATGATCATCATCATCATGATCGCCTTCGCGAAAGCCTACGGCAAAGGTGCTGGCTTTGGTCTCGGCTGCGCCTTCCTCGGCGTCATCTTCATCCCGATCCTCGGCTTTGGTAACGCCCAATACGTCGGGCCTGGTGCGCCGCCGACGATCGTCTAACTCGGTCTCAGCCGACTCGCATGGCGTCCATCGGCCAGCGCAATGCGCTTCAAGTCATCCGCGAAGCCACGCCCGGCCTCTATCTCGATGGTGAAAACCTCGGGGAAATTCTTCTGCCGCGTCGTTACATTCCCGAGAACACCGGGCCGGGCGATTACGTCCTGGTCTTTGTCCATCGCGACTCGGAAGACCGCCTCGTAGCGACGACCGAGATTCCCATGGTGCGAGTTGGCGAATTCGCCAGCTTAAAAGTGGTCAGCGTCGATGCCCGGATGGGAGCGTTTCTCGATTGGGGATTGACCAAGGATCTGTTACTGCCAATTCGTGAACAATCCGGCCCACTCATGGCAGGAGAATCGGTCGTCGTTTACGTCATGCTTGATCCCGCCAGCGAGCGCATCGTGGCAACAACCAGACTCGACTTCCATTTGGATCTAACTTCAGCGGAGTACGAGCCGAATCAGAAAGTCCAACTGTTAGTCGCCACGGAAACTTCACTCGGGTTCAAGGCGATTGTGGAAAACACCCATTGGGGCCTGCTCTTCAAATCCGATCTCGGCGCTCCGCTCACGATTGGACAAACCCTCGACGGCTACATTCGAGCGGTGCGTCCCGATGGAAAACTAGACCTAAGTCTAACTCCGTCCGGTTACAGCCGTGTGCGCCCGCTAACTGAGCAAATTCTGGAACGCCTCAAGCTCAACAACGGCCAGTTAGCCATCAGCGATCGCAGTTCGCCCGAACTCATTCTGAAAGAATTTCATACGAGTAAGAAAGCATTCAAGCAGGCACTTGGTGCATTGTATCGGCAGCGCAAAATTCGCCTCACCGATCAAGGCATCGAGACCGTCGGTAACTCATAAAGTCGTATCTCCGGATTCAAATGCGAGACACCCGAGCCGCCCGTTTTCTTCAACAAACGGCCCTTAGAAAACAGATCTTCGTAAAAGGTTTGTCGCCGTTCGTGCTGACTCTCCAGACTCTTGGACGCCTTGCGTTTTTCCGAAAGATAGCCGCCGAAGCTCGTGCGAATCACAGCTACATAGCGGGCATCGGCGCTGATGAGTTTCTGATACGAACCAAAGTCCGATGCAAAAACTTTCTCCGAGATTTTCAAATCCTCGCGAGGCTTCGTGTGCTTCCAAGTATCCGCCTTCGTCAGACACACGCGACTCTCGGCTAGAATCCCACTGTTAGCAGGCAGATTGCTAGAAATCCAAGTCGCCATTTCCATTCTCGAGTCGGTGCGAAAACTTCGCACGTTGGGAATAGTTAGTATCCACTGTTGCCAGAGCGCCAGTCCGCCAATAGTTAGCAAAACAGCTATTCCCAGCCAGCGCTGACGATTGGTTAGCCAGCGTCCGAGCCAAGCCAGCCCAATGCTGCCGCAAAGGATAAGCAATGGAGACACTGCTAGAAAGTATCGATTCGCCGTTTTTGGAGAAAACGAGAGGAGCAGGGTGTAAGTCACCGGAAGCACCAGGCAGACGAGATCGCTGAGCCGTCGTTCGCGTTTCTGGAAAATCCATCCGGCGATGAAACACGCAATTCCCAGCCAGAGCGGCCAGCCGATGTTATCGAGAAAGACGCTCAGATATTTTGCGTGGGGAACATCGCGAGTCAGACCTTTCGCTCCGCCAACCTGAGCGGCATTTAACTCGTATCGAAAAGCGCCGATCAGCCGGGGAACGTCGAGCAAAAATGGGAGGTTGATCAACAGAATTGTGGCGATCAATCCAGCAAAGAAACTACCCACGATTCCTCCACGTTTTCCTCTCCAGATCACCCATGGAAGCGCGACTAACAACATGACGACGCCCAGATATTTACCCGAGATTGCAATGCCACAAGCGGCTCCTAACAACGTTGCTCTAATAAGAGTTGGCTTTTCGGAAAAGAAGTCAAGTGCTAGTAGAGTCAGGCTGATTCCTAACAACAGCGCTGGGTCTTCTTTGCAATAATGCGCCAGCTCATAGAGTAGGGGATGCAGGCCGATGAGTAGTGCTGCTAACACTGCACCCCACCACCCCGCGCGACGACCAGCGAGAATGGTGAGTGATAGCAATGAAAGTCCGCTGAAAATTGCTGAGGCCCAGCGTCCGCAAATGATGGCGTTTTCGGGTGTGCGAACTAAGCTACTACAGCGGAGAATCAGGCCGGCTGTATCTAACAACAAGAGCGGATGATGCGCGTTGTATTGGCCGGTGATGATTTGTTCGCCCTTGAGCGGTTCGTCCGGATGGTAGTAGGTGGGAAAGTCGTTGTGCCGCGAATAAAAAACCGTGGCACCGACGAAGAGTGTGACCGATAAAAGAATGGCCAGCCAGCGTTGCGAGAAAGGAAAACTCATCGGAGTTAGATCGCTATCTGGTAGAGAATGAGCGAGACGTTCAAGTATTTGTTATCGCCCATTTTCGATTGCCAAAGCACGGTGCCGCGTTTTGTTAGGTCTTGATAAAATGCGCGACGCTCGGGAAGTCTTTTTAGGTCTGCACCTGAATAATTTTCCTCGTTGCCAAGTCGATTCGCATCGCGGCTCGCGACGACTACGTAGGAAACGCCTTTAGTTAACAATTCGTCAATCGTCCCTAAGTCCGCTGTGTAACGCGTGATGAGCATTTTGTTAGGAAGCAAATTTTGGAAACCAGCGTAACGCGGGTCGTCCGCCGATGGCATGGCGGCGCGTTGGTCGGCTGCAATGATGGCAGTCGGAGGAATGTTGTCGCGGATGTATTGCGCGAGAGCTTTCCGGTAGTCCGAAGCAAAGGCGTGGTGGCGGATTTTGTATTCTTTCCCCAATGGGAAAATGATGGCGACGCAGGCTGCAGCTCCCAATAGATAGCTGGTGACGCGTATCGAAAGTGAGCGGAGTTGCAGTGCATTCACGGCAGATACCAAGGCGATCGCGGCGGATGTTAGGAGCATCAATCCGATCGGCAGAAAATAGCGCGCCGACCCTTTCGGAGTGTAAGTCAGTGCGATACCGAGAATGACTGGGAGAAAAAGAAAAAGTAGCTCCGGCAATGGCTTCCGGCGAAAATTCCACAAGCCGTAAACTAACAGTCCGGATGCTAGAATAATTGCGGTAGTCGGGACGGTGTCTTGAAGCAAATCGAGGTAACGCGTTGGTTTGAATTTCTCGTTTTTCTGATGGTGCTCGTTGTGGAGTGCTCCGATTTCTTTGCCCAGACCGGCGGTCATGGTTTTGGGGTTGGAGATGATCTGGTAGTTGATGGTTAGGAAAATCGCGGCAGCAGCGATGATGCAGGTTAGCAATGCTAGAAATTGTTGCGAACGGCTGGCGATCATTTTGCCGACGATAGTTAGCAGAGCGATGGCTAGCGCGATGAAGCCAATGTATTTTCCGCTGACTGCCCAACCAGCGGCGAGTCCCAGCCAGAGGGCGGCGCTAACCTTGGGTTTTTTCCAATAGTGCAGCGCGGCGAGGAATGTAAAACTGAGGCCGGAAATCCAATACGTATCTTCCTTCATGTAATGTGCGGCGTCGTAGAAGTCGGCTGAAAGTCCGCTGAAAATTCCTGCGAGCCATCCGGCTGCAACTCCGCTCAAACGCCAGGCGACTAATGCGAATCCAGTGACCGCGAGCGCGGCAAAAAAGGCGGAAATCGTTCGTCCGGTAACGACCAGGGGTTGTTTTTCACGGGCAATTCCTAACACTTGGGAAACGACGTCCGTCGCGTTGAGCATGAGCGCGGGATGATAGAAATTTCGCTCGCCGCTGACGAGTTGATCCGCCTTGGACGGCTCGTCGGTGTGATAAAAATACGGGAAGTCGTTGTGCCGGGTGCCTTCAAAAAAGACGACGGCGAAGAGGGTGCAGGCGAGCAGAAACGGCCAGCCGGCCCACGACTTGATTGCGCTGAAACTCACTTCGTCCGAATTACGATCTCGACGCGACGGTTGAGCTGCTGTTCCTCGACGCTGGTGGGACGGCCGTTCTTGATGACCGGCACGAGTAATTTACTGCTGCCAAAGCCACGAGTTTGCACGCGGCTCGCCTCGATGTTCATGTTGATGACGAGCCAGACTTTCACCGATTCGGCGCGGGCGAGGCTGAGTTGCTGATTGTAGCCGACGTCGCCGAATGAGTCGGTGTGGCCCTCAATGATAAAGGTCGCTCGAGGATTGCGCTGAATCAGCTGGCCGAGCTTGGTCATACTCGTGACCGCAGCCGGACTAAGTGCGTATTGGTCGTAGTCGAATAACGTGTCACCGCGGAAATTCAGCGGCTTGGTGTTTGAGGGCAATGGGCCGGTTTGCGAGAGAAGTTGATCGAGGTCCGAAAAACCGGGTGAACCGACGTCGGGTCCGGCGTTCTCGCCTTTCAAGCGGGAGGCGATGTCGGACGGATTTTCCACGGGAGTTGCAGACGTATCTACGAGGCCGTGGGCGGTGAGTGCGGGTTGATTGAGCGAGGACGGTTTTTGAGCGGTGAGTTCCTTGCGGAGAGTGTCCATTTCGCGTTCGAGGACGTGCGAACTGCGCTTCTCCATTTGCGAAATGGCGGAGTTGACCGCGGAAGAATCCACTTTGGGTTTTTCGTTGAGCAACGGCTTGGAAGCATCGGGCGCAACTGGAGCAACCCGAATTTCTTCCAAGGCGTTCTCGAAGGCTTTTTTGGGATTCGGCGAGGGGAGTTTCGTCACTTGCGGCTCCGGTTTTGCGACATTTTCCGACTTGGGAACATCGGTGTTTTGGAGAACGCGAGGGTCGATCTCGGCACGTTTGACGTTGAAGGCGCGGGGAATCAGGCGTTCGGTCTGCACTGGGGCGAAGGTGTGCAATTTTCTCGCTTGGAAAGCAATCATCAGCCCGAGATGGAGCAGGAGCGACACCGTCAGCATGGGCACGACCCAGCGGCGGAAATTCCAGTCGGACTGATTACTGGCGTAGGCTCCAAAAGACATCGGAGTTGAAGTTAAATGGATTTTCACACTAGTTCAATCGCGCAAATGACGCGTGGGATTTGAATTTTTCGGCTTTCCACCTATGATCCGGCGATGGCTGTTCAGTTTAAGGATTATTACGAGATTTTAGGGGTTCAAAAGACCGCTTCCGAGGATGAGTTAAAAAAAGCATTTCGCAAGCTGGCGCGAAAACATCACCCGGATGTGGCGGAGGATAAAAAGAACGCGGAGGCGAAATTTAAGGAGATCAACGAGGCCTATGAAGTCCTGAGCGATCCGGCGAAGCGCCAGAAATACGACACGCTCGGGCCAAACTGGGAGCAGCAGTCGGCCGGCGGGGGGCGTGGACCGATGCCGGGCGGCGGTTTCGAGGAATATAATTTCGGAGGAACGGGTTTCAGTGATTTCTTTGAGCAGTTTTTCGGTGGCGGTGGCCAACGTGGCGGCGGTTTCGGAGGGCCGAGGCGGGGTCAGGATGTGGAGACCGACATCATGGTGACGATCGACGAAGTGCTCCAGGGATCGACGCGGACAGTGTCGTTTCGACGCGGAGCGCAGGGAAAAGTAGAGAGTTATCAGGTCAAAATTCCGCCCGGCGTGCGAGAAGGACAGCGCATTCGCCTCGCGGGGAAAGGCGAATCCGGCGGGCAGCATGGACAGTCAGGCGACTTGTATTTGAATGTGCGGATTTCGCGTCATCCAGACTACGTGATTGAGGGCAACGACTTGATTCACACGGTTTCGGTTTCGCCAGCGCTCGCCGTTTTAGGAACGGAGGCTTACGTGCCAACGCCCGATGGACGGGTAAAAATCAAAATTCCGGCAGGCACGCAACCGGGCGGGAAGATGCGTTTGCGCGGAAAAGGTCTGCCCACAAAAGGCGGCGGACGAGGCGATCTTTACGTGATCGTCGAGGTGGAAATACCCACCAGTCTGACAGCCGAAGAGCGGACCGCTTGGGAAAAGTTGAGGGATATTTAGAGGTGAACTTCCCGTTCTTGAAGAAAAACTGAGCGGAGTTGCAGTCGATTCATTTTGTCGGATTGGCAAATGACGGCGTCCAATGAAGAATGGCAGTCGTCTCTCATTTCATGCTCCGCATCGCCATCTACATGCTCATTCGCGACAAGGCGAAATACGCCATGCTGGTCTGTGGACTGACGTTTTGCGCGTTGCTCATGTCGCAGCAATCGTCGGTTTTTTGCGGACTCATGATGTGGTGCACGGCGACGATTCGAAATATCGGCACGCCCGTCTGGGTAATGGATCGGGCGGTGGAGCAGGTCAATGAAGTGACTGCGATGCGCGAGATCGAGGTCAATCGAGTGCGCAGCGTGCCCGGAGTGGATTGGGCGGTGCGACTCTATTGGGGGCTGACACAGACTCGACTGGAAGACGGATCATTTCAGCAAATCCAACTCACCGGGCTCGACACGGCGACGCTGGTCGGGCGTCCGGCAGTGATGAAAGAAGGGCGCGTGGAAGATTTGCGGCTGCCCAACGCGGTGATCGTGGATCAAGTAGCGACGGAAAAGTTTGCCAAGAAAGGACTAAAACTCCACTTGGGAACGACGTTCGAGATCAATGACAAAGAGGCGCGCGTCGTCGGAATTTGCGAGACGGCGCGCAGTTTTTTTGGTCAGCCCTATGTTTATACAACCTATGACCGAGCGTTGGAATACGTGCCGTTTGTGAGAAAACGGCTCAGCTTCATATTAGTGCAACCCCGCTCAGAAATATCGGCTCAGGAATGTGCGGCGCGCATCTCGAAATTGCCCGGTTTACGAGCGGTGGAAGCGGAGGCGTTTAAGTGGGAAACGATCTGGTGGTATGTCAAAAACACGGGAATTCCGATTTCGTTTGGGACCGTTGTTATTCTTGGCGTCATCGTGGGAATCGCGATTTCCGGCCAGACGTTTTACCTTTTCATTCACGAGAATCTGCGGTTTCTAGCCGCGCTCAAAGCGATGGGTGCGACGATGCCGACGTTGGCGAAAATGGTTTTTCTCCAAGCCTTCGTCGTTGGCGCAGTCGGCTATGGAATGGGCGTCGGACTCGCAGCGTTATTTGGAAATCTCGTCATCAAAAAAGGTCAGCCGCCGTTTTTTATGCCGTGGCAGATTCTTGCATTCACGGGTGGCGTGATCATTTTCATCTGCTGCCTGTCGGCGCTGTTCGGGCTCCGGAAAATCGCAAAACTGGAGCCAGCAGTGGTTTTCAAATGAGTTCCAACCGACTCACGGCAGCGGTCGAAGTGGAAAACGTCGTAAAAACTTTCGGAGCGGGAGAGGAGCGTGTCTTTGCACTCAAACAGGTGAATTTCGCAGCCCAGTTTGGCGAATTACTGATGATGGTCGGACCATCCGGCTGCGGAAAAACGACGCTACTGAGCGTCATTTGCGGCACGCTGGAAATCGATGAAGGGCGCATCCGCACGCTCGGCCATGCGCTGGATGAGATGAAGCCGGGAGAACTGACAAAGTTTCGCGGACAAAATATCGGATTTATTTTTCAGCAGTTTAATCTCATCCCGACGCTAACCGTTCTCGAAAACGCCTCCGTGCCGCTTCTTATCAACGGCAAAAAACGCAAGGAAGCCGAGGAGCGGGCGGCACATTACATCACCGAACTCGGCCTCGGCGATCGGCTTCATTCCTATCCAATTCAGCTCTCCGGCGGGCAGCAGCAGCGCGTGGCGATTGCGCGCGCTTTGGTCCACGAACCGCGATTGATTATTTGCGATGAACCAACCGCTTCGCTCGACGCGAAAAGCGGCCACAAAGTCATGGAACTCCTTCGGGAAACGGCGATTCGACCCGACCGCGCAGTGATTGTGGTAACGCACGACAGCCGCATTTTTGAATTCGCCGACCGCATCGCCGAAATGGAAGATGGCGTGGTCAAAGGCATTCACGCGCAGAAACGACTCTAACTCGACTGAAAAAATTTATGTTTCGCAAACCCACATTTTACCTGGCGGTCATCGGAATCATCATGGCTTTTCTGCTCGTCTCGAAATTGCGCCGACCCGATCCCAAAGTCGCTCCGTTGGCGCAGCCGACTTCTGCGCCATTTGCAAACTCACTAGGCGCGAGCGGACTCGTCGAGTCGGTCAATGAAAACGTCCGCATCGCTCCGACGAGCGCGGGCCTGGTTTCCGAAGTCAGCGTCACCGTCGGCGACAACGTAAAAAAAGGCGACGTTTTGTTCAAACTTGACGACCGCGACGCCAAAGCCGCCATCGCGAGCCAGCAGGCGCAAGTCGAAGTCCTGCGGAGTTCCATCGGACTCGCGGAAGTCGCGCTCGCAGATAAAACCGACACGTTACGCCGTATCCAAAAGCTGGAGAAAAATCAGGTTTCCAGCGTCGACGAACGGACGCGAGCCGATTTCGCCGCGCGCCAGGCCACTGCGAATCTGGCAAAAACCAGAGCGGAGTTAGAACAGACTCAGGCCGATTTGAGCCGGGCAAAAGTGACTTTGGAACGACTCACCACCTCAGCGCCGCGCGATGGACGCGTGCTCCAGGTGAACATCCGCGCGGGCGAACAGGCCGTGCTCAATTCCAATACGCCCGCCATGCTCCTCGGTGACGTCGATCAATTTCAACTTCGCGCCGATGTCGATGAAGACTACGCATCGCACGTTATTCCCGGCAGCGAAGCGGTGGCGTTTTTGAAAGGTTCGCGCGAGAAAAAAGTCACCCTGCACTTCGTGCGTATCGAGCCGTATGTCGTGCCAAAACAATCGCTCACTGGCCTGAGCAGCGAACGTGTGGATACTCGGGTTTTACAGATCATTTTCCGATTTGAGCGTCCCGATTTTCCGGTCTATGTCGGGCAGCAGATGGACGTGTTTTTGAATGGAGACGCCAGGCAAAAGCTCTAGCCGCAGAGTCCGTTGGAACTCGACTCAGTATTTTAAAAACGTCGTAATCGGAACTCCGGGAAGCTGTTTGTGACCTTCCAATGCGACGAGTTCGATTAAAAAAATCGCTTCCACAACGATGCCGCCGAGTTCGTTAACCAGCTTCGACGCTGCGCCCGCCGTTCCGCCCGTCGCGAGCAAATCATCAATCAAGGCCACGCGTTCACCGGGCAAAATCGCGTCGTCGTGCATCTCGATGACGTTGTTGCCGTATTCGAGCGTGTAGGAATGGCTGCGGCGCGTGAACGGCAACTTGCCCTGCTTGCGCACGGGAATGAAACCGACGCCGAGCGCGTAAGCCGTTGCGGCTCCGAAAAGGAATCCGCGCGCATCGATGCCAACGATTTTCTGCACGTTCGCTTCGCGGCATTTCTTCACAAAAAGATCGATCGATTTCCGAAAAGCGTCGCCGTCCGCGAGGATTGGCGTGATGTCTTTGAACTGAATTCCCGGCTGCGGAAAATCGGGGATGTTGCGGATGAGGCTGTGGAGAAAAGCGATGTCGTCCATTCGAGTTAGAGGGATATGTGGGGACGCCAGTGAACACGTTTCGCCCGAACCTGCAAAGCGAAAGGTGTGGCTTGTTTTTTCAGCCCGCCCGGCGAAAATTAGCCCTCACTCATGACGGACCGATTTTGGCTTCTTCTTTCCACGTTTTGCTTCCTGGCGAGCTTCGGCTACACGCTGTTTGCATTGCGCGCAGGCAGCTTTTTGCCGTCACGTTTTAACCTCGCAGCGGTCGCGGTCGGATTTGTTTTGCAGACGACGTTTCTCTATCAAAGAGGACACGCAATTGGACGCTGTCCGCTGACGAATCTCTTCGAGGTTTTCATTTTTGTGAGCTGGTCGATGACGCTGATTTACATGATTGTCGGCACGGCGTATCGGCTCTCGCTGATGGGCGCATTCACGTCGCCGGTGGCGTTTTTCATTCAAGCCATCGCACTCGCGCTGCCGATCGACACGCCCGCCGGTCCACGTGGAAAAGTGAATCCGTGGCTGGAGTTTCACGCGTCGTTTTCGATCATTGCCTGTGGCGCGTTCCTGCTCGCGGGCGTCGCCGGGCTAATGTATCTCGTGCAGGATCGCCAACTGAAACGACACACACTTGGCTCACTTTTTTACCGGTTGCCACCGATCAGCCAGCTCGCCATCGCCAATCGTCGGCTGGTGTTTTTTGGTTTCGTTTTGCTCACGTTTGGGATCGGCGCGGGGTTTTTCATCGGACTTCCATTGAACTCACTGAAGCTCGGTCTCTCGATTTTTATCTGGGTGATGTATGCCGCGATTCTCTGGGGTCGCAGTTGGAAAGCCCTTGCGCCTAGGTCGCTGGCGAGTGCATCGGTGCTGGCGTTTGGCGTGGTGCTCGTGACGCTCTGGGGCGTGACCCTGCTCTCAGGAGGAACGCCGCGATGAATCTGACTTGCATCGGAGTCAGCCATCAAACGGCGAGCGTCGCGTCGCGAGAGAAATTTGCCATCGAGCCGTTGCAAACCGTTCCCGCGTTGCAACAGGCGCTCGGGCTGCCCGCGGTGCGTGAAGCCGTCGCGCTCTCGACCTGCAATCGCGTCGAATGGTATGTCGTTTCGGAGAATCAGACTTTCGATCCGCTGACGGTGCTGAAGACGCGTTCGGCGGTGGAGCCGAATGATCTGGAGCACATTTATCAGCACGATTTCCAGGACACGGTGCGCCATCTTTTTCGCGTCGCGAGTGGGTTGGAATCGATGGTGGTTGGCGAAACGGAAATCCTCGGTCAGGTCAAAAAAGCCTACGCGACTGCAGCGGAAAACCAGGCGACTTCCATTTGGCTCAACCGGCTTTTTCAGAAGGCGTTTTCCGTGGCGAAACAAGTGCGGAGTCAGACCGGAATCACGCGCGGCAGTGTCTCCGTGGGGTCGGTCGCAGTCGATCTGGCGGAGAAAATTTTCGGAAACTTGAGCGGCTGCAAAGTGATGGTTCTCGGCGCGGGCGACACGAGTGAACGGACGGCACGCGCGCTCGCCAGCAAAGGCGTGCAGAGTCTGATTGTCTCAAATCGCAGCCATGATCGGGCGGTCGCTCTGGCAGCGGACATCGGCGGTCGCGCGCTTCATTTTGACGAATGGGAAAGTGAGTTCGCCAGGCTCGATATTTTGATCAGCTCGACTGCCGCGCCGCATTTCGTTGTCACTCGACTGAAACTCGACGCGCTAATGCGCTCCCGCCCAGAACGTCCGCTTTTTTTGATCGACATCGCCGTCCCGCGCGACATCGAGCCGTCGGTCAACGAAATTGACGGCGTTTACCTTTACGACATTGATTCGCTGGAGGCGATTGCTCGCGAGTCGTTGGAAATGCGACGTCAGGAAATAGTCGTCGGCCAGAAGATCATCGAGGATCACGTCGAGGAATTTATGGATTGGGCTCGGAAGCGTGGAATGACGCAACCGGTTTCTGAGCGGAGTTCCAGTCGTATGGAAACGACGGTGCGACCATGAAATCCTTCATCATCGGCACGCGAAAAAGTGCGCTAGCATTGGCGCAAACTCGTCTCGTCGAACAGGCCGTGCGCGCCGCGTTTCCATCGCTGAATGTCGAGATTCGCGAGATCAGCACCATTGGCGATCAGCGGCTGGATCTTAGTCTGATCGCAGCGGCGGGACAGCTCGATAAAGGGCTTTTCACGAAAGAACTCGAGGAGGCACTGCTGGATCGGCGGATTGATGCGGCCGTCCACAGCCTGAAGGATTTGCCGACGATTCTGCCGCCAGGATTGACTTTGGCGGCAGTTTTGCCGAGGGCGAATGTGGAAGATTGGTTGGTCTCGAAAACGGAAGGCGGGTTCGCGTCGCTGCCACCCGGAGCAATCGTCGCCACGAGTAGTTTGCGGCGGCAAATGCAGATTCGCACGGCGCGTCCTGATTTACGGATCGTGGAAATTCGCGGAAATGTGGCGACTCGTTTGCGAAAGCTCGCGGAAAATTCGGATTGGAGTTCGACCGTATTGGCGGCTGCGGGTTTGGAACGTCTCGGGCTGGTGCAGAACGGCAAAATTTCATTCGAGTTGCAGCGATATCACGTCAGCAATCTCACGCCGAATGTGACGCTGCCCGCCGTGGGGCAGGGGGCGATTGGGATCGAAGTCCGCTCAGATTTCTCTGAACTCGCGGACGTTTTGCAGGCGATCAATCACGCGCCGACCTGGGAGTCTGTCGCGCTCGAACGTTCCTTGTTGCGAGCACTCGGCGGCGGATGTCAGATACCGCTGGGAGTCCGCTCCTTTTTTGCCGATGAGCGCTGGAATCTCGAAGCGGTGCTGCATCGCAACGGGGTGGAAATTCGTGCCAATGGATGCGATGTTGAAGCGCTCGCAGCACAGTTGCTCGCCTGATTTTTATGCCCGCTCAAACCTGGATTGCTCTCGCCATTGTGCTGCTAACTATCGGTTTGTTTGCGCGTCGTTGGTGGATGAATCGGGAGAAAAAAGGTTGCGGCGGAGGCTGCGGCTGTTCGGCAAAGTTCGTTCCCGAAAACAAAACCGGGTTGCGAAGATAACTCCGCAACCCGGTTCAGTTTTTTTTAGGAGAGCCCGTTAAATCGGTTGGCCGTTTCTCCTGGCTTTTTTGCGAGCCTCTACTTCTTCTGGAGTGAGTTCGCGTGCCCGGCCACGGCCTTGCTCGGCCTGTTGCCGTGGTGCCTGCTGTCTTTCTTGAGGACGAACTTGCTCACGGCGCTGTTGCGGGACCTCCGCTTGCTGGCGACGCATCTGTTGCTGACGCTCTTGCATTGCTTGCTGGCGCTCGCCATTAGCGCGGGCTGCTTGAGCTTGTTCACGCCGGGCAACGGCCTGTTCTTGATTTCGAGCGGCGGCTTGCTGTTGGTTTCGTGCGGCGGCTTGCTGTTGGTTGCGACCAGCGGCTTGCTCTTCGCGACGAGCAGCTTGTTGACGGGCGGCATTTGCTTCCTGGCGAGCGGCGGCTTGTTCGCGGTTGCGACCGGCAGTTTGTTCTTCACGACGGGCGGCTTGTTGACGGGCCGCATTCCCATCCTGACGTGAGGTGGCCTGTTCCTGATTGGCTCGACGCGCTGCCTGCTGACGAGCGGCTGCTTGCTGCTCTTCGCGGGTTGCGGCATTGCGCTCGCCCGCCGCTTGTTGCTGGCGCTGGGCACGGGCGCGTTCCTGATCGGGACCGGGGTTTTGTTGTGCCGGACGTTTGGCTGCGTCTGGATTGGCTTGGCGGCGTGCAACGGCTTCGCGGTAACGAGCCATCTCTTCCTTGGTGTGTTTGCCGCCAGCGCGAGGATTTTCCAAGGGAGTTGCAGTTGATTCACGGGCTGTCGCGTTTTCGCGATTCTGGCCACGGCCTTTTTGATTTTCGGCCGGGTTGCGATTTTGACGATTGGCATTCGGCGCGTCGTTGGAAGTGACCGGAGTTGCATTGTTATCAGGACGGTTTGCGGCGGGACGACGATTCCCACGGATATTCGCTTCCTGACGAGGCATTGACGCGACCGGCTTCGAACGCGCTTCCTGACGCATTGCCTGCGCCACTGTTTCCTTTTGGTTCACTGGTCCACGGCTCCGGCCTTTACCGTCTTCGCGCATTTTTTGCCGGGTGCGGTCGGCCAGTTTTTGATCCCGCACTCCCGCCCAGCCATTATCGCGCTGCACACGACCGAGGCTGGCCTTGATCGCACGGGGCCGGAGGTTTTGCTCCACTGGAACAACGGCCGGCGCAACCACCGCGAGCCGTCCATTTTGCGGACGATTGAAACGATAATCACGGTTACCATCGACTGCCGTGATGCGATCCAGGCGGAGACGTTCGATCGGACGTTCGCTGCGGCGATTGATTTGGTCGTAATCCGGGCCGCCGTTGTAGACGACGTTGTTCTGATACGTGATGTTCGTAATGTTCGTGGTCTCGTTAATGATCGTGACGTTTTCCGAGCGATCAACAATCACCTCGCTCAGTGACGGTGAACCAAACCGTTGGCTAGGCGCGAAGCTGTAATAAGAAGGACCGATGTCGTAGTCAGCGTCCACTTCACTGCCAATCGAAAAACCGACGCTGATCGTCGCCCGGGCAGGCAACGGAGCCCAGCCGACGTAATTATCGTTCGAGCGCCAGCTCACCCAGGCTGGACCCCATTCATAACCGGGAACCCAGACCCAGCCGCGTTCGCGCAATTTCGTCCAGCGACCATAATGATACGTCGCCCAGCCGTGGGATTCGTAGGAAACCCACGTCCAACCCGCATCGGTGTAAGTCCAGTAGCCATCGGTGTAGGGGCTCCAATTGGCGGAAACATCATGTGGCTGCCAGCAATATCCGTAATCATCAGCTTCAAACCAATCGCCATCATCGGCGAGTGAGTCGTAGAAGAGATCCAGCGTGACTTCCGCCTTTGCACGAGGCGCGGAGGCCAGGCAAAAGGCAACAAACAGGAGGGCGATTATTTTTTTCATTGGGAATCTGATAGTAATAAAACGCAGCTCGAAAGAAAGACGGATGTTTTCCAGTCGAGTTGCATCGATATGGACCGTTTCAGTCGCTACTTATTCAATTTGGATTGCGCCAAAGTCGCGTTCGCTTAAAAGGATGCAAGCTCCATGCAAACCATCGTCATTGGCCACAAGAATCCCGACATGGATTCCATCTGTTCTGCACTGGCCTACGCCGATCTGAAATTGCGTTTGGGAGTGGGGGATGTGATCGCCGGCCGCGCCGGAAATACCAATGAGCGGGTCGATTATGTGCTCGGCAGATTTGGTTCGGAGTCGCCTGTGTTTTTTTCCGACGTCTCGCCGAAAGTGGCCGACGTGATGGTGCGAAATGTCATTTCCGTTTCGGAAAAGGCGTCCGTCTATCAAGCGGTGAATTCCATCGAAAAGAAACATCTGCGCGGCCTTCCGGTGCTCGATGACGCAGGGCGTTGCATGGGACTT
>JAYVOE010000101.1:0-10115 GCA_043758065.1 Spartobacteria bacterium | reverse complement strand
CAACTGGTTTTCCATCCCACACTTCTAACTAATCCGGAAACAAATGGAAATTCATTGATTCAAAAATAACGCCCGATTAAATCAGCAGTTCCCTAGGGGAAAGTGCGGAGGGACGACTCACAGACCGGTGCCGACAAAGATGTCCCATCGCCCCGACATTGCAACTGAAGGCGCGACCGCAGACGCCTCGAACGCTGGAACTTTTTGCATTCGACTTGCAGTCCTATCAACGGTCAACGGGTTAATGAACACCGGGCGCCGATTTTGCATGGCGCTTCAGCCGTGTTAGTAATGCTTGTGCAATTTTCTCGCCGCTGGCTGCTCTTTCTTTTCCTGCTGATCTCCGGTTTTTCAGTCGGCCGCGCCCAGGTTTACCAGGGAAAAACGCTCGTCGATCCACGGCTGATCGCCGATACGACCGCGGTGGAAAGCGGCAAGCCGTTTCGCATCGGAGTGCTCTTCAAAATGGCTCCGGGCTGGCATATTTACTGGCGCGTGCCGGGGGATTCCGGGCTGCCGACGAAGATCGAATGGACGCTGCCGCCCGGCTTCGCCGTTGGCCCTTTGCAATGGCCCGCGCATCAGGTCCTGACCGAGGGCGGCAATCTCCACGTCAATGTTTACACCGGCGAAGTCCTGCTTTTTGCCACGGTCACGCCGCCCGCAGAACCGACTGCAACTCCCGTGGAAATTCGTGCCGCCACCAGTTGGCTGGTCTGCGAAAAACTCTGCGTTCCCGGCCATGCGGAACTCTCCCTCACGCTCCCCGTCGGCCCGGCGCGACCGGAAAACAGAGCGGAGTTTGAGCGGTATCAACGTCTCGTGCCGCAGGAATCGATTCTAACTCCGCTGAAAAATCTCACCCTGCTCCCGGCGCTTCTCTTCGCCTTCATCGGCGGGCTGATTTTAAACCTGATGCCCTGTGTGCTGCCGGTGATTTCGCTGAAGATGTTTTCGTTCGTGAAGCAAGCTGGCGAATCGCGTCGGCGCATTTTCCGGCTCGGCCTGGCATTCGTGGGCGGAATGTTTGCCTGGTTTCTCGGCATCGGCGTGGTGCTCCTGATTTTGCGTTCCACTGGCAGGGAAATCTCCTGGGCGCAACAGTTTCAAAACCCGTGGTTTAACATCGGGATCTCGGTCATCATCTTCCTCTTCGCGCTCAATTTACTCGGCGTTTACGAGATCACGCTGCCCGGAAAAGCCACCACCAAACTCGCGGACACCGGCGACGGCATGGGCGGGGCATTTTTTCAGGGCGTCTTCGCCACGCTCCTCGGCACGCCCTGCACCGCGCCGTATCTGGGCACGACACTGGCCTTCGCACTGACTCAACCGCCGCTCGCGTTGCTCTCGGTTTTCGCCGCGATTGCTTTTGGAATGAGCGCGCCCTATTTGCTGCTTTGCGCAAATCCGGGCTGGATGCGGCACCTGCCCAAGCCCGGCATCTGGATGGTGCGGTTGAAGGAATTCATGGGCTTTCTCCTGCTCGCCACGCTGCTCTGGTTCGTCTGGATCGTGGGTCGTCAACTCGGCATCAACGCCATCATTTTCCTCGGCGCGCTCCTGCTTTTCTCCGGACTCGGCGCGTGGATTTACGGGACGTTCCTATCACCGGTCGCATCGTCGGGAAGTCGCCGCTTCGGCGCTGTCGCACTGATGTTAGTGCTAGCATGTATCGCCGTTACTTTTGTCTGGTTTCGACCGGTGAAAGAAGTCGTAGTCGCTTCAAAAAGTTTCTCATCGGAGTTAGAACGCGCTCTGGCTAGTGACCGAATTGTCTTCGTTGATTTCACCGCCGACTGGTGTCTGTCTTGCAAAGTGAACAAGCGCGTCGCCATCGACTCCGCGTCTGTACAGCGGCTTTTCCGCGAGAAAAACGTCCTCTTTCTCGAAGGCGACTGGACCAATGGTGACCCGGAAATCACTCGCGTGCTCAAACAATACGGGCGGGCCGGCGTGCCACTTTACTTAATCTATCCCGCTGACCGTTCGCGACCCGCCATCGTCTTGCCGGAATTGCTCACGCCGCAAATTGTCATCGACGCTTTAGAGCGAAGTTAGAATGACACGGGCCGAAGAAATCCAGGAAGTCCTCCCAGGGTTCTATCTCTGGCAGGCTTACTCTTCCCAAGCGAAAGTCGAACTCACCAGCCATGCGCTCGTCTGTGGCGACGCGCTTTTTTTTATCGATCCGATTCGACTAACAGAGTCGGCTCTAACTCAATTGGAAACTTTGCCACAAAGGCCGCGCGCCATTCTCCTAACCAATGGAAACCACGAGCGCGACGCCGCTTTTTATCGCGACCGCTATACGATTCCTGTCTTCGCAGATCGAGAAGCGGCGGTGGAAATTTCCATCCCGACATCGCCGTTTCCGAACCACCTGAATGGACTGGAACTCCGCTCACTTCCCGGCGCTGGCGCGGGTGAAGTCGGTATCTATTATCGCGAAAAAAAACTCCTCATCCTCGGCGACATTATCATCAATCTCGACTCATTCGCCTTCGCTCCCCTCCCCGACAAATACGCCGCTAACTCGAAGCTGATGCGCCGCAGCTTGCAATCACTAACAACGCTCGATGTTAGCACGATCGCCTTTGCCCACGGTCTTCCGATCATGACTCATGCCGCCGAGCGCCTTTCCGGTCTGAGCTTGTAAGTCGCAAAGCGGCTGCCAGTCCCGCAGCCAAGCCTTAGTCCGGTTTACCAACCTACTGAAAAATCCTCTCCTGAATTTCCGGGAGAAGGTTTTTCTGTTTAACCCCCGCTTTTGAGTTCTTCCGGCGGTTCGTGATATTGATCGAATCCCATAATTTTATTTCGCCAGGGCGCGGCGGATTTCCGGGATTTTGCCGGCGCTGCCGAGCTTTTCGCCACGGCTGACGATGAATTTGCGATATTCCTCAATGAAGATTTTACCCGGCGGACGGAAGTCGAATTCCTCAGGCTTGTCGCGGAAGAATTCGCGGTGAACGCGGGTCCAGACCAATCGCCCGTCGGTGTCGATGTTCACCTTGGTAACGCCCAACTTCGCAGCAGGGAGATATTCGTCTTCGTTTACGCCGACGGCGGACGGATCGAGTTTTCCACCGGCGGCGTTGATGCGGCGAACTTCTTCTGCGGGGACGCACGAGCTGCCGTGCATCACGATCGGAGTGGGAGGCAAACCAGCGGCGGCCACTTTATCGCGGATGGCTTCGATAACGTCGAAATGGAGCGATTGCTGGCCCTTGAATTTGTAAGCCCCGTGGCTGGTGCCGATGGCGGCGGCGAGCGAATCGCAACCGCTGCGCTGGATAAATTCCACGACTTCCTCGGGGTTGGTCAGGCAGGCGTGACCTTCATCGACGACGATGTCTTCCTCGACGCCGCCGAGTTTGCCGAGTTCCGCCTCGACGCTGAGACCCTTGGCGTGGGCGCGGTCCACGACGCGTTTCGTGACGGCAATGTTTTCCTCAAAATCCTCGTGCGAGGCGTCGATCATCACGGACGAATAGAAGCCTGAGTCGATACAATCGTAGCAAGTCGCCTCGTCGCCGTGATCCAGATGGACGGCGTAGATGGCTTCGGGAAAAATCTCTTCCGCCGCGCGAATGATGCCTTCGATCATCCGTTTGTCGGTGTAGTTACGCGCGCCTTTCGAGAGCTGGATAATGAAAGGCGCCTGCGATTCGACGCAGCCTTTGAAGAGGCCCATGGTCTGCTCGGCGTTGTTGATGTTGTAAGCGCCGATGGCGTATTTTCCGTAGGCGAGTTTAAAGAGTTCTGCGGTCGTGACGATCATGGCGGGGAGTCTTAACGCCTCTCCCTATCTGGGCAAGCGCAATGTTTGTTCCATACGACTCTAACTCGATTGGCTTTTTTCCGATGGACTGCTCTATTCTCCGTCCCAAACTATGGAAAACGTCATCATCGTCGGCACCGGTTGCGCCGGACTTACCGCCGCCATTTACGCGGCTCGCGCCAACCTTTCGCCGCTCGTCCTCGAAGGAAAAGAACCCGGCGGCCAGCTTACAACAACGACGTTGGTGGAGAACTTTCCCGGTTTCCCCGAAGGCATCGATGGCCCGCAACTCATCATGAACATGAAGGCGCAAGCGGGGAAATTCGGGGCGCGCTTCGAGTATTCGTTGGTGACGGATTTTGAACCAGGTGACGGCCATATGAAGCCGCATCGCGTGAAGGTCGATGACGAATGGATGGAAACGAAGACGCTTATCATCGCCAGTGGCGCCTCCGCGAAATGGCTCGGACTTCCCGGTGAATCGAAGCTCGTCGGCCATGGACTCACCTCGTGCGCGACGTGCGATGGCGCGTTTTATCGCAACGTCCCCGTCGTCGTCGTCGGCGGCGGCGATTCGGCGGCGGAAGAAGCCATTTTCCTCACGCGCTTTGCTTCGAAGGTCTATCTGGTGCATCGCCGCGACGCCTTGCGCGCCTCGAAAATCATGGCCGACCGCGTCCTTGCCAACGAAAAAATCCAGCCCGTCTGGAACAGCGTCCCCGTGGAATATCTCACCGACGACGCAGGCGAAATGCGCGCTCTGAAAGTGCGCAACATCGTCACCAACGCGGAGAGTGAACTGGAAGTCGGATGTGTTTTTGTCGCCATCGGCCACACGCCGAACACGAAGCCATTCCTCGGCAAAGTCCCCACCGACGACGCCGGCTATCTCCTTCAAACGCGCGGAACCGCGACCGCCATCCCCGGAGTCTTCGCCGCCGGCGACGTGGCCGACACCGTCTATCGCCAGGCCATCACCGCCGCCGGCCAGGGCTGCGCCGCCGCCATCGAAGTGGAAAAATTCCTCGCCGACTTGGAATAGCCGCGTCCGGCGTCGGATCGTTTCGGACAATCACCGCGCAAAAAGGTTTGCCAGCACACGGAGCTTCGCCCATCCTCCGTGCTGTTCAGCCATTTAAACCAACTTAATAAACTTATGTCCGACATAACCGACGCCGATAAAAAATCCTTCATCGATAAAATCAAGGGAACTCTCGAAGACGCCACCATCAAAGCCCTCCTCATCGAAAAACAATGGGACCCCACCCTGCGCGCCACGGCGATTGCCAGCGGAGTGACCAGTGTGACCGGCGACGAAGGCGTCATTTCCGGTCTTGAATCGACCCTCACGACAGCTATCGCCGCCCGCCGGGCAGACCTCGACAGCAACTACGCGCTCGCCAGTTCCACGATCAGTTCGATCGAGGGTGCGCTGGGCAAAGATCACCCGCTCGTGCACGACCTGCACCAGTTCCGAGGTTCGCTCTCGAACGCCTCCCCGGCCCCCAAACCGACGCCTTAATTGGGAACAACCGGTTTTTGAGCGGAGTTCCAGCGGATTCACCTGGATCATCGCAGCGCCCAAACGCCTGAAGTCGTCGCACCAGCGACCTTCGTCGTCAGCCAGATCCCGGTGGTCGTTTTCGTTCCGACCATGGCCGTTTCGCTTGCGACCAGGGCCTCGGACTTAACGACACCGGTCGTTTCCAAAACCACCGCCGGCGTTCACCTTACGACCATTGTCGTTTGCCCTGCGACCTTCGTCGTAACGAAAAAGACCCGTGTCGATTGACAAACTACCCGCGTCGTTTGGTAAATCCTTCTCATTATCAACGACTTACGAAGGGTTGGAATGTTCGCAGACTCCAAAAGAAACTACGGAGCCTCTTCGCTTATTCTTACCGTCACCTCTTCGTTTCTGGGAGCTTGTGCCAACAGTTTTCCACGCAACTCGGCGATGAAGGTCGTCAGCCCGGAAGCTTCCGAGAGTTCAGAGTATTGGCCTGTGATCGCAGCAGTGCGCGGGGAAAGAATGACTGCAGCACTGGTATAGAGCGACTCTAGCATGAGCTTTTCACAGAGTAGCTGGTAGCGGTCTGCATAAGTAGCCCACTTGAATTCTTCAAAAACATCGAAGTAACTCGCCTTGACGGGACGCCTAGGTCTCACATGGACAGACGGGCAGTCTTCAAGGAGCATGATGTAACCCAGGAATGGTCGGGGAGACTTTCCAAACGCGCCTTCGCGGTGCGCTGTCCAAAAGTCCGTCGCATTTCCCAAAGCTTCTTCAGCCCGGTTGTTAGAATTGTTTCCGAATGAAGGGCCAACATGGCTTTTAAGCTCAATAACCGCTAGCAACCGTTCTTCACTATGAATGAGGACATCCCATTTTTTAGTAGGACGAAAAAATCCGGGTAGCGTTGTTAGTTGAGTTTTTCTCTTAACCGTCGGGTGATTAATTCCTGCTTCATGGACTAAGCGGGTAAAGAAGTCAGCAAAACCGTCAAGATGCTTTCCAGAGGTCACATTTGCACGTTCGCCGCGATCGACTTCCTTTAATGCGGCTTGTTTCTTACCAGCGCCGGAACGGCTGATCCAAAAATGTTTGACCGCTTCCTGAATGTCCAACTTGTAGCTTTTCATAGAGTTTGGAACGCTCTCAATAGTCCTATTTCAGACTCATTCAGATCATAGAGTTCCGCAGTGGCGTTATCGCAGGCAATGAGATCACCCGAGATGGCAGCTGCGGCCAATTTATCCCGAAGAGACTCTGAGACGTTCTCCCATTTAGGAAGTCTGATCCTGCGAAGATATTGAGCCTGATACCTAAAAAAGCCACCCTGCATTTTTAACGAATAGCTTGCCATAAAAAGCTGGCTTAGGTGGGAGCGTAAGACGGCTTGCAAAGCAAACAAATTCCACGTCTCGGAAGTTACGTAATAAAGATTATGATGCGGGTAATAGTTTCCCTGATCATACACGACATTTGCTTCTCCTTTAATGTCAGGGATTAGCAACTTGGGTTTATTGATCAGCTCGACGTAGATGCGATCAATCGTTCGATACCAGCCAAGTCCTGAGCGCTGCGCGACATTTCTTCGGCGGAGTGTGGCTTCGTTAAATTCTACAAATTTGCGGAACCTTGGATAACTATCCAGAGAGGCCACGGAACCATTTGGCTCGAAAGGATTAACCACTCCCTTTCCGCGCCAGACAAGCTGGCCAGAGATAATGTCTTTCGTCCCCACTAATGGAACTTTTCTCTCATCTTCAACGTCCAAGTCTTCATAGGGCCCTATGAACACCGCGTCTGCTCCCGTTGCGACCCCGATTCCAACGTGACACCCCGCCTCCTTCAGTGTCGGGTAGTTAAGCTCCATCCGACGTATGAGTGCGATGTGGCTATTCGCGGAAGTCAGCCACGGACGATCTTCGGATACGACTCCACGCATTTCCCAAAACAACAATTCATCAGTCGTAAGACTCCCGCTCATTGCCGAAGTGGTTATCATTAATCCATGAAGCGATTTCGGAGGTAACGCTACCTGGGTCCTTTCGTTTCCAAGAGTATTCTCAATGACAAATATCGCTGGGTAAGCAATGACCTCTTTGGTAAACGCTGCAACATCGTTCAGACAAATGATGTGCTTCAAGTGAAACCCTTGTGACACCATTTTTCGCAGCGGCCCACCATATCGGTTTTTCATCCACCGATCTGAGCAAACGAAACTAAGATGGCCATTCGCCCTCAGAAGATTTAATGAGCGCTCGATAAACGGGATGTAAATGTCCGCACGGTCGTAAAGCGTCCGAAACCGGCTGCGATATTCCGTTAGCAACGAGTCAGGAATTTTTTCTTGTCGAATGTAAGGAGGATTCCCGACAACAAAATCAAATCCCCGAGGAAGTGGAATTAATAAAAAATCACCCTCAAGAAGCCAGACTGATGCAAGCGAAAACGCGTCTATTGCAGACAGGCCATTTTCGACAAGCAGCTTGGTCACCGATGCGGAGACTTCATTGTAACTCTCTGTGTTAATTTCTATGGCTCTAATCGCATTTTCAAGGAAGGCAGAGGCGTTTTCCATCTGACCTCCGTGAAAAACATACGAGTCGAGAAGCCTTTGAATGATCGGAAGTAAAAAATCTCCTTTTCCGCAGGATGGCTCCAACATCGACAGAGTAGCCAGTGGCTTGGAAGTCACGTATCCAACCAGGTCTAGAATCGCCTCCACGACTTCCTTTTTCGTATAAACTGCCCCGCGATCTTCCTCACAGGATTGGGCGAGAGAAGTGGAAACCATAACTGAATAAGCTGACTGCGGAACGATCAGTTTAATATCCCTTTTTGCAGCAACCCACAACATCCGTCTCTGCCGCCCGCTCGTTTTGCGCAGACTTGACGGCTCCCAGTAAAGACCGAATCTGTCCGTCTTGAAAATCTGCGACCTCACTCAGTTTTATTCGCCGGTCAGCGGCGGGGTGAAGCGGTATGTGCAGGAAAAGGTCGATTACCTCCGAAAAAACAGACCGGAGTGTGAGCATATTCTGATTATTCCGGGCGAACGCACGGAGCGCATCGTCGAGCCGCAGCGGCGGATTTATACGATCAAGTCGCCGCTTATTTCCAAGACTTCACGTTACCGGATGCTCCTGAATCTCGGCGCAATCGAGACTGTGATCGAACGCGAGCGGCCCGACATCATCGAGTCGGGCGACCCGTATCAAGTCGCCTGGAAAGCGCTCGCGACCGGTGCGGCGTTGCGAATTCCCGCCGTCGCGTTTTACCATTCGCATTTCCCCGAGGCCTATCTGCGGAGCGTGGAAAAATACATCGGGAAGACGGCGGGCGACGCGTTGATGGAAGCCGCCGAGCGTTATGTGCGGCATCTTTACAACAAGTTCGCCCACACGCTGGTGCCGTCTGCGGGCCTGAAACAACTGTTAGTCGATTGGGGCGTGACGAACACGCAACTTGCCGAGTTGGGCGTGAATACGGAGGTCTTTTCTCCGGGAAAACGTGAGCCGGGGTTTCGGCGTCAGCACGGTATTTCCGAGTCGGCGAAACTGCTCCTCTACGTCGGCCGGCTCGCTCCGGAAAAGAACGTGAAGACGCTGTTTCGAGCGTTCGAGATTCTGACCAGAGTGCAACCTAACTCCTATCATCTTTTGGTCGTGGGCGACGGCACGACGCGCGACAGTTTGATGCGAGTTCCATCCGATTCTCGGACGTGGCTGCCTTATTGCGGCGACTCAGTGGAGTTAGCGAAAATCTATCGCGAAGCCGACTTGTTCGTTCATCCCGGTGTGCTGGAAACCTTCGGGCTCGTGACGTTGGAAAGTCAGGCGTGCGGCACTCCGGTCGTTGGCATTCACGGCAGTTACATGGACCGGATTATCTATTCGAACCAACGTCATTGGGCGGCGGAAAATTCCCCGGAAAGTCTCGCCGAAGCGATCACGAATACCTGTCGCGAAGATCTTGCCGCGATCGGTGCAGAAGCCTCGAGAATGGTGCGCCAACGTTACGATTGGAATGCCGTTTTCGATAAACTGCTCGGCGTTTACCAATCGTCGATTGCGGAGTGATTCGAGTTCCAGTTATATTAGAAGACCGATGTTAGTATCTGAATTTTTGATCCGCCCGTATGAAGCCCGCGACCGTGCGGGAGTCCGCCGACTCTGTTGCGAAACCGGTTTTCTCGGCAACCCGATTGATCCAATCTTTGAGGACCGCGAGTTGTTTGCCGACTACCTGACGGACTACTATCTGAAGCTGGAGCCGGAAGCCTCATTCGTGGTGGAAATTTCAGGCGAGTTAAAGGGATATCTACTCGGCTCGCGGCGTCCGAAACTCCAGCAGTTTTACAGTTTTTTCCAGAATATCAGCCTCGTCACTCGCGGGCTTTTGCGTTACCCGCGCTACAACAAAACCTCGAAAAAATTCGTCCACTGGATTCTATGCAACGGCTGGCGAGAAGTCCCCGCCGCACCGCGTAACGTTCCGCATTTTCACATCAATTTGTTAGTTGAAGCGCGCAGCGTTCCGACGACGCGGGCGATCATGGATGCGTATTTGACGTATCTGACGAAGTGCGGCGAAAAGCAGGTTTACGGTCAGATGACGACCTTCCATAACCGGCGCGGAACGAAGATGTTTGAGCGCTACGGATTCAAGGTGATCAATCGCGCGGAGATTACGAAATATCGGGACCTGCATCCGGAGCCCGTTTATCTGAGCACGGTGCTGAAGGATCTGACGGAGAACGGCCAGCTTTACGGAAGCCGCCTGAGCTAGAAAAACTCAGTCGAGTTAGAACGAACTCACGCC
>JAYVOE010000100.1:0-25678 GCA_043758065.1 Spartobacteria bacterium | reverse complement strand
TGTGACGTGGTGCAGCGAGGAAGACAACGGTATTTCCGACGCATTCAATAAGGGACAAAGAATGGCCAGTGGAAACGCCATTTTGTTTTTGAATGCCGGGGACATTTTCGTTAACCAAAATACGGTTGCGCATTTCTTTGAAATGCTACCTCCGAAAATCGAACTGCGAAAATCCATCGTTTACGGAAACTTTGTTGCCGTGACGGGTCATGCCGAAAAACTCCTGGTTGCTAACCATAACAACCTTCATAAAACTAACTCGCTGAATCATCAATCCGCTTGGATCGGACGCGATGTTTATCAACGATTTTCCTATGATCCGCGACTCGTGCTGGGCATGGATTATGACTACTGGCTGCGCTGCGTTCGCCAAAGCGTGCCATTCGTTAAAGTCGAATTGCCCATCGCTAAATTCCGCGTCGGTGGCCGAAGCTCCAGCATCCACTATCGGGTTCATATAGCTTTCTTCCGATACTTTCTTCGTGTGCTCAACTCTGGAAAGATTCTCAAAGCGCTAGACGTGTTCGACGTTCTCCTTACTGGACTCATCGCTCTTGGAGACGTCGCCCTCCACACGATTTTTCCTCAGTGCTTCATCGACCTTACTAAGAAGTCTATTTTTTCGGCAAAAAAGCGGCATCATCCCCGTTAGGCATGAACATCGCGATGATCAACTCTTTCTATCACCCCGCTAAAATTGGCGGGGCTGAACGGTCTGTGCAAATCCTTGCTGAAAGCATGATCCAACGAAACCACCGAGTTTCGGTGCTTTGCACAGCACAGGATGGTCTTCGTCGGAAAGATTCCATCAACGGCGTAGATGTTTTTTACCGACCGAATGCCAACGTTTATAACTGGACTGGTCTGGAAAGTTTCCAGGCTCCAAGCCTGCTTAAGCCGCTCTGGCACCTGATCGATAGCTGGAACATTGCTACCTATCTCCAAACAAAAAGATGGCTCCACGTATTAAAGCCCGAGCTTTTGCATACTAACAATCTTTCGGGGTTTTCAGTCGCAGCGTGGTCTGCCGCTTCCAGCCTCGGCATTCCCGTTGTCCACACCATTCGCGATTATTATCTAACCTGCATCAACGCGCAACGGTGGAGTTCCAACGTGCGGTGTGAAGCTACCTGCGGAGTATGCACTTTTTATGCAATCCCGCGGAAGGTGGCCTCTCAGAAAATCTCCGCCGTAGTTGGCATCAGCCGCCACGTGCTAAACAGTCACTTGGCGATGAAATATTTTTCTCATGCGGGTATATCTCGCATCATAGGAAATGCAGTTGTCTCACCAGTTGCACGAGAAAAGGCTAATATGCCTCAATCTCGTCTGGTGGTCGGCTATATTGGTAGGTTGGAACCCGCCAAGGGAGTCGAACTGCTGCTTCGTGAATTTAGTCGATTGCCAGCCGATAGATTCGAGTTGCATCTATATGGGAACGGACAAGTGGACTACACTTCTAAACTAAAAGAGACTTATGCCGCAGAGCATATCCATTTCCGAGGACATCTCCCCCCTGCTGATATCTATCCAGTCCTGGATTTGACGGTCGTGCCATCTTTATGGGATGAGCCATTCGGCCGTGTAATAATGGAGTCCTTCAGCTATGGCATACCTGTAGTGGCTTCAAACCGGGGTGGCCTAGACGAACTGGTGACTACAGGTATAACTGGATTTGTCTTTGATCCTACCCGAGACGGTGCGCTGGCGGAGTGTCTGCTCAAAATGACTCCCCAAGGCTGTTGCACATATAAGACAGCGTGCCTTGTCGAAGCAGCTAGGTTTTCGGAAGCGGCCATTTCGCTTAAGTATGAAGAGCTCTACTCTGAAGTTTTATGAATATCTTGTCCCATCTCAAAAATCTCCGACAGATTTCATTCGTAGAGACCTGTTGTTTTCTTTATATTTTCTTTAACCTGAACGAAGGAATCTTGCGTTGGATTTTTGTCCTTCAAGGCGCTCCATGGTTAATCTACCTGCGCGACGCTTTTCTTATCATTGCTGGAATATGTGCTATCTATCAGCCCCTGACCAAAAGAGATCACCGCCAGACAGCTTACCTAGGTGCAGCGCTATTTTTTTTAATAGTTTGGATGATTCTTGGCAGTTTACTGCTCACTGGCTGGGCGCAAAGCCTGTTCGGCTTCAAGCTGTTCCTGCCCACCCTTGTAGGCATGGCCGTGGGACCCCGACTCCTTACGAAACGTGAAACCATTCCCGTATTTGCTTTTTTCTGGCTGATAGCTTTGTCAGGCGTAATCCTTTCGCGGTTTATAGATATACCGTGGGCAGATTTTGCTTACACTATAGGCGACACAGAGGTTGAAGGGCAGAGACAATGGTCCATCCATGGGACTTACCGGTTGGGCGGATTCAGCAGAGCCTCTTTTGAGGCGGGCATCCAAATAGGTTTCCTAGGCATGTTTCTCGTTTGCCGGAGCTCCAAATGGCTGATCAGACTATTCGTCATTCTGCTATCCGGCTGGGGGCTTTACCTGACCACCTCTCGTAGTGCATTGATTGGCATGGGTCTGGCACTTACAGTGTGGTCCTTCCTTTCCTGCATCAAGTCTAAGCCAGCTCGTTTGCCTCTTCTTTGCCTGCCTTTGCTCTCTCCCGCTGTTCTTTTTATCGGCTGTGCTATTCCAGAGGTAGCTAGGTATGTTACCACCTTGGGCGGTGGCGGGCTTACCTCTACTTCCTCATTTAACGAACGGGCAGAGACTGTCTGGCGCGATGGCCTTTCCTTATTAGACAATCACGGCTCAATTTGGTTCGGACGTGGTATCGGCGGGATTGGTGGCGCACAGAAAAATTTTGAAATCAACCTCTACAATCCTGCAGATAACTTTGCGCTCTATATGCTCGTCACGTTTGGAGTTGTCGGTACCATTTTTATCTTTGGATTCTTTATCCGACGTTGGTACTACCTTCTCAAATCAAGCGATCCAAACGACTCACTTTTGCTAATTATCAGTTCTTTTTGCATCGGTGTCGGCGTTTTTCTTAACTGTGTAGAAAACGGCCTTCTCAGCTTCTTGCTTGGCATTACCATGTTGAGCTTACTACCCCGATCTAACGGGAGTGGCACAAGAAATCTTCACGAACGGCGCCGGGGCGCATCGTCCCTAATGCGAGCCGCCCTAATCCGTCCACTCTCCGTCATTTTGCTGATTCTGCCGGTCTGCGCTCAGGGGCAATTTGTGAATTCATCGCCATTTGTTCTTGGGGTTGGGCTGCAAGCCGGCACCACGCCGATCGGTCCGACTCTCGAACGTATCGCTGCCACTGGCTGCAAATCCATCCGCACCGACATATTTTGGAATCACGTTGAAATGGAAAAAGGGCGTCTCGTCATGCCTGGTCGCTATCTAGAAATGATAAACAACTGTAATAGGCTGGAGATCGACCCCATTGTTATTCTCGACTACTCCAATCTTAACTACGGCGGGTCTTACCCACTCAACGATGAGGCGCTTGCAGCTTACCAACGTTTCGCAGAATTCGTCGTAACTACTTTCGCCGGTAAAATTAGGTGCGTCGAAATCTGGAATGAGTGGAATTGGGGGGCCGGGGTTCCAAAGAGTGCAGGAAAAGGTACTGCCGAAGGTTACGTAAGGCTCATCAGTCAAGTGGAGCCCGCACTGCATCGCATTGACCCTAAACTCCTCATCCTTGGGGGTGGCATGGCATTTTCAGGAGAAACAGTTGGCGACACCTGGTTGCGCGAAGCCCTTACACTTGGGTTGGCTCGACATATTGGAGGACTCTCCATTCACCCTTACTGCTTTAGCCTGCCCCTTACTGAGAGAACTCCCGAAGTTGGATTTCGAGAGCGTCTGCAAAATGTCTCCAGCATTCTAAAAGATTTTCCAGACGCCGCCCAGATGCCCATCTACATCACAGAAATTGGCTGGCCTAACCATACCGGAAAATCCGGCACTCCTCCGAACCTGGTCGCCCAGTTTCTGCCCCGCTGCGCGGAAGTCGCCCGCAGCTTTCCTAACTGTCGCGGCGTCTGGTGGTATAACTGGCGCGACAGCGGAACGGATCCCGCCAATAAAGAGCACAATTTCGGCTTAAACGATTTTAACGATCATCCGAAGCCCGCCCTTCAGACTTTCCACGACGCCTGTGAAAAACTCTCCGGCACCACTCCATGATGATTGGCAAAAGAACTCGCGACCTCAGCGTCAACCTACGCACCTTGGGGCATTTTACTACTGGGGTGCAGCGCTACCTGCATGGTATTTTGCCACATTTAAAAAACGAGTTATTGGAAATCAAACCACACCGTTCTTTACAAGGCATTGCCGGGCATCTTTGGGAGCAAACCATCCTGCCTTGGCAACTCAATGGCAGCCTGCTCTGGAGCCCTGGCAATACCGGCCCTCTGGGAGTTGGCCGGCAGGTGATCACAATGCACGACGCTAGCAGCCTCGAGCATCCGGAGTGGTTTGAACCAAGATTCGCCGCTTGGTATCGTTTCATGCTGCCCCGGCTGTCGAAAAAAGTCCGGCGCATCATCACGGTTTCTGAAATAATGAAAATACGGCTGGCCAGCCTGCTCTCTATCTCCGAGGACCGCGTGGTTGCCATTCCGAACGGCGTCGAACCTCAGTTTAACCCAGCTCCTAGCGACGCCATCGCCGATCTGCGCGCCCGTCTCAGTCTGGAGGAACCTTTCGTACTCTACGTCGGCTCGCTCGAACCTAGGAAAAACCTTCCGCGTCTGCTGGAGGCGTGGGCTCAAGTGGACTCTGCCGGATCCAACCTAGTCGTGGCGGGCTCTGTAGGCCACGTATTCCGCCAAACAAAACTCGCTCACACAAATCGGGTAAAACTGATCGGGCGTGTCTCCGATAAAGATTTGCCTGTGCTCTATTCTGCCGCGCACGCCTTTGTCTTTCCCTCTGTCTATGAAGGTTTCGGATTGCCACCGCTAGAAGCCATGGCCTGCGGTTGCCCGGTCCTTTCCTCCTCCAGCACTAGCCTTCCTGAAGTCTGCGGTCCAGCCTTCAACCCCTTAAACCCAGAACAAGGCGCCGTGATTTACTTCGATCCTTTCGACACCAATTCGATCTCCGGCGCTCTCGCCACCATGCTTTCACTACCTTCTCCGCTCCGCACAAGCATGGCCGCCGCGGCCCTGAGGCGGGCTGCCGGATTTTCCTGGGAAAACTCCGCAAAAACCACCCTCCAGGTCCTGCGTGACGCTGCCAGCGATTCCTAAATCCACGCGCCTTGTCTCATCCAACACCCGTCGAAACTATGAACGTGGCACTCGCACATCACTGGCTGGTCGGCATGAGAGGTGGAGAAAAAGTCCTGGAACAATTGGCTCTGCTTTTCGCACGACCACCCATTTACACCCTATTCGCCAAACCCGACAAACTTTCCGGCCTACTCTCCGAGCATCACCTCATTACCTCGGTTCTCAATCAGCTTCCCGGCAGCGCGGATTACTACAAAAAACTCATGCCATTTTTCCCCATGGCTATCCGGCGACTCACCATCGATCCCAACGTAGATTTCATCTTTAGCAGCGACGCGAGCGTCATCAAAGGTCTCTCCAACACACGCCGCGTCCCGCACGTTTGCTACTGTCATTCGCCGCCGAGATACCTTTGGGACATGCATCAGACTTACCTCGAAAACAGTTCCGGCCTTGGTCCATTTGGGAAACTAGCCTTCCGCTTCTTCAGCCCGGGCTTGCGAAAATTCGATAGCGAATCTGCGAAACACGTCGATCACTTCATTGCAAACTCACGCTTCGTCCAGGATCGCATTCGGAGTTGCTACGGCCGCGAATCCACCGTCATCCATCCGCCGGTAGCGCTGCAAGACTTTACAATGTCCTGCAACTCCGATGACTTCTACCTCATCGTCTCAGAACTCACTCCCTACAAGCGCATCGACATCGCGGTCGAAGCCTTCAACCGCAATGGAAAACGACTCGTCGTCATCGGTCAAGGCTCGGAACTCCAAAAGCTAAAACGTATCGGTGGTCCTAACATCGAGTTTCTCGGCTCCCAACCACTTTCCGTCCTCAAGCAACACTACGAAACCTGTCGCGCATTCATTTTCCCCGGCATCGAAGACTTCGGAATCACTCCCCTCGAAGCCCAGGCCGCTGGCAAACCCGTCATCGGCCTCGCCGCAGGCGGCCTGCTGGAAACGACCATCGAAAACGAGACCGCCGTCTATTTCCGCGAGCAAACTCCGGCCGCCATCATGGCAGCTGTCGAGCGGTTTGAGAGCGAACGCTTCGATCCGCAAAACTGTCGCAGACAGGCCGAACGCTTTTCCCCCGAAATCTTTCGCGCCGCCATTCGAGAATTTTTGATAGATAAGTATCCAACTCGATTCAAAAACTTTAACTGGGGAACACAGTGAAAGCCATCCGACTTCAAGCCATCGCCGGCGCACGCTGGTCCGCGCTGGAAAGCCTCAGCGGCCAGGCCATTTCCTTCGTCGTCTTCCTCGTCATGGCCCGCCTCCTAACTCCCGCCGATTTCGGCGTCGTGGCCATTGCTAACATCTACGTCTTGATCGTGCAGTTCTTCATTTTCCAGGGACTCGGCCAAGCCATTATCCAATTTGAAGATCTCCACGACGCCCATCTCAACACCGTCTTCTGGATCAACCTCGCCGTCGGGGGAATCTTCTTCGCCGCCACCTTACTCTTGGCCGAAGTGATCGGAGTTGCATTCCATTCACCGTCGCTCGCTCCCATCCTAAGAGGCCTTTCCCCCGTCTTCATCTTAGCCGCGCTGACGGACGTTCAAAACAACCTCCTCACCCGAAAACTCCAGTTCCGCGCCCTGGCTTTCCGAACTTTCCTTTCTTACCTTCTAGGTGGAATTGTAGGTGTCATTCTCGCCTGGAAAAACTTTGGCGCCTGGAGCCTGGTCGGCCAGCAACTCACCGTCTGGCTCATTAATTTGCTCGCGCTCTGGACCTCCAGCGCATGGCGGCCGTCGCTAACATTCTGCCCGGCCCGCTCCCGCCGACTCCTGCGTTTCGGCGTTCAGATTCTCTGGGTGGATTTACTCAGTTTGGTGAACCGTCGTGCCGATCAACTCTTCGTCGGTAAATTTCTCGGCCCCATCACCGTTGGATTCTACGCCGTCGGCTCGCGCGTCGCGATGTTAGTCTCCGAAGTCCTCGCTCGATCGTTTTCACGCGTGAGTTTCAGTGCACTCTCCCGCATTCAAAACGATACCGCCCGATTTAGAAACGCCCTCTTGGAAATCGTGGAAATGCAAAGCGCTTTCATCTTTCCCGCTGCCATCGGCCTTGCCTTAGTCACGCCGGAAGTGGTGCAGATTTGCTTCGGACCCAAATGGAATTCCGCAATCCCGATCATGCAAATCCTCCTGCTCGCCTGCCCGCTCGATGCCCTCTCGGGAGCGCACCAAGCCGCCCTTGTTTCGCAAGGAAAACCGGGCTGGTCTTCCAAGCTCGCAACCGCCCATGCCGTCACGAATCTGATCGGCTTCGCCATCGCCATTCACTGGGGCGCAGTCGCCGTCGCCATCGCTTTTTCCACCCGCGCCTTGCTGCTTCTCCCTGTGGAATTATTCGCACTCCATCGCGCCCTTGATTTTCCGATCGCTCGCCTTTTCAAACCCCTCTCCTTCCAACTTCTAGCGAATGGACTCATGGTCAGTGCCGTCATTCTTTTTCGAGCTAACCTCTCGCTCTCCCCTCTAGCGAATCTAACATCCCTTACTTTGCTCGGCGCCTTAGTCTACGCAACCTGTCTGGGAGTTCTCAATCGCAGCCTCTTCGATAAGATCCGGCAAATTCTACTGATCCGAAACTTCTCTCCGCAGACATCGATCTAACTGGCATGAAAATCCTGCTCATTTCCAACATGTTCCCGCCTCACATCATGGGCGGAGCGGAAATGGCGGCGCATTCCCTAGCCGTCTGGCTGGCATCGCGAGGCCACATGGTTCACGTCCTAACATCGGCGCATCGTCGCGAATTCATTGGCACGCGACTTATTTCCAATAACCTCACGGTCGAGCGACACTTCTTTCCCAGCCTCTACCAAATCTATCGGGCCGAGCTACAAAATATCGTCATGAAAACTGCCTGGCACGCGCACGATCATTTTCATCTCGCTAGCGAACGCATCGTCGCTGAAGTCATCGCCCGCGTGCAGCCTGATCTTGTTAACACGCACAGCTTGCAAGGCATCGGATACAACCTGCTCCGGGCCGTCGCACGCAGCGGCGTGCCGTGCGTCCAAACCTTGCACGACTTCGGATTTCTCTGCGTCAACGTCAACCGCTTTAAAAACGGAAAAGAATGCGACCGCCACCACTTGCCGTGTCAACTTTCCACCCGAATCAAACGTTCCTATCTCGAAAAAATCGAGCGTCTTTCCATGTGGTCGCCATCGCAAGCGTTGCTCGACTTTTACCAGCCGCATCTGCCAGTAAATGCTAACACTGCAGCCATCCCGTTGCCTCTCATCTTCGAGCCTTCGCCAGCTAGAATCCGTTCTAACTCGACTCGGTTTTTATACGTCGGCCAGGTGACGCCTTGGAAAGGCGTAGCGTTCTTGCTGGAAGTGATCAGCCAATTGCCATCGCATTTTGCATTCGAGATGGAAGTAGTAGGCGGCGGCAGCGACCTAGCTTCGCTCCAGGAAAAATATCAGGGTCATCCACGAATTTTCTTTCGCGGAAAACTGCCTCCTGAGAACGTTGGTGCGCACATGGCGGCCGCCGACGTTCTTCTAACACCATCGCTCTGGTTCGAAAACGCCCCGCTCGTCATCTCACAAGCCATTCAATTGGGACTCCCCGTGTTCGCCAGTCGCATCGGCGGTCTGCCAGAGTTAGTCGAAGACAACGTGAACGGCCGACTCCTAACACCCGGCGACCCAGGCGTGTGGACTCATGCGCTTATGGCCGTTCTCCAACAACCCTCCTTGCTTGTGGCATGGAAAAATGGCGCGGCCCAAATGCGCAACCGCTTCTCCACCGACAACCTCGGAGAACAGGTCGTTGAGCTTTTCCAAAAAACCATCGGAGTTAGAACCAAATCGGATCTCGCCACGGCCGTATGTTAAGCACCACCCCAGCGCGCATCTCACGCTTTCTCCTAGCCAGTGGCTGGGCGATTTTGCTCCTCTACTTCCCGAGCGGATGGCTGCACCACTCTGCTGGTGCTTACGTGTATTTGCGCGACATCCTTCTGGCACTCCACCTTTTCGCCAGCTGCATCTATCTTCAAAAAAACGGCCAGTTCATCTCCTTCGCTTCCAAGGCCTGGCTGCTTGCGCTGACCCCTCTTTTTATTTTGCCAGCCCTTTTTTCCGCTAACACCCGCGTCGAGATGGGCGCTTACATCAAGTGGTTTTTCATCTGGATCGACTGCATCATTCTCGGCCGTCTGGTTGCCCAACAATTCTCCTGGCACCTATCCGCGAAAATCCTCGCCATCCTCACGGCGCTCCTGCTTTTGACCGACCTCGGCACGGGCTTTTACGAATGGAAAAACGATACTTTCGTCATCCCGATGCATGGGCAGCTTTCGCCGATGGGCGTGGAAATGGGAAAAGATATTACGTTGAAGAAGTTTAAGCGAATCAAAGGACTGCAACGCGACGTCTTTTCTTTCGCCAACCTTATGGGCATGGCGATCGTCCTCGGGATTTGCATCGCGATCAGCGTCGAAAACATCGGAGTTAGAATGCTATCTGCGCTCTGGATCGCTCTCTTCGCCTTCATGCTTTATAACTCGGGTGGACGTTCCGCATTCCTAGGTGTCGGACCCGCCGGATTGATCGGGATCGGCTTAATCGCGAGTCCTGAAATCATTCGGCGACATTTCTCAAAGATCGCCGCCGCCTGGCTGGCCATCGGTCTGCTCATGAGCTTCATCGGCATCGGAGAATTTACCGATTGGTTTTCCTCTCACACGTTGAAAGGCTCGCACATCGGCGACGCCACGAGTGCTTACATGCGCGACGATAACTGGGAAGGCGTGCGCAACGCCATTGCCCACGTGCCGATCGTGCTATTCACCGGCAGCCCGCTAGGTTCTATGATCGATTCTCGCGTTCAAGCGATCTATCACTGGGCCGACAATAACTATCTCTGGCTGCTTTACCACGGGAGTCTTATTAGTCTCGCGGGGCTGATCCTTTACTTCCGCAATGTCCTCGCGCGTCCCATTCCGACGAGCCGCTTGTGGAGTAAGGACTGCCTCCTTCTATTTCTTCTCTACGTGATGGGCGAAGCCATGGCGCGTGAATCCCTTTCCTTTCTCGGATGCATGCCGCTCTTCATTGCGTGCGGCTATGTGAATGGCATTCGCCTGGTTTCTTCCTCACAAGATACGCGAAAAATCCGTTCGATCTCAGACTCTTTCGCCGCACGTGTCGCTCGTCACTCTCATCGTCCGCCCGAGATATGACTCGAACTCGAATGAAAACTTCCAGCTTGGAGAATGATCGATCGCTCCCGCGGCTCATCATTCTCGGTTGGATCGTCATTTTGCTCAATTTACCTAGCGGTTTTCTCCACCACACGCTCGGCGGCATCGTTTATATCCGGGAACTGGCATTCGCCATTCACATCATCGCATCCCTGGTTTGGCTAGCTCGGCGCGGCCAGCTCGAATGGATGCTGCAACATTCGTGGGTGATCCTCATTGTCCCGATCATGTTAGCTCCTGCGGTGATGGATCCGGCGTATCGTTTCGAGGCGTTGCGCACCTGTAAATGGTCCATCTACTGGATCGATTGGATCATGCTGGGCCACTTTCTCCGGCTGAATAAAAACTGGGGCCAATGGCTAAAGGTATTCCTGGCGCTGACTTCGTTGGAACTCGCCTGCGAATGGTTGGCAGGCATCTGGGAATGGCACGCCGGCGACTATCTTTTCAAGACCACTTGGGGAGAACGAACCACCTTCGGCGTGCTCAAAGGTAACGATCAAGTTCTGGATAACCAGATGCGCATTCGCGGTTTGCAGCGAGATGTTTTTTCGTTTTCCAATCTAATGGCGATGTCCACTGTGGGAGGACTCGCACTCCTTACATTAGCTAAGAATACGGCGCAACGCATGGCTTCACTAGCTTGGACGCTAGCCTTTGGAGCAATGGTATTTATCTCTGGCGGACGCTCTGCCATCTTCGGTGTTGTCGCTGCAATGGGTTACGCCCTGCTTTGCGTGATTCAGCCAGCGAACGCTAGGAAATTTGCGGTGAGTTACATCGGATTCTGCGTAGTGGCGGCGTGTGTGCTCAGTATGACGGGTGTTGGAAAGTTCACGGATTTTGTAAGCGATACCATTCTCCGCGGATCGCACGTGGGAGATTCCACCAGTGCGCACATGCGCGACGACTTCTGGGTGCAAATGTGGCAAAGCTTCGCTCACAGCCCGCTCATCTTATTTCTCGGCGGACCCTTTACATCGCTCTTAGATCGAAAGGTCGCCGTCATGTTTCACTGGGCCGATAACCAGCTTCTCTGGAACCTTTATCATACAGGTCTCGCCGGATTTATGGCCGTCCTGCTTTATTTTTACAAAGTTATCGCGCCGGCTCCTAACAAAGAGGATTGGATGACGCGACGCGCCCTCGTTCTCTTTCTAGCCTTCGTCATTGGTGAAGGCATCGCACGCGAATCCATGACCTTCATTGGTTGCCTGCCACTTTTCATTCTGTGCGGTCACTACAATGCCAGCCAGTGGCTGCAAACCCAGGCCTTGCACACAAACCGAACCGCCATGAGGCCGTCGATTTTGGAGCGTCTCGGCAAAGCCACATGAACGTCCTCATGCGAATTCGTGGCGATATCGATAAATTTCCCGGCGGCGATTACATCCAGCTGCTAGAAACCAAATCCGCTCTGGAAAAGCTAGGCGTGACTTGCACGGTCGCACCAGGGGTTGGAAATATCACTGGGACTTTCGATGTGGTTCATCTCTTTAACACCACGCGGATTCACGAAACCTATCTACAATTCGTTTCTGCAAAAGCGCACGGCTGGAAAGTTGTTCTCAGTCCCATCTGGCATTCGCTGGCGGCTATGCGCGGGTTTTACAGCCATCTCTATCACGTCCCATTTTTCCCGATCAAAACCTACCTCGCAGCAAAGGAACTCTTCTATGCGCGACGCTCCGGCCTTGGATTTCACCTCAGCTCGAGTCTTCGTTTTATTGCCCGCCAGCGAGAGTTAATCGAACAAAGCGACGCCATTCTTCCTAACTCGCAGACCGAACTGGAAATTCTTCAGCGCGAGTTAGGAGCACATCCTCGCGCAAGCTTCATTTCGCCTTTGGGCTTAAAAGTTTTCAGTCGAGTTCCAGTGCAATCAGAGCGGCGAAACATCATCTGCGCTGGCAGAATCGAGCCAAGAAAAAATCAGTTAGCCGTAATCCGCGCTTTCAAAAATCTTCCCCGTGATGGACGCAAACTCTGCCTCTACGGCCAGGCAAACGCCTCGCACTCCAGATATACCAGTCGAGTGCTAGCAGAATGCGTCCCGGGTTGGGTGGAATACGGCGGAGTTCTATCACAGGAAAATCTGATGTCTGAGTGCTCAAAAAGCCGCGTAGCCGTATTGATGAGCTTCTTCGAGACCTTCGGCCTGACCGCAATGGAAGGACTCTCCACCGGCACGACTCTTTGTCTGAGCGACACCGCCTACAACCGCGGCATCTACGGAAATCACGCCATCTATGGCGATCCGTATTCCATTGATTCCATGGCCGCAGCAATGGAAAAATCCATCGCTTTACCTCTAACTTCTCATGACCATTTTTTAGCGACCTACACTTGGGAAAACGCCGCCCGCACCACCCTGCAAGCCTATCAGCATGTCGTCGGAAGCTAACATCCTCTCAGTGCTAATCGTCACCTACGAATCGGCAGGCGAAATCGCCGACTGCCTCGAATCGATTCCAACTCGACTCACTTCTGGCACCGTCGAAATTATCGTCGTCGACAACGACTCCAAAGATGCTACGACCGAAATTATCGAAAACCAATTTCCTCACGTCCGCCTCATTCGCGCCGGTGGTAATTTTGGCTTCAGTCGTTCTAACAACGTCGCTTTCACGCACGCAACCGGGCGCGTCATCCTTTACTTGAATCCAGATACGATAGTTAGCACTGCGGCGCTAGAATCCTGTCTAACTCGAATCATTTCCGAGCCAAAGCTAGGCATTCTTTCTCCGCGTCTCATCCAGGCGGACGGCTCGCTGGATCTAGCCTGCCGCAGATCGATTCCCTCGGTATGGGACGGCTTTACCCGCGCTTCCGGGCTCGCTAAGTTTTTTCCGAACGTGAAATGCTTTGCCGGTTACAACCTCACCTATCTTCCCGAGAACGGCACGTATCTCGTCGGCTCCGTCAATGGAGCTTTCATGATGATCCGCCGCGACGTCCTCGATGAGATCGGATTGTTAGACGAGCAGTTTTTTATGTATGGCGAAGATCTCGACCTCTGCTTTCGCTGTCACCGCGCGGGTTATCAAGTGATCTATGACGGCGGTCAAACCATCGTGCATTTGAAAGGACAGAGTTCTGCCAAAAACTACCGAACCGCCTCGCGTCAGATCTTCATTGCGACCGAGCAATTCTACCAAAAGAATTTCAACCCGAACCATTCTGCTATCATCCGTTGGAAATACCGCTGCCTGTTCTGGCTTTGGCGCGCATTCGCGGCAACGATTGCCTTGCTTGTCGGACACAAACGCGCGCGTCCGCTTTAAGTTTTGAGTCGAGTTAGAATCGAATCGGAGCCTTGTAAGTCGCGTCGCGAAACGTAAATTGCGCCATGGCTAATCGTCTTGCTTCCGAGTCTTCTCCTTACCTTTTGCAGCACGCAAAAAACCCTGTCGATTGGTATCCGTGGGGCGAAGAAGCCTTTTTAAAAGCACGGGCGGAAAACAAACCCATCTTTCTCTCCATCGGCTACTCCACCTGCCATTGGTGCCACGTGATGGAGCACGAATCGTTTGAAAACGAAGGCATCGCCAGCTATCTCAACGAGCACTTTGTGAGCATTAAAGTGGATCGCGAAGAACGCCCCGACGTGGACCGGATTTACATGGCTTTTGTTCAGGCCACCACAGGCAGCGGTGGCTGGCCAATGAGCGTCTGGCTGACACCGGATTTGAAACCGTTCGTCGGTGGCACCTACTTTCCGCCACGCGACAGTTATGGCCGGGCCGGTTTTTCAACCGTGTTAGAACGCATTGTGGACGCGTGGCAAACCAAGCACGAATCCGTGGTGCAACAATCCGTGCAAATGACGGAGGCTTTGCAAAACAAGCCCACCGCTGGCAGCGATAATCTCTCACCTAACATCGAGCCACTTCGTCATCTTCTCGACCACGCCGTTCAGACCTTTGACAAAGAATGGGGTGGCTTCGGTAATGCTCCGAAATTTCCCCGCCCGGTCATCCTCAATGCCTTGATCCGCATCAGTGCGCGCCCGGAATTTTCCAATCACGAACAAGCAACAGCCTTGCGCATCATCCGCGAAACGCTCCGCGCGATGGCACGCGGCGGCATGCACGATCATCTTGCTGGCGGCTTTCATCGCTATTCCGTGGATCGGTTTTGGCACGTCCCGCATTTCGAAAAAATGCTCTACGACCAGGCGCAACTAGCTATTGCCTATCTCGAAAATTGGCAGCGCTCCAGTGGCGGCGAAAAAGCTTCACGCGAAACTGCGGAATCCATTCTTGATTACGTGATGCACGACCTGCTTTCTCCGACAGGCGCATTCTACTCCGCCGAGGACGCCGATAGTTTGCCGGACCATGCGAGTTCGAGGAAAATGGAAGGCGCTTTCTATGTCTGGAAAAAGACCGATGTCGAATCACTGTTAGACGAAGACGCGGCGCTTTTTTGTCAGTTCTACGATATCGCACCGCAAGGCAACGCACCGGAAGGAAGCGATCCTCACGGCGAGCTGAATGGCGAAAATATTCTCTATCAAAAACTGGGACTAACACGCATCGCAGCACTGACCGGACATTCCAAAGAATCCGTTCTAACTCGACTGAAAAATGGCCGCGAGAAACTGCTCGCTGCGCGGAACCAACGTCCACGTCCGCATCGCGATGAAAAAGTTCTCACGTCGTGGAATGCGTTAATGATCTCCGCGTTTGCCCGTTGTGGCGCCGCTTTTGAAAATCCTAACTACCTGAAGGCTGCAACCACGGCAGCCCAATTTATTTTAAAAAACGTCACCACCGCAGACGGACATTTAGCTAGAAGCTATCGTGAAAGCGGCGAAGCCATTCCTGCGTTTCTTGACGACTACGCTTTTCTGATCCAGGCACTGTTAGATCTTTATCAAGCAACGCTGGATTCCAATTGGTTAAAAAATGCAACCGAGTTGCAGTCGATTCAGGACGATCTTTTCTACGATTCCGAGGATGGCGGCTATTTTTCCACGCGTGCGAATTCCGCCGACTTGATCGCGCGCTTGAAGGACGATTACGACGGTGCCGAGCCATCGGCAAATGCAATTTCTGCCAGTAATCTCCTGCGTCTTTCCACCCTCCTGGCAAACAGCGATCACCGGGAAAAAGCGTGGCGGACGATACAGAATTCGCGGCACACCATTCAGCAAATGCCGCAAGCCGTTCCGCAAATGTTAGTCGCATGGGAGTTAGGTCTCGCTCCGCCGCAACAGCTAGTTCTCGCGGGAGATCAAAACTCCAAGGAATTTCGCAGCCTGGCTCGTGAGGTTCAGCGTCGATTCCTGCCGCATCTTTCGGTAATCCTTGCGGCCGATTGCCAGATGAATTTTCCTGCGGTGAACGAACGTGCGACGGCTTATTTTTGCGAAAACTTTGTCTGCCAATTACCCGTTCACGATTCTACCGCGCTGGGGAAACTTCTCGATGCGGCTAACTCGCGATAAAATTCCAAACGAGTTTGAGCAATATCACGGAGACGACGATTGTTAGCACGACTAACAAGGTGAGAATAGCTAACAATCCGGTTACGAAAAGCCAGTCCTGTTTTCTGGATGCGCGCGCTTGCTGAAAGTGCTTTTGGTAGAGTGCGTAGTTCAACTGATTCGACTTAAACCAAACTGAAAAAGCATCGCCGACGATCGGAATGACGCCGCAGAATGTGTTCACTAGAACGTTGAGTGCCATGCGCGTCAGCACGATCTTCGGCAGGCCCGCCTTGGCTCCACGCACGATGAGCAATGCGGAAATCAGGGCGCTCGAACCATCGCCCAACCCCGGGATTAATCCTATCAATGGGTCGAGTCCGAAACGAATGCCCGTTCCCGGAATTACGAAAATGCTGTCCATCAGTTTCGCGACCAGCGCGAACAATGGATCGGGATTTTCGCGAGCCGGCTCGTCTCGTCCTCCCGCTGAGACGACTTCAACTTCGATGAAGTCCGGCGGGGGAGTTTTCAATCGAGTTAGGTAGCTACCGGAATTTCCCTGAGCATCTGCGAGTTCGTGGGGAACTTGCGCAGGAAACTGAGCAGTCGCTCGATCGCTTCACCCGGACGATGCCCCGCGAGACCGCGTCGGATGGTGTTGATCTTCTCCAAATCGTGCGGTGTTAGGAGCAGTTCTTCCCGACGTGTGCCCGATTTGAAAATATCCACCGCTGGGTAGATGCGTTGCTCGGCAATTTTACGGTCGAGCACCAATTCCATGTTACCCGTGCCTTTGAATTCTTGGAAAATAACTTCGTCCATCAAGCTGCCAGTCTCGACAAGAGCGGTCGCGACAATGGTTAGTGAACCGGCCTGTTCCGTATTCCGCGCGGCTGCAAAAAGACGACGCGGGATTTCCATGGCACGCGTATCGAGACCGCCGCTACCGGTGCGACCACCGCCGCTGGTGGCGTTGTTAAATGCACGCGCAACGCGGGTGATGGAATCTAACAAGATGAAGACGTCTTCCTCAGCTTCCACGAGACGTTTGGCGCGTTCGATAGCTAGCTGACAGATGCGTGTGTGACTTTTCAAATCGCCATCGTTCGAGCTAGCCATGATCTCGGCCTGCGGAAACGTCCGACGAATTTCGGTGACTTCTTCCGGACGTTCATCGACTAACAAAATGATGAGCTTCATCGAGGGATGATTTTTGAGGACGCCGTCGGCGATATGCTGAAGAAGCGTGGTTTTACCCGTGCGCGGTGGAGCGACAATCAGGCCGCGCTGACCTTTTCCAATCGGAGCGACCAGGTCGATCACTCGTGTGGTGTAACGCTCGGGGACGGTCTCCAGCTTGATGCGTTGATCGGGATTAATCGAGGTAAGTTCCTCGAAAGGAGTAATGTCCGTATAACGCTCCGGGTCCTCGCCGTTGATCTCGGTGAGCTTAAAAAGCTGCGGTCCCCGACTGCCGCGACGGGTCTCGCCTTTGATGAATTGGCCGTCGCGCAAAAGGTAACGGCGAATCACCTCGGGAGTGACAAAGATATCGCTGGGCGATTGGACGTAATTCTTTTTTGCCTCGCGAAGAAACCCGAAGCCTTTGGGCGAAACTTCGACTAATCCCTCAGCGAAAACCGGTTCATACGGCCCGGTTTGGACGGAGGAATCGTCAAAGCTCTCGAACTCCTGATTTTCCGGTGGCTGACCCGATTCCTGATTGGAGAAATTTGGACGATCGCCATCGTTGCGGTGATCGTGTCGATGGTCGTTTCGTCCATCATTTCGGCCGTCGCGATTTTGCGGGCGATCCCGGCGGCCACGATCCCGACGATTGAAACGACCCTCGCGCTGATTCGAATCTGACCCGTGTGAAGAATTTTGTTGCGGGCGATTTTGCGAGCCGGGATACGGCGGATAGGAAGATTGCGTGCTAACCGCCGGCGGCGGGGACGTCGGCTCCGCGGGTGCGGAATATTTTTGATAAGGCGGGTAATGCGAGACGCGGATGACTCCTTCGCCTCGGCCTTTTTCGACGATGGCGTCGGGCGGATTTTGCATGCCGGGCGGCAATTCTGGAATGACCGGAGCTTCGGCTTTTTGAATCGGTGCAACTGGAGGAATTTCGACTTTCGCAACGGACGGCGCCGCCACTTCGGATGGCGGCAAATCGGTCGGGACTTTCGGTTTCGCGACCGACTTGCGAACACGGACCGGTTTTGATTCGACTTCGAGTGAAATGGCCGCTTTGCGACGAACGGTTTTCTTCGGTTCCTCCGAAGTTTCCGCAGGCGTAACGGCCTTGGTAACACGTTTTTTGCGAACGGGAGCCGGGGTGGCGTCGGTCTGCAATCCGGGGAGAATCGGTTCGGTGGTTTCGGGCATATAAAAAATAAATGGACGGTCCTCAGCCAAGGAATTGGCTACAGGATGCAGGAGAAAACTGGAGGGTGACTGGCACGCGTAGGCGTATGAATAATGATCCGGATGCGATGCGCTTTTTTTAAGAGCGGAAATGCCTGCCTTCCGAGCGGAAGCAGTGGAAAAATCCAACCGACGCCGCAATATAGAGAACGAATCAGCGCCTTGTCAACGCCTCAGTCCACGTTTGCCGGAAAAAATTCATCCTCCAGCATCAGACTCAGGCAATGGTAGATCGGCAGATGTTGTTCCTGGATCAGGTAAACCTCACGGGCAGGCGCCACGATAGCAATGTCACTCAAATGAAAAATTTTCCCTCCATTCCCACCGGTCAATGCCACGGTGGAAAGTCCCATTGCCCGGGCGGTCGTCATGGCGTGGCAGACATTTTCGGCGTTTCCCGACGTGCTGATCCCGACAAGGACGTCGCCCGGTTTTCCAAGGCCTAACACTAACTGCGCGTAGCCGTAACTATCGTCGCAATCATTGGCGAACGCGGAGCGTAAAGCAGGAAATCCGCTCAGCGGGATAACCTGGAGCGAGCCTTGGAGATTCGCCGCGAGATTGGTCCCTAACTGTTCGCGCACTTTTTGATCCAATGGTCTGCGACTCAGAAAGCCTTTTAATAATTCCCCCGCCCAGTGATCGGCATCGGAGGCGCTGCCGCCATTTCCGCAAATCAACAATTTACCACCGGCGCGGAAGCAGTTTTTCAGGAGTTCGAAAGTCTGGAGGAGCGAAGATTCACACGCGTGGAGGGCTGGAGCGCGCTCGAAGAGACGAACTAAATGAGGACTTTTTTCATCCGAGTTAGACACGTATCCAGCATGAAGAAATCCTTCGGAGCGACAAGCAATATTTCCAGCGCAAATGCTGGGGTTGATTTCTAATTCTGCATAGGATCACCAACGAATGGACTGGGAAGCGCTTTTTTTAACGATCCGACTCGCGATCTGCACTGCGTGCGCACTCGTTGTCATCGGTCTGCCGCTCGCCTATTGGCTGGCTCGCACGCAATGGAAAGGGCGGATTTTTATCGAGGCAATCGTCGCCTTGCCATTGGTTCTGCCGCCAACGGTGTTGGGCTTCTACCTCCTGCTTCTGCTTGGCCCGCAGACTAGCGTTGGCCAATGGGTGCAAATTCACCTCGGCTGGCGGCTCCCATTTACATTTTCGGGACTGTTAGTCGGCTCAATTATTTACAGCCTGCCTTTTGCAGTGCAGCCGTTTGTCGCTGCGTTCCGCTTTGTGGAGCGAGAGATGATAGAAGCAGCTTTGGCCGATGGCGCGAGCGAATGGACGGCTTTTAGAAAGATAACACTGCCACTCGCATGGCCAGGGGTGTTAGTCGGATTTGTGCTGAGTTTTTCCCACACCATTGGAGAATTTGGTGTCGCCATAATGATTGGCGGAAATATTGCGGGGAAAACACGCACGCTCTCCATGTCGATCTACGACCAAGTGCAATCCCTCGACTATAAACGCGCCGGGCTAACGTCGGGCGTTTTGTTAGTATTCTCGTTTCTCGTGCTGACTTGGACTTACGCCTATCGCGGAAATTCAAGTTTGCAACTACTAGCCAGGCGAACGCCGAATCGAAGAAAGCCGGTTACTTAATCGCGCTGGCTGTTCGCGGAGCTTTCGACAGATTGACCAAATCCGTGAGGATATTCAAAGTCTCACCGCGGATGGCGTCCACTACGGGTTCATCGGCGTCTTCGCCATCTCCATCTTCCGAGTCGGCATCCTTTTTCTTGGCTTTGTCAGTTTTTTTATTGGAAACCAATTCCAGCGCCGGCTTGTCGATATCGTCCAAAGTCAGCTCAAAAACTTTATCCCGGCTGGCGGGCATTTTTGTCCGAATTTCCGCTCGGTCTTTTTTGCGGGCCTCATCGGCCGCAATCAACGCCCGGCGATTTTTCTCGTTGAGTGAGAGTGCATTCTTCTGCATTTGCTCACGCACCCGGGTAATGTCTTCCAAGGCGAACTTAAAATCTTGATCATGCACGACGCGATCGCCACTGCGATGCTTGAGTTCGTCGACAAACAGATCGCGCTTATTGTTAGCTAGATCGAGTTTTTTCGCCGGAATGTCATCGTAAGGCAACGGATTCTCCAAAGCGATTTCGCCTACTTTCGGCGTGTCATAGAGCGATGGCAACTGGATGTCAGAAGTCACTCCGCGCAATTGGGTAGAACCGCCTGAAACTCGATAGAACTTTTGGATGGTCAGCTTCAGCGCTCCCGCTCCATCGCCTTGTGAGAGCAGCGGCATAAAGTCGTTCAGGTCTAACATTGTTTGCACGGTTCCTTTGCCGAATGTGGACGAATCGCCAACGATCACCGCGCGTCCATAATCCTGTAACGCCGCTGCAAAAATCTCGCTAGCCGACGCGCTGAATTTGTTAGTTAGCACCACCATTGGTCCGCCGTAAGCCACTTCGGGATCTTTGTCCTCAAGGACGAATTTTCCGCCATTCACTGTCTGGTATTGCACTACAGGGCCTTCGGTAATAAAGAGGCCGGTTAGATTCACCGCTTCCTCCAATGAGCCGCCGCCGTCCTTCCGCAGATCGATGACGAGGCCATCGATGTTCTCTTTTTGAAGGCGTTTTAAAAGAGCGGCAATGTCACGCGTCGTGCTGCGCGATGTCTTTGATTTCTTCTGCATGTCCGCATAAAACGACGGCAACGTAATCCAACCTAAACGTTCCATTTTTCCATTCGCATCTGGACGCTCCACGATCTCGGCCTTGGCAAATTTCTCCTTCAACTGCACCTCATCGCGCACGATATCGATCAGCTTCCTCTGACCACTTTCGTTGTTAGCCGGAATGATTTGCAGACGGACAGTCGTGCCCTTCTTGCCGCGGATTTTCTCGACCACTTTGTCGAGCTTCATATCGACAATATCCACCAGCGGATCCTTATCCTGACCGACGGCTGAAATACGATCGCCCACCTTCAAACGCCCATCGCGATCCGCCGGACCGCCTGCGACTAACTCTGCCACTTTCGTGTAGCCTTCATCGGACTTTAAGACCGCTCCGATGCCGACGAGCGACAGCTTCATTTGAATGTTAAAACTATCCTGTTGTGACTTCCCGAAATACTCCGAGTGCGGATCGTAACTTGTCGCCAGCGCATTCAAAAACAGCTCCGTCTGGTCATTCCGATCGCGCTCGTTGATGTTGCGCAAAATTTGATCGTAACGCCGCGTCACCGCCTTCACTGGCGGATTCACCGCTTCCTTGTTCAGTTTCTCGGTCAGCAATTCATTCTCGATCCGGTTATGCCAAAGCGCGTCGGCTTCCGCCAGCGTCTTCGGACGCGGCAATTCCTTGCGATCCAACGCCACGGCTCGATCGCTGGTAAACTCAAATTTCTCGTCGAGCACTTTCTTAACCCACGCCACGCGATCGGTCACACGCTTCTTGTAGAGATCGTAGATTTCAAAAGCTGGATCGACGTTCCCCAGCAGAACATCGTCGTCCAGTTGAGTTGCATACTGCTTGCGGAAATTCGCCACGTCATCTTCGGTGAAAAACAACTTCGCGTAATCCAGATCCTCAATGTAGCGATCCAGCACTTTGGCCGACATCGCGTCGTCAAATTTCGTCTGAGTATATTGCCCTTGCTCCAACAACTTGGCGACCGTCAGCGCGACCTGGCCGTTATCGGGCTCGCTGGCTGCTTGAATCGAGGAAAAAGAAAAGCCGCAGATTGCGGCGAGGGTGGCGGCAGACCGGAATGAAAGTGGAATCATTTTTTGCTATTTGAGAACCGTGACAGATTTATCTTGAAATGCAATTGGCTATGCCGGTGAGTCCGCTCAAACTCCAATCACTATTTTATGCCAGACTTTGACTCATTTACCGGCGGAGTGTTCGATACGAACTGCTTTTATTTGTCGGCCCCAGAAGGAAATCTTCTGATCGATGCCCCTGCCGGAGCGCTGGAATGGCTCCAGCGGAAAGGTTACCGCATCGATCTGCTGCTGCTGACGCATGGCCATGTGGATCATATTTTGGACGCGGCGCGCATTCAGCAGGCGTTTGGAATTCCAGTCGGGTATCATCGCGATGGGGAGGAAATGTTGAAAGACCCGACGTTTTTCAAGCGTTATGGCTTCGAGCTCGAGGTGGAACCGCTCACTGCGGGCGGATTTCACATCGAGGAATCCGCTTCAGAAACGTATCTAGGGCGCTCCTTCGAAGTGTTGCTGGTTCCAGGACATTGTCCGGGCAGTCTTTGTTTTTTTGATCCGAGTTCGAAGGAACTCTACGGCGGCGATGTCCTCTTTGCGGGCTCCGTTGGGCGCTGGGATTTGCCCGGTGGCGACCGTGATTTGCTTCTAACTGGAATCAAAAACAAAGTCCTGCCACTTGGCGACGACGTGAAGGTTTTTCCCGGCCACGGTCCCGCGACCACGATCGGAGTCGAACGGAAAACCAATCCGTATATTAGCTAGCTAGTTAAACAACGCCTGCACTCGCGCCGCGTCGAGCCCCTGCCCGACCATGGCGACTCCGATGCGACTCGGATCGAGCACTTTTGCGGCAACGGCACGGACTTCAGCAGCCGTGATGGCCCCGATGCGTTGCTGCACTTCCGACGGATCGACCGCGCGCCCGTAGGCGAGAATCGTTTCGCCGAGCCACATCATATGATGCGTCGTGCTTTCGAGGCAAAGTTCGTTGTGCCCGATGTAATAATCCTTCGCCTGGCGCAGCTCCCGCGCCGGCACGTCTTTTTCACCCAGTCGGCGAAACTCGCGCACCATCAAACGCACAGCTTTATCCACTTTTTCTGAGTCGAGTCCGACCGAAATGGAAACCAATCCCGTGTCTTCGAGGCACATCGTTTCCGACTGAATCGAGTAGCAAAGTCCGTGTGTCTCGCGCAGGAGCTGAAAGAGCCGGCTGCTCATGTTTTCGCCGAGGATGACGCTGAGAAGTTTCATTGCAAAGCGATGTGGATCGCGTCGGCTAACCGAATGCGCGCCGAGCGCGAGGTGCGATTGCTCCGTGTCGTCCTCGACTGCGCGAATCACCGGTTTCCATTTGGGTGCCATCCATTTCTGAAATTTCGGAACCGGCCCAGCTTTGATCTTGGAAACGAGCGGCTGCAACACGGCGAGCGCCTCGGCGTGTGTGGCGTTTCCGGCCACGGTGATGAGAATCGTCGAGGCATTATACATTTCGCGAACGAAACTCTGCAGCTTGCGTCGGCTGAAAGTCGCGAGCGTTTCCACGGAACCCGTCAGCGGACGTCCAAGCGGATGACGCGGCCACATTAGGTCGGTCAGCACTTCCTCGGCGTGCTGCGACGGCTGATCTTTATACATCAAAATCTCCTCGCGAATCACCTCGCGCTCACGCTCGATTTCGTCGTTATCAAACTGCGAATTCCGCACCATATCCATCAAAACATCGCCAAGCAGCGGCAGATATTTCGCGCCCGCCTTGGCATAATAACAGGTGTGATCTTCGGTCGTAAACGCGTTCACAAAACCTCCCACGCCCTCGATCGCTTCGGTGATTTGCCTCGCACTCCGGTCTTTTGTTCCCTTGAAAAGCATGTGCTCGACAAAGTGCGAAATGCCGCAATCCTCCGCCGCTTCATGACGTCCGCCGACGCTGACCCAGACGCCGACGGTGACGGATTTCATGTGCGGCATTGCTGCTGTGGCAATGCGCGCGCCGTTTGGGAGCGTGGTGACTTGGTAAATCCCCTCCTCGACCGTGGAGACGGGAGCTAGTTTTCGGTTTCGGAGGAGTTGATCAGGGAGAGTCGAGCCAGAGCGATGTCGCATGAAAAAGTGATCTTGAAGTTGGAATCCAGAGCGGCGACCAACTTCACTCGATCTCCCAATTTTGCAACCGCCGATACTTCGTCGGTAACGATCTGACTCGACTGCAAAATTTTCTCGTAAGCTGTGCGAAGCCGTTCAGCGCGAAAGACTTGCGGCGTCTGCATCGCCCAGAGATTGGTGCGTTCGACGGAGTCGCTGACGAAGCCGTCGGCGTCGGTTCGCTTCAAAGTATCGGCGACGGGATTGGCCAGACTGGCGGCTCCGTGGGTTTTTGCAGCGGCGAGAACGGACGAAAGATCACGCGCTGAAAGGAGCGGACGCGCGGCGTCGTGGACCAGAATCCATTGGAACTCGGATGAGATCTTTTTGAGTCCGGCGGCGACGGAAAGATGACGTTCGGTGCCGCCGGGCAAAACGTGAGTCAACTTCGAGAGATGTCTCGTCTCCGACTGGAAGATTGGGAGGTTTTTCTCGGAGGCGACGAGAATGATTTCGCCAATTTCGGGGCAGTTTTGCAGCGTTTGCAGACTCCGTAAATAGACCGGAGTTCCATTCAAATCTGTGCGCAATTTGTCGAAGCCCATGCGCGAACTGCTGCCGCCAGCCACGACGATCGCAGCGAATTCCATTCCGTTAGGAAAGTGCGCTTTGCACGGCCTGGCTGAGCGTTTTGCCGTCGACTCGGCCGGCCGCTTTTGAGGTGGCGACTTTCATGACGACGCCCATTTGCGCTTTGCTGGTCGCGCCGGTTTCGGCGATGGATTCTGCAACGAGCGCTTTTAAGTCGCTCTCCGACATGGCTTTGGGCAGATAGGTGTTGAGGATTTCCATTTCGGCTTTTTCTTTGGCGGCGAGTTCGGGGCGTCCGCCTTTTTCGAAGCCTTCAATGGAATCCTGACGCTGTTTGACCTGTTTGCGAATGACGGCCATGGCTTCGGGATCGTCGAGTTTGGCGTCGGCTCCGCCCTTTTCGATGGAGGCGTTTTTCAGCGCGGATTTGAGCAGGCGTAGGACGGAAAGTTTGTCGGCGGCCTTGGCGCGCATGGCGTCTTTAATGTCGGAGTCGATCTGGTCCTGGATGAGCATAAAAAAGTGAGCGGAGTTGCAGTGGATTCTGAGTTTATTGAGCGGCGACGTTTTGCTGGCGGACGCGCTCTTTTTTGGTTTCGGCGTTTTCGCGGATGCGGGCGATTTCCGACTGGAGTTGCTTCTGCAAGCTATCGATTTCCGTGAAGTTGCCGCGGGCTTTTTCCTTGTCGATTTCGCCTTGGAGAAAGAGTTCTTTCTCGGCGACTTTCGCGACGGCGGCGGACTCGATTTCGGCGATTTCCGCCTTTTGTTCCTCGGTGAGAATGACGGTCGGAGCGCTTTTTTGGAGTCGCTCCATGGCGAGTTCGAAGGCCGATTTCATACGGCGACACTATGCAAGGACGCTGATCGTGGCGCAACTAAGGAACTGCTGATTTAATCGGGCGTTATTTTTGAATCAATGAATTTCCATTTGTTTCCGGATTAGTTAGAAGTGTGGGATGGAAAACCAGTTGAGC
>JAYVOE010000099.1:0-3630 GCA_043758065.1 Spartobacteria bacterium | reverse complement strand
TCAACTGGTTTTCCATCCCACACTTCTAACTAATCCGGAAACAAATGGAAATTCATTGATTCAAAAATAACGCCCGATTAAATCAGCAGTTCCCTAAGCCACGAGGGCGAAAGCGCGACGGGCCGGATTTTGATTCGAGTTGCAAGGCAATGGGATTGTGATATTCAATAACTCCGTTTCCCAAGTGGAACCGAAAGCCACGCGCGGTTAGCTCAGTGGTAGAGCACTACACTGACACTGTAGGGGTCGACAGTTCAAACCTGTCACCGCGCACCACTTGGATTTTTCATCCGAGTTCCAATCGATTCACTAGCAGTGAACGCATCGCCTAAGGATTGACACCACAACATCTTGTGGCACACTGCGGAACCCTGCCTACTAATGCGATGCCCCAAGTGCGGCGCAATCGAAGATCGGGTGATTGATTCTCGAGCGGCCAAGGAAGGCGACAGCATCCGCCGCCGCCGGGAATGTCTCACTTGCCTCTATCGATTTACGACCTACGAACAGATTGAACGCAACGATTTTCGCGTCCTCAAACGAGACGGCAGAATCGAACCCTTCGACCGCGGAAAACTTCTCAAAGGCATCGTGAAAGCGTGCGAAAAAAGACCCGTCAGCATTCACGTTTTGGAAAAGCTAGTCGATGAAACGATCAACGAACTTGCCGATAGCTATGAAAAAGAAATCTCGACGAGTTTGTTAGGAGCCAAGGTGATGGAAAAACTCCACCTCATCGATGGCGTCGCCTATGTGCGGTATGCGTCGGTTTACCGGCAGTTTCAAGACATCGGGGAATTTCTGGACGAGATCGAGACGTTTCATAACAAAGCTAAAATCAGCGTCACGCAGACTGAGTTCTTCAAAAAACTATGATCGCGCTCATCGACGAATTGCCGCTGGTGGAATTTGAGAACGGCGGGGTCTTTGCCTTCCGTCACGAATGGCTGCGGCAACATTTAGTGAAAGCTGCTGCCCAAGCCGGCTATCGCGATTGGTGGCTGGCGGATCACGTGGCCCGCAGCGTGACTAACTATCTCATCACGCAATATCAGGCGAATGTGCTTTCCGCGACGGAACTCAGAAGTTCCGTTTCCGAAGTCCTCTCGACGATTGGATATGCCGAGGTCGCTGCTCATTTCGCTCCCACTCGACCGGCGCGGGATATCTCGTTAATGGAACTAGCTATGGTGTCCGGCGCGCACGAGCTAGCATTTTTCACTTTGTTAGGCGAGGCACTTTCACGGGAGTTGCAGGAGGATCTAGCCAACGTTTCGTTAACGCACCTCGGACCAGCCGTGAAGCAATTGCTTGGTGTGAAATTATTCACAGAAACTTGTGCGATTCTCCGCGAAGAAATCGTAAATTTTTCACGGAGTTTTGTTGCCAGTCGTAAGACCGTGAATATCCTCATCCGCTGATGACCTTGTTCGATAAACTGATTCTCCGTGAATTGCCGGCCGACATCGTCTTTGAGGATGATGACGTTTTTGCTTTCCACGACATCGCTCCGCAAGCGCCCGTGCATATTTTGATCATACCAAAGAAATCGATCACGCGAATTGGTTCGGCAGATAATTCCGACGCCAATTTACTAGGAAAGCTTTTGCTAACAGCCGCAGAAATCGCACGTGCGCTTAGCATTGCTGACGATGGATATCGCTTGGTCCTGAATAACGGAGCAGACGCAGGCGAAGCGGTTCCGCATTTGCACATTCACCTTCTGGCCGGCCGAAAACTAACCTGGCCGCCAGGCTAATTATGCTAGATCTAACTCGATACATTCCTGTGGCGATTGTGATAATCGTTTACACTGTCCGCATGATGGAGCTTTGGAAAAAGCGCGATCTCGTTCCGGGCGAAATCAAAGAAGGGCGGACTTTGAACCTATTCAAGCTCGTTGGTTTGTTTGTAGTCTTCTTCGGAATCGTGGAATATTTCTACGCTCCCAAGCCAACTTCCTGGGTGATTGTTGCAGCAGGAACTCTGGTGAGCATCCTCTCTTTTTATATCCGCTGGCAGGCTATCAAAGCGCTAGGGAAGTTTTGGAGTTTGCATGTCGAGATACGTTCTAATCACCAATTCGTTAGAAGCGGTCCATTCAAATTTGTGCGTCATCCAGCTTACACGTCGATGATCATGGAGATTGTTGCCATCGGCCTGATCCTTCAGGCACCGGTCAGTGCACTTGTAGCGCTGCTGCTATTTGTCCCGGTTCTGTATAAGCGCATTACGATCGAGGAGCGTGAGTTGACTGCGAAATTTGGAGACGCGTATTCTGAATATCGTCGCGTGACACCGGCTTTGCTGCCGATCAAATTTTAGAATTGTGTCCGGACTCCGAAGCGATGAAAGACGTGTGGTGGTTACAGGCGTCGGCCTCATCTCTCCATCAGGCCATAACTTGGAAACATTCTGGTTAAACGTTGTCCAGGGAAAAAGCGCTGCGGCTAAAATAACGGGGTTTGATGCCGAGCATTTGCCCACCAAGATCGCGGCTGAAGTTAAAGATTTCGATGTAAGTGCGTTCACAAATTACCCGAAGGCGAAGCACTATGATCGTTCGGTGCAATTCAGCCTTGCGGCAGCCAGCAATGCCTACCGCGACGCCGGTCTAACTCCAGAAAATGTCGACCCTGCCCGAGTGGGTGTGATCGAAGGGAGTACTATCAATGCGATGGAAAGCATGCTCAAAGCCAATGCTTCGTTGCAGACATCCTATAAAAAAATTCATCCATACAATGTTGTTGGGGGTTACTTCGGTGAAGGCAGCAGTGCGATCTCCATCGCCTTGAAGCTTCGTGGTCATTCCATGACTTACTGTTCTGGGTGTTCCTCGGGAGCCGATGCGATGGGTTATGCTAGACAAATCATTGCAGATGATGAAGCCGACGTCATGTTAGCAGGCGGTACGGAAGGGATCACGGAGCTACTGCACTCCGGCTTTTGCAAGCTGCAAACCATGACCGAACGTGATGGCAATCCACACGAAGCTATGCGCTCATTTGACCGTGACCGGGATGGATTCTTATTAGGTGAAGGTGCGGCATATGTGGTTTTGGAAGAACTCAGCCATGCGAAAGCCAGAGGTAGGAAAATTTATGCCGAACTAGTTTCACATGGCCGCGTCTCAGAGGCTTATCATGCAACCAATCCCCATCCTGAAGGTAGGGGATACCAGCTTGCAATTTTACAAGCGCTCAAGAAAGCGAGAGCCCCTAGGGAGAAGATCCAATACATCAACGCTCATGCCTCGGCCACTCCGTTGAATGATCCCACCGAAACGCTGGCGATTTCATCCGTCTTTGGATCCCACGCAAAGAAGCTGCAGATCGGTGCATCCAAGCAAATCTTTGGCCACCTCATGGGTGCCGCAGGTGCAATGGAAGGCGCCGTCACGGTGCTTTCTATTTTTCATTCTGAGCTCCCGCCTACGATCAACCTTTTTGCACGCGACCCCAAGTGCACTCTGGACTACGTCGAGACGCGGCGCGCATTTCCTGTCGAGGAAGCACTCTGTGTTAACGCTGGGTTCGGAGGACGATACTCGTGCCTCTATTTTAGGAAATGTTAGATGTCGACGCTCGCCTCCATCGCGCTGATTGCCTGCATTGTTAACATCGGGCTCCC
>JAYVOE010000098.1:0-10464 GCA_043758065.1 Spartobacteria bacterium | reverse complement strand
AAACACAGTTTGGGAACGAGGAGCGGAAGCTGTGCAAAGAATGAAAAAAACCGCCTCGGTGAGAAGGCGGTTTTTTTGATCCGAGTTAGATCGGACTCTGGCGACTGACGTTTCCTACAACCCGGAGCCGGCCTGCAAGGTGTTGCGGCCTTCGGTGATGACGTCTTTGTAGCTGCCGCCGCTCGGGATCATGGGCAAGACGTGCTCCGTGTAGGGCACCATGACGTCGAGGACGTAGCATTCCTTGGAATCCAACATGCGCTGGATGGCGGCGCGAAGGTCTTTTTTGTGGATGACGCGTTCGCAGGTGACGCCGAAGCCGGCGCACATCGTGGGGTAATCGGGGTAAATGCGGTCGAGGTCGTCCGGGTCGCCGAGGAAGGTGTGGCCGCGGTTGCTCTTGTAGAAGCGGTCTTCCCATTGCACGACCATGCCGAGGTATTGGTTATTCAGGATGATGACTTTGGCGGCGATTTTCTCAATGTGCGCCATGGCGAGTTCCTGCACGTTCATCAAAAACGAGCCGTCGCCGTCGATGTCGATGACTTCTTTGTCGGGGAACGCGACTTTCGCTCCGATGGCGGCGGGCAGTCCGAAGCCCATGGTGCCGAGGCCGGCGGAGGTGATGAGGGTGCGGGGCCGGTCGAAGTCGTAATGTTGCGCAGCCCACATTTGGTGCTGGCCGACGCCGGTGGTGATGATGGCGTCGCCTTTGGTCATCTCGCAAAGGAGCTGGATGGGGTATTGCGGCTGGATGAGTTCCTCGGTGTCCTTGAAGCAGAAGGGGAATTCTTTGCGCCAGGCGTCGATCTGCACATACCAGTCGGGGAAGGCGGTGAAGCCGGTCTTGACGCGCTCGTGGCCGTTCTGGGCGAGGAGAGAATTGAGTCGAGTTAGGGCGTATTTGACGTCGCTGAGGATCGGGAGGCGGACGATCTTGTTTTTGTTGATCTCGGAGTTGTCGATGTCGATGTGGACGATGGTGCCGTGCTCGGCAAAGGTCTCGATCTTGCCGGTGACGCGGTCGTCAAAGCGCACGCCGATGGCGAGGAGAAGATCGGCTTCGTTGACGGCGTTATTGGCGTAAACCGTGCCGTGCATGCCGAGCCATTTCAGGGAAAGCTCGTGCGTCTCGGGGAACCCGCCGATGCCCATCAAAGTCGTGGCCACAGGAATCTGCGAGCGCTCGACAAATTCGAGGAGTTCAGCCGAGGCTTCGCCGGAAATAATGCCGCCGCCACAGTAAATCATGGGGTGTTTCGCGGCGGCGATCATGCCGATGACTTCGTTCAGCGCGACGTCGTCGGCTTTCGGCGCTGGGTTGTAGCCGCGCAGGTCGATATTGACGGAAAAAATGGGCTGGGTGCGAGCGTTCTGGATGTTTTTCGGAACGTCAATCAGCACCGGACCGGGACGGCCGGATTGCGCGATGTAGAACGCTTCCTTCACGATGCGCGGGATCTCATTCACGTCCCAGACGAGGTAATTGTGCTTCACGATCGGCAGTGTCATTCCAAAAACATCTGTTTCCTGGAAAGCCCCGCGACCGATCATCGCCTGCGGCACCTGGCCGGTGATCGCAACGAGCGGAATCGAATCCATGAACGCGTCCGCGATGCCGGTGACGAGGTTGGTTGCCCCAGGTCCAGAAGTCGCCATACAAACCCCCGCACGCCCAGTCGCCCGCGCATACCCACCCGCCGCAAACACGCCGCCCTGCTCGTGACGCGGCAACAACGTGCGAATCTTGGTGGACTTCGTCAGCGCCTGATGGATCGGCATCGAAGCGCCGCCTGGATAGGCAAAAATCGTATCGACACCCTCGCGTTCCATACAGGCGACGAGGATTTCCGCCCCGTTCATGACTTCACCGCGCTCGGCGGCTACACTGATGGAATGAATGATGTCTGCGGCAGGAGTCTGGCTCATAAGTTTTTTGGAAGAGGGCAAAGTATTTACCCCGAAAACGCCCCGCGGACAACCCTTTTTAGCCACCGAGAACACAGAGTTCACAGAGAAATGACGCTGTTAGATAACATTGCAACTCCACTGAAAACTTCTCCCCAACTCCGTGCCCTCTGTGTCCTCTGTGGCTAAATGCTTCGTGGGCGAGGCGGCGAAATATTCACCCCGAGACGTGGTCAAGAATTTAAAATATCCTCCAAGCCAAAGGTGCTTATCAGGTGTCAACAAAATATAAATACCTTATAATCAGTTACTTGCTATTTTTTGTGGGCTGAATGTGCCACTTTTAAGCGGTTTTTCCCTAAAGGTAGAGGCTATTCACTTTTCTCCGAACCTAATCATGAAAAACGATAAACCATCCCCAGAGACCGGATCGGCTGCAAAACACCGCACGCTAGTTGAGAGCATGTTGAAATCTGTGGAAAAAACCGAACCTCATGAGTTAAGACTCCAGCGCATGAAGGATTTCTACGAAACCAATTCCTATCAAAACACCACCGGAAAGCCCCGACCCGAGGTTATTTTTCCCAACGACAAAGACTAACGAGAGCCACCGCATTCTATGATCGAAATTCAGCAAGACCGCATCATTCTTCATTTCCTGGAGTTCCAGCAGAATGTTACCGCTCTTGCGGATGAATTCACGGAGCAAATTTTCCCGGAAATCAACGCGCAAACAAACCAATCCGGTCAATCTCGCCTGCACTATTCCACGGAACGAGTGCGTCCCGATCAGCAGGTGGTTGGAATGATTGATGAGCGCACCGTCTACGCTGAAACCTTGGCAGACAGGACGAAACGAATCATTAGAAAGTGTCTCTGGAACGACTACTTCACTTATCCAGAGTGGAACGCTTCGCCGAAGTTGGAGATTTGCTTCAATCGCCGGTTCCGCATCCCGCATGATGGACGTCTGTATTACCCACCTGAACCGGGGAAATTGGGACGGTTATCCATCATCTCGGCAGCGAAATTTTCCAAGGGAGTTCCAACCAAATGGCGAACTGCAGGCGATGCGCTGGTGCAGATTTATCAATCGGAAGCCTTCACAATGGAGTTTTGGTCCACTCTTCCATTGGCCCTCCGCGTTTCCACTGCCACACACGATGCGTTAACTGGTGATCCGGTCTGCAATACCCTGATCTCCCATCCGCAAAACTATCTGGCAATCCATGGAAAAAACTGCCTCCATGAGCGATCCACAGGGGCTGGTCGCGGCTGTGAATGGGTCGCCAATCCACAGACATTTCTGAACGCGGAAGGTAGAAAAGTTCAGCCTCAGGAATCAACGCTCGCAATAAATTTCACGGCACACACGTTGCGTCCTGAGGTTCACCTGCGGGAGCGCGTTTTAGATCGCTGGGCTCTGATTCGCGAATGCATTTTGAGTGGTCGCGATGACTGTTTACGTGAAGTGGTCAGCCTGATCTGTCCCTCAAATGGCGATACGGACGTTTTCGAGTTCGGAGAATATGCAATCACCAGATCCGTAGGTCCGAGGCCCGACTCACGTTGTGCTGGAGAATGGGAAGCGCACCCGTCACAGCGGGTCACTGCCAGAATGTGCGATTTTGTCCAATCGCGAAAACTAACGAATGATATATCCAGAGTTATACCGTTAACGGAAGCGCAATATCGCGAATCGGATATTCCTTGGTTCGACTATTACCGGGGTAATCTGCAAAGTTCTCTTCGCTTGCAGAAATAATGCGCGCAATTTCTTGATCCTCGTAAAGGACGAATAGCTATATTTAACTACAAACATATTCAATGCCCAGAACCCCAGCCAATCCCCCGGCGTTAGACGCCAACGACAAAGTCAAGTTTCAACAGGAATCAATTATCTATGGGCCCGTGCGTCCGCATCCCGATCTTCATCGACGGGTACAAAGAGCACTTAAGTCATACTCGCAAGGTAATGAATATTTCACAGAAATAATGCTTCGAGATCTTCAAAAACCCGGATTACTTGGAATAGATTTTTCCGTAACAGCAAGTTCGCCAGCAGGGGCAGAACGTGCTGGCATATTTTATCTTGGTCAACTGTGCGACCTATTGAGCGTCATTACTAGGCAACCACTAAAATTTTTGATATCTGGTGAAGACTCACAGGCTGAACGCATCCGGATTCAGCGGACCTCAACAAATGTAGATAGAATACTTGCTCCTACAGAATGGGACTGGATCATTGGATCTATTGTTTACTTACGAAGTGAGGCCCCGCGTTATTTAGCGGCTGCAAGTTGGTATCGCAAAGGGCTGTGCGGGATCGACCCGGTAGAGAAATATTGCTGCTTTTGGCGCGTAGTCGAACGTTTGGCAGCTACTTATGCTGACCAATCAATCCTCAATCAGGATGACAAAGGAAAAGCTAGATTCTACATTCGTCAATTTGCGATAGATTTTAGTCTTACAACTATTGCAGATGGTTTGTTGTCGGATCAAAAGAAACTAGCAAAGTTCATAAATATTAGAAATGACATCTCCCATGGCAATGTTCCCATTACAGCAGAAATGATTGATAGCACCGCCGCCATGCTTGGACACGCGGAAGAAATCGCGTTTCAAGCTTTAAAAGTCGTTCGCCGTGCCAAACTGTGTCTGAACAGAGAGTTATGAGTTCGAATTTTAAATCAATTCATCAGCACATTAAATGGTCGTCGCAATTAAGCATAGAATCCATCGCTTTAAGCATCGATGCTCTTCCGTATGATGATGAGTTTATCAAGCGGTATGAGAGAGGGTTACCCGATCTTTCTGATAACGAATGGGGATGTTTGGTAGAGGCATTAGATGCAAGGATGAAGTTAGAGCTAAAGCGCGAGAATCGTTTTGGTGTCATGATTTCGTGGTCATGCATTTCGCTCTTGTATTTTATCGGAGTAGCTATTGTGCGGGCGGTCGAATTTGATATTAAGACCTTCGACAATTTAGCGTTCTGTCTTTTCGCATATGCTTCTTGGGGTCACTTTGGGGAATTATATAGCAATGCCAAAAACAACGCTTCAGTTTGCAAATTCGTTCGTAGCAAAACAAAGATCGACTGATTAATACATTTTCCGCATTTCCTTGATTTTCGAGTACGTTTTGCTGCAGGCTTAACCAAGGTAGCTAAATTCCTCCATGGTTGACTCGATTCCCTCAGAAAATTATAGTCGAGCTATGGACCCGCAGACTCGTAAACGCATGGAGGCTTTTCTCAAAGAAAAAGGCTTCCGCCGCACGACCCAGCGCGACGCCATCGTGGAAGCGGCGTTTTCCACGAACGAACATTACACCGCCGAGGACCTCCTCTTGATGGCCCGTAAACTCGACAAATCCGTCTCTCGCGCCACGGTTTATCGCACCCTGCCGATCCTCGTCCAAAGCGGGATGCTTCGCGAAATGGACTTCGGCCGTGACTTCAAATACTACGACCCGAATTTCGTCGATCACCCGCATCACAACCACCTCATCTGCGTCGATTGCGACCGCATCGTCGAGTTTGAAGACATCGGGATCAACACCATGGAAGACTGCATTTCCAAGCGGCTCGGCTTCTCGCCCGAGGCGAAAATGATCCGCATCGAAGCGCACTGCGACGAGTTACAACGCGTTGGGAGTTGCCAAAAACGCCTGATTCCGGTCTAACTCCGCTCAGTTTTTCTTTGACGCTCGGCGCATCCATCGTCAGACCAGCCTGCTCAAGACACAGAATCCGTTGCTTCCATGATCACTTCCTCGCTGGATCAGGAGAAACGGCTCGTCACCGGCAGTGAACATGTTAATTTAATGGCCGATGAGCGTTTCTGACATTCTCCACGAAATCGAGGCACTTCCCAGTTCTGAGCGGGAATTGCTAATCGAGAAACTCACACAATTCGCCGATATACCCGACTCCTTCCGCGAAAGCATGGAGGCAGCCCGTCGCGACGAGTTTCTGGACCTTGAAGAAGCTCTCAAGGAATTGGATTAGCGTGGCCTATCAATTCCTAGCCACACATGCCTTCCGCAAAGCCTTATCAAGACTGAGCGCCCAGCAGAAGCGTTCTGCCAAAGAGGCCTTCCACATCTTCAAAATGGATCCGTTTGATCCCCGGCTAAAGACTCATAAAATCCACAAGCTTTCAGCGCTCTATGGTAAAACGATCTATTCCGTTTGGATTGAACCCGACTTGAGAGCCGTCTTTTATCTTGAGCAAAACCGGGCTGTAAGCGTGGATATCGGCACGCACGCTATTTATCGCGCGTAATTTTCTATGTGGCGCGGACGTTTTAAGCAATCGACGGCGGATTCTCTCCGCACGTTCTCGGAATCCATCTCCTTCGACTGGCGATTGTATCGTCACGACATCCGCGGCTCCATCGCGCACGCCTCGGCCTTGGAAAAGGCCGGGCTCCTAACTTCAGTCGAGTTCCATTCGATTCAAACCGGCCTGCTAGCCATCGAAGCCGACATCGACGCCGGAAATTTCCAATGGGACACCGCGCTCGAAGACGTCCACATGAACATTGAGGCCGAGCTCACCCGGCGCATCGGGGCCGCTGGCGCGAAACTCCACACCGCGCGATCCCGCAACGACCAGGTCGCCACTGATCTGCGGCTCTATCTGCGCGACGAAATCGTCCACATTCAAGACGCCCTCCGCACGTTGCAGCAGAGCCTATTGGAACTCGCCTCAAAAAACGCCGACGCCATTTTGCCGGGCTACACGCACTTGCAACGCGCCCAGCCCGTCACTTTCGCGCATCATTTGCTCGCTTACATCGAGATGTTTTCCCGCGACGACTCGCGCCTTACCGACACCGCGCGCCGGATGAATTCGCTCCCACTCGGCTCGGGCGCGATCGCGGGTTCCACCATCGTTCTGGACCGCGAATATATAGCCGGATTGTTAGGCTTTGACAGCGTCACCCACAACAGCATGGACGCCGTCAGCGACCGCGATTTCGCCGTCGAACTCCTCAATGCCGTGGCCCTCATCGGCATGCACCTTTCGCGCCTTAGCGAAGACGTCATCCTCTGGGCCAGCGCCGAATTTGGCTACGTCACCCTGAGCGACGCCTACACCACCGGCAGCAGCCTTATGCCGCAGAAAAAAAACCCCGACGTCGCCGAGCTCACCCGCGGAAAAACCGGACGCCTCTACGGCAATCTCCTCTCCCTGCTCACCACGTTGAAAGGCCTGCCCATGACCTACAATCGCGACATGCAGGAGGACAAAGAACCCATCTTCGACTCCATCGATACCATCAAAAACGCCCTCGAAGTCTTCGCTGGCATGATGTCCGAAGCGCGCGTCAACACCGCCCGCATGGCCGCCGCCGCCGACGATTGGAACCTCATCGCCACCGATCTCGCCGATTATCTCGTGAAACGCGGCGTGCCGTTCCGCCACAGCCACGAAATCGTCGGCGGCCTCGTCGCCCTCTGCAACGAACGCCATTGCGGCCTCGCCGACCTCACGCTGGCCGATTTTCAGTCGAGTTCCAGCGCATTCGAGGAAGACATCTACGCAATCCTCAACCCCCAAGCCTCCCTGGCCGCTCGCAAAAGCATCGGCGCGCCGTCCCCGGACAACATCCAGAGCGAACTCACCCGCTGGCGAGAGCTCCTCGCGGTCTAATCGGCCAACGCCGCAGCGTCATTCACCAGCGTCGCCCCCATCGCGGCCCCCATCGCGGCCCCGCTGAGTAGGATCGACCCTCGTTCCCAAGTTCCATCACCCTCGTTCCCAAGTTCCACTTGGGAATGTCAGTGTCCCGGCAGTTTTACTGCCAGATTTTACTTCAATCCGGGAAGTCCCCAGCAGCCAAGCTGCGAAAACAAAGTTGTCCCCAAGTGCAACTTGGGAACCAGAACGCGTAGACTTCCGCCACGAGCCCGCATCCTTTTCCGTAAACCCGCTGAAAATAAATGCTTAAAACGCTGGATATTGGTCGGAACCCCGGATAAACCTCCTCCTCGTCCGCTTGCAAACGCCATGACGCACCCGCTTTTTGCCTCCACCGCGAAAACATCCGAGTTCCAGCGCAATGTGGCTGACTCGTCGCCCGGCATCACCGCCCTCATTTCCAACGTTGCCGCCTTAATCCGAAACGTTGCCGCCTTGGCTGGAAACGTTGCCGCGCAAACTCGCAATGGTGCCGCCTCAACAGCGAATGTTGCCACGCTAATCTTCAATGTTTTCGCCCTGCCAATTTCTGTAAACACTCAGCCATCAGCCACTTAAGAGTCCTATTTAACTCCGCTCAAAAAACCCGTTATCAACCGCCATATCCATCTAACTCCACTCATTTTTTTATGCCCGACACCACACCACCCGTCAACCCAACCCCAGCAACCCCCAAACGCCTCCGTGGCGACCACAACCGCCAGTTCCTCAACGAACTCAAAGACGCCCGCAAAGTCGCCCAATCCGCTATCGACAGCCGTTACACCGCTGGCCTCGCCGACGTCGAGATGGATTCCACCCTGCCCACCCAGATCGTCACCCTCGCCGACAGCATCACCACCGACCTCGGCCTCATGCAAGGCGCCCGCACCGGACGCAAAAGCATGACCAAACAAGAAATCCTCGCCCGCGACGCCCTCATCGCCGTCCTCTCCCCCATCCAGACCGCCGCCAAACGTAAATTTCAGGGTGCTGACGAACCCCTGCGGAAAAATTACGGCATCGGCGAACCTCTCGCCAACCTCGGCCTCGAAGAAGTCACCCTCGTCTGCCGTGGCGTCCTCGCCCGCCTCAGCCCCGGCCCGAACAACGCCGCTCCACTCGACACTTTGCTCGGCGTTAAAGCCGACACCATCGCCGCGTTGGCCACCGCGATCGACACCTACGGAGCCAAAGACGCCGCCCAAGGCACCCAGCAAGACCTGGCCTCCGGCCTCCTGGAAAAAGTGCAGACTAACATCGACATGTTAGCAGGACTCCGCCGTCAAATCCAACTAGCCGCCGACCAAGCCTACCCGTGGCGCCTAAAAGGCATCACCACAGTTAGAAAAGCTTTCCTCCTACCAACTGATAGGCCGCTGACGGATTGATTTCAACGCACCATCACCCCCACCGAATGAGTTTTCTTCCGCTTCCTCCAGCCGTTTTCACTGAGTTCGTTAGTTTTTGTTTACATAGCTTATGAGTGATGATTGCAAAGAGATTCTAAGGTTTCTTCACGAACATTGGCCGAAGATAAACAAAGATCAGGCGACACTTGTTCCGTGGTTTGAACACAAGCGTGAAACGGCCAGAACTGAAGCGTCGCGAGATTTGCAGAAGGAGATTTCACATCTTCTAATCGACATTCACGATGAATCTCTCGATGACCAAAGTCGCAGTCGCGAGATGACGGTTTCCAGAACGATGGCCCGATTCGGTTCACTGCTTTGCGCACTTTCCGCTCAAGCAGACATTCAGACTCGCGCCGTAATTCGACTTACCCGATGGCTTATAGGTCTCACGTGGGCGATCATTTTTCTTACGCTTTATCTTTGCTATGATGTCTATTTCAAGTCCCATGAAAGCCGAACAGATAACAAGGAGCGAAATGCAGCGATGTCGTTAGTCACTAGCGCACATTCCTAATGAAAGAGACGCTCAAAGCAATAGGCAGCGTAGTCATCGGTATCGCGGTCATATTGGGCATTGTGCTTGTCGCTATGCTGTTCATTCGCGGAGGCGTATGGCTTAGCGAAAAACTCTATCCTTGGCTTATTCTCCTTTCAGGGCTTTCACTTGCGGTCAGTGTCCTTACCCTCGCGCCTCTGGCTGCATTTAGGGAGACCCGCGGCCATGCCGGTCTCGGCTTTTTCATAGTCTCTTATGTATTCGGGACCACTTTGTGGGTCTGGAGTCTGTTGCTCACCTACGATCTTTGGGGTGGTGTCGCCTTGTTTATCGGGCTTTTCCTCGGCGGTATCGGTGTCCTTCCCATCGCGCTGCTCGCAACCGCTTTCAAAGGTATGTGGTCAATGTTCGGACAGCTCATTCTCGTGCTGGTCGCCACATACGGCACGCGCACTCTTGGAATCCACCTCGTCGAGAAGGCGGAGGAACAACAATACGAAGACACCTATCTGCTGGATAAGTCCGTCCTTCCGCTCAAGCTCATCGTCTCGTCGTGGTTTCTTCTTCCCGGCTTATTCTTACCGTATATCGGCTACTTCCTCATCATTCCTCTCATCGTGTGCCCTATCATACTTTGTTGCTCCAAGGCGCGGGGAGCGAGGCGGCACGGCCAGATACTCTTGGCGGTATTCATTCTGCTTTTCGTTTTTGCTACGCTTATCGGAATGGTTTTTCCCGGGTTGTTCCCTGCTAGGACGTGACTAAATGCTGCAGCGGACACTTCGTAAGAGGTGGTAGTGACCTGTCCCGGCAGTTGCACTGCCTCTGCTCCAACTTCATTGGTAAGCGGAATCGCTTGCTGATGCGGATGCGACAGACACTTACGAAGCCGAGCTTCGGGGACAAGTGCGTTCCCAAGTAAAACTTGGGAACGAGGGAAGGAGATCAGGTCGAG
>JAYVOE010000097.1:0-3642 GCA_043758065.1 Spartobacteria bacterium | reverse complement strand
GCGTTTCACTTTGCGGGAACGTGGTCGCTGCCGTTGATCGACCGCGACGAGCCGCGTTTCTCCGAGGCGTCGAGGGAAATGTTGCAGCGCCAGGATTTCGTCGTGCCGTATTTTAACAATCAATATCGCTTCGACAAACCGCCGCTGACCTATTGGCTGCAAAGTTCGGCGTATCGTCTTTTCGGTGAAAACGAAGCCGCCGCACGACTGGCTTCCGTGCTCGCTGCGGCGGGGGTCGCCGTGATTTTGCTGGCTTGGGGAACGCAGCTTCGGGACGCGAGATTGGGATGGAACTCCGCTCTAATTTTCACGCTTTGCCTGCAAGTCGCGCTGCATGCGAAGGCGGCGGTTGCGGACATGTTGCTCGTCTTTTTCGTCGTGCTCGCCTCGTGGGCCGGATGGCAGTGGCTCCAAGTCCAAACCAATACACTGCGAGTCCGTTGGTGGGCGATTTGCTTCGGCGCACTGGCTCTGGGATTTCTCGCGAAAGGCCCGATCGCCTGGCTGCCGCTCGTCCCGATAGCGATGCAACTCCGCTCAAAAAAAACCGCCGCCGCATTTGTGCTTGGCGTCGTCGTGATGCTCGGGCTCGTCGCGCTCTGGGGAATTCCGGCGTTGCAGCGAACCAACGGCGCGTTTTTCCAAGTCGGCATTGGTAAACACGTCGTCGGCCGATCGGTCGCCACGATGGAAGGCCACGGCGCAAAAGGCGTGCTCGGATACGTCGGAACGCTGCCGTTCTATTTCCTGACAATCTTCGCGTCATTCGCACCGTGGTCGTGGTTTTTGCCGCGACTCATTCGGCAAACGAAAACGCTCTGGGCGGAACCGTCGTCGCGTTATCTGCTGCTCAACGTTACGCTCTATTTTGTGGTGTTTTCGCTCGTGAAAACCAAGCTGCCGCATTACACGCTGCCCGCGTTTCCGATGCTAGCGATCCTCGTCGGCGGCGTGGTGAATCCGATGCAACTCCGCTCATTTTCCATCGCGACCGCGGCGCTGTTACTAGCTATTTTCTTCGTCGGATTTCCGTTGGCGGCACCACTTTTTCCAGCACCTTCGCTGGCAGCGCAGAGTGCGCCGTTTTTGAAACCGGAAATGGAATTCGCCAGCATCGAATTTGTTGAGCCGAGCTTGGTGTGGTCATTCCGAAAAACGGTTCGCGGTTTCCACTCCAAAGTGGACTCGCGGAAAGCCGCCGCGTGGATGCAAAAACCGGGTGCGCGCTTCTACATTTGCCCGACGAATCAGGTGCCCGCCGCGTTTCCTTTGCTCGATCCGACTTGGAAAATTTTCCGTCACACCGGACGCAATTTTGCCAAGGGCGATCGCACCGATCTGACGCTGCTGTTGAAGCCAGAATAGACTGGAACTCCGCTCACTTTTTGCGTTTCGCAATGCACGCTGCGGGTGTAGCTTGATGCCATGATTCTGCGTTCGCTGGCGTTTTTCCTCCTCTCCGTCACCGCCCTGCGCGCGGACCTCGTCGTCGTGCAAGATGTCGATGCCATGGGGCAGCAAATGACGATGACGTTGAAGACGAAGGGCACGATGTTGCGGATGGATTTGAACCCCCAAATGAGCATGCTGGTTGATAGCAGTTCGGGTGAAATGAAGACCTTGATGCACGACCAGAAAATGTTCATGTCGATGAACATGGACACGATCAAATCCATGATGCCCGCTGCCGCGAAAAAAGCTCCGACTGAAAAGCCCCTTCTGAAGGCGCTGGGCAATCATCAGAAAATCAACGGCTACGACACGGAGGAATATCTTTTTACTCAAGGCGAGGTGGTTTCGCACTTGTGGATCGCGAAGGATTTCCCGCATTACGAGGCCTTTATCCAGGCGATGGACGCGATGCGAAAAGGGCCGATCGGGCAGATGAGTCCGCAGCTGCAAATGGACATGAGCGAGCTTCCCGGTTTGCCGCTAAAAAGCGTCGTGGAAATGAATGGCAAACTCACCGGCACGAGCACGATGAAAACGATCGAGGAAAAGGATTTGCCCGCCAGTGATTTTGCGCCGCCTGCGGATTACAAGCCGCTGACGATGCCCACGCTTCCGCCTTCCGCTCAATAGACTCTCCTCGCATGAAAACTCCGGACGCTCCTCACACCGAGTCGCCTCCGTGGACTGCGGACCTCGTGCTGGCATCGACTTCGCCGCGGCGGATCGAGTTGCTGACGAATCTCGGCTACCAATTTCGCATCGTGCCGCCGGGCGTTGAGGAAAGTGTTGCCGGGCACTTCAGCCCGCGGGAATTGTCCCTGCTGAATGCGAAACGGAAGTCGCACGCGGTGGCCGTTTTTGAGCCGACTTCCATCGTTATCGGAGCTGATACGGTTGTCGCGATCGACAACGAAATTCTCGGAAAACCCAGCGATCTCGACGAGGCGGAACGCATGATTCGCAGGCTCAGCGGTCGCACGCATCAAGTGCTCACCAGCGTCTGGGTGACGCGACTGCATCCGTTTCATATCGTGGCGTTTACCGAAATTAGCGACGTCACTTTTCATGCGCTCGAGCCAGATTCGATTCGGAGTTACCTGCAAAAAATCAATCCGCTCGACAAAGCTGGAGCCTACGCCGCGCAGGAATATCGCGACGAGATTATCGAGCACATCGAAGGCTCGCTAGAAAATGTCATCGGACTTCCAGTCGAATCACTCGCTTTGGCTCTGGCGGAGTTTGAGTGAATTCTACTCGGCCGTGAGCGCAGCGCGGGAGTCGGCGAACTGGCTTTTCTCGATGAAATAATCGTAGCCGCCGGGGTAGCTCTTGATCGTGCCGTTGTTTACGTGGATGACGCGATTGGCGAGTTTGCGGATGAAATGCACGTCGTGGCTGATGAAGACGAGCGTCCCGGCGTAGGCTTCCAAAGCGAGGATGAGCGACTCGACGGTGTGGATGTCGAGATGCGTCGTCGGCTCGTCCATGAGGAGGAGGTTCGGCGGGTTGACGAGGAATTTGATGAGATTGAGACGGCTTTTTTCGCCGCCGCTGAGGATCTTGGTTTTCTTGTAGATGTCGTCTTTGCGGAAAAGGAACGAGCCGAGAATGCCGCGCGCGTCGTCTTCGCGAAGCTCGCCGTTGGAGGCGAGGACTTCGTCTAAAACCGAAGCATCGGGGTTAAGCGTGTCGGCGCGATATTGCGAGAAGTAGCCGATGACGGCGTTGTGCCCGAGGTTGCGCGTGCCCTTTTGGAATTCGAGATTGCCTGCGAGAATCTTCATCAAGGTGGATTTGCCCGCGCCGTTAGGGCCGACGAGGACGGTGCGTTCGCCGCGTTCGATGGTGAGGTCGAGTCCGGTGTAAACCTTGTGTTCGCCGTAAGCCTGGTGAATTCCTTCGAGGGAAATGGCGCGTTGACCGCCGCGTGGAGGCTCAGGGATATGAAACCGGAATGGCTTTTTCGGCGGGAGCGGTTTCTCGATTTTCTCCATCCGCTCGATCTGCTTGATCTTGCTCTGGGCTTGCGAAGCTTTCGACGCGACCTGACGGAAACGATCGTAAAATTCCTGGAGATTCTCGATTTCCTTCTGTTGGTTTTTGAATGCGGCGAGTTGCTGGTCGTAAGCGGCGTCGCGCTGGGTCAGAAAATCGGTGTAGTTACCGGTGTAGGAAATGAGGCGTTTGTCA